>JAZDHW010000292.1:0-31079 GCA_043805555.1 Pseudomonadota bacterium
TACATGTCGGCCGAGGCCTTGGATCAGGCCCAGGCTGGCCGGCAAGAACTGGGAGAGGAGATCGAGGCGGTCAAGCAGCTCGCCGCTTGATCAGGTACAGGATGGCGCGACCCTCGTACACCACCTTGACGGACTTGGCCACCGCACCAGGAGGCACAGTGCCAATGGCTACCGCAGTCCATTGGCCTTTGAGTCCCAACAGGTCGCTTAACAGCCTGTCCGCTGTGCGTGGGTAAGATCATAGCCTAGAGCCTCCTTACAGCGTTCACTCTGCCAGAAGTCTCGACTTATCAACGACCCTATTTTAGGGGAGGGTTATACCTCATTCATGGTTTGCTTCCTCACTGCCGAAATGAAGTGCAAAAAACGCCGGGAAAATCGCGAAAAATCCTGGACGAAGCTGGATTAAGCCGGATGGCTGGTGTCAGGATAATGACGGCGGCGGGCGAAGGTGGCGGCGGGTTAGTCAGATATTAGCCAATTAAATTATACTGTTAACTTGATTAGGGCGATTTAAGGTAACAACCGCAAGGCAGCCTCGATTAGTATCTCTTGTAGATGCCTCTCTCGTGGATAACCGGCTCGCCAGCCTCCGAGGCCTGGGCCAACCCATCCCGGACCCCCTCAAAAGCTTCGCGCCTTACCCGGTCAAGGATTTCCTTTTCTCCGATTACATCACCGCTCAACGATATGTTTACATTGATATTTTGGGTGACTGTGTTCTGCACAGGCACGGGCAACCCGCCGCCGGCGCGACCGCCCCAGGGTCCGGGGTCCGGAGCAACAGGCATGAAGGGCCGGATCAGCTCGGATATCGGGCCGCCATCGTGGAAGCGCGGCAGGCGGGTGGGCGGCACCAACGCGGCCAGCGCCTCGCGCGGGATCATCTGGTTATTGAGTGCGTTGAGGGCCGGCTCGCCGTAGTAGGCCACCGCCCGCTCGCGCACCACGAACTCGTTTTGCATCAGGATGGCCTCGACCTCGCCGGGGCCCAGGACCAGGTTGCCGTCGTGGTAGCGCGGCCGCACCGGGCCGCCCTCGTGGTAGCTGTCGGCCTCGCCGCCGCCGACGTCGACCCCGTTCATCTTGTCCACCAGCGCGGTGAGCTTCTCCACCAGCTTGTCCACCGCCGGGACCAGGTCGTCAGAGGCCTTTTTCTGGAGCCCGAGGGCCTTGGCCAGCTCGCGGGCCTCGTCCACCATCTCGCCGGTCTTATCGGCCCCCAGGTCGTGGGCGGTGCTGAGCGCCTTCAGGATCTCGTTCAGGCGCGTCTGCTTGCCCATGAGGTCCTCATAACTCGCGCTCTCATTGAGCAGCACGTCTATGAGCTGGGCCTTGCTGGTGGCCGAAAGGTCTTCGGTATAGACCAGGGCGCTGATGCTGTTTTGCAGGGCCTGGCTGGTGGCGGTCAGCAGGTCGGCCCCGTTGGCCACCTCCAGGGATTTCTGGGCCTGGATGGCCAGCGCCGGGGTCACGCGGTCCTGGAGCGTGGCGGTCAGCTCGTCGGCCGACATGGCGCTGAGGTCCAGGCCCTCCAGCACTCCGCGCAGGGCGAACTGGAACGGCCCCAGGGCATCTTCGGCGGCTGCCACGGCCGCGGCCAGGTCCTTGATCTGGTCCCCGCCCAGGCCCTCCAGCCCGCCGCCCAGGCCGGCCACTCGCCAGTAATCCTGGTCGCCCAGGTGTCCGCCGCTGATGGTGGTGTCCAGGCTCTGCTGCCACCAGGCGGACTGGCCGGAGGCCATCGCCGCCTTGAAAGCCGCCTCCACCTGGTCCCGGCCGCCGCCGCCCTTCTGCATCTGGTTGACCAGGTCATTGAGGGTCAGGGCATCGGCCTGGCCGCTGGTCAGCTTTTGCAGGTTGGCGGCGTACCATTGGGGCGCGTCGTTCGGCTCTTCGTCGCCAAAGAGGCTACCGGCCCCACCGCCCAGGAGCAGTCCGGCCGCGGCCATCGCCGCCGCCGTCCAGGGCCCGCCCGCCAGGCCCAGGGCGGCCATCGCGGTGGTGCTCATGCCGGCGGCCGCGCCGGCGGCCGCGCCCACCGTGCCGCCCAGGGTGGAATAGCCCTTGTCCCCGTAGATCAGCGGGGTGACCAGCTGGCCGCCCAGGGCCCCGATGCCCGCCGCGCCCAGCATGGCGTTGAGCTGGCCGGCGCTCATGCCCCAGAGCGTGGATTCGCCGGCGCCGCCCATGCCCACGCCCAGCACGTCGCCGCTAGCGCCGAAGGTCTTGGTCAGCCAGGCCCCCGCGCCGCCCGAGCTGCCGCCGAACATGCCGGACAAATCCCAGGCGCTCTTGGCCATGCCGGCCGCGTTTAGTATCCCACCGCCGGCCTGTTGCTGCTGGCCGCCCACCACCCCGCCGAAGAGCGGCAGGTAGTCCCCGCCGCTGAACATGCGGGCGATGTTGGCCGAGCCCCAGATGACCAGGATCTGGCTGACCACCTGGCTGGTAATGTCGATCAGCCGCGCGCCCAGGTAGCCGTATTCCTCCTCCACATCCCCAAAAAGCTTCTTGAAGCCGCCGGCCAGGTCCCCGGCCAGCGTGCTTTGGATGTTCTTGAGGGTGTGGGCGGTCAGCTCGCCCATTTGCTTGTCGGCGTCGGCGAACTCGGCGATGGCCTTGTCCAGGGCGGAGCGATTCTTCTTGGCGCTCTCGGCCCTGATGGCCTCTATGGTGGCCGCGCGGATGCGCTCGGTTTCAATGGTCCGCTCATTCTTTGAGTAGAAGGCCTCCCATTCTTCTTCCAGCTTGGCGATTTTGTAGCCCGCCTCACCGTCAGCAACTTTGGCCTTCTGTTCCGCGTACCACTGCTTCAGCTTAAGCTGGTCCTGGTCCCATTTCTCGGACGCGTCCAGGGCGGTCTTTTCATCCTTGGCCCGCTGGTCCTGGACGGCCTTGTGGGACTTGATTATTTCGTCGTCGACCTTCTTGACGTCGGCCAGGCGCTTGTCGGCCGCCTTTTTCGCCTCCTCGGCCTCCTTCTTGTCAACTTCGGCCAGGCTTAGCTGCGTGCGCTGGCGTATCTTGGTCAGCTCCTCGCCGCTGGCGTTGTTGGCCAGGGCTAGCCTGAGCAGCTTGGATTCCTCGCTCAGCACCTGGGCCCGGTCGTAGGCGTGCTTGCCCAGGGTGAGCTTGGCCAGCTCCTGGTCGATCTTGGCCGCGGCCTTGACCCACTCCTCGGAGACCTGGCGCGCGCCCCTGGCGCTGGCGGTGCCCGCCTCTTCCGCTGCCGTGGCCACGGCCCGGATCAGGTCGGCGATCTGGGCCAGCGCCTTGGCCGGCGAGCCTGTCAAGGCGTCGGCGTTCTTGCTCAGACCGTCCAGCAGGCCGACGATAGCCTTCTGTGCCCCCTCGAACTCGCCGGCCAGCTCCGGGACCTTGCCCTTGAGCAGCCCGAATTCCTGGTAGGTCTTCACCAGCCCGGCGGCCGTCTCGGCCAGGGCGGTCATCTGATTGCGGGCGGCCACAAAGCGAATGTCGGCCTCGGGGTCGGTTTCGCCGGTGTCCTGGGCCAGGATGCTGCTGAGCCGGTCGGCCTCGGCCTTGAGCCCATCAACCATCGCCCGCGTCTGCTCAATATCAGCAGCGTACTTGTCTCGCTCCTGGCGCGCGGCCTCGTCTCGGATTTGCTGTTGGATGGCCAGGTGCTCACGCGCCACCCTGACCAGGCTTTCCAGGCTTTCCCTGGTCCCGTCGTATTCCAGGCGCAGGCCGGGGAAGGCCGCCTGCAAGGCCTTGACGGCGTCCTTTTCGCGGCTCCGCTCGCCATTGGCCAGCACAAGGGCCGCCTCATAGTCGCCAACCGCCTTCGTCTGGCGCTCAATTTCGCTCTTGAGCTTGGCGTATTCCCGGCTGGCGTCCTGGGCTTCGTGATGCAGGCGGGCCTGCTTTTCGGTGGCGTCTTCGGTGGCCGCGGCGTAGGCCGCAACCGCCGTGGCCATCGTGCCCAGCACGATCACCGCGGCCGTGAACGGGTTGGCGGCGGCCAGCGCCCACAGCTTGCTCACGCCGGAGGTGAGCTTGCCAATCTCGGTGCTGGCCAGCATGCTTTCGGCCTTGAAGATGGCCACCGCCGCGCCAGCGGTGCCCAGGGCGCGGGTCAGGATTTCGCTATGGGTGACGAGCCAGGTTGCGCCCTGCACCGTCTTGCGCAGGGCCGGGTCAAGCTCTTCGATGAAGCTGATGGCCGCCTCTTCCGAGGCGCTTTGCAGCATCTTGAGATCGCCGCCCAGGTTGTCCACCTGGGCCTTGGCCATCTCGGCCGCCCGGCCGCTCTGGTAGAGCTTGGCTTGTAGCTCGTCCAGGCCGGCCTTTCCCGTCCCGATCAAGGCCAGCATGCCGGGTCCGGCCTCCTGGCCGAAAATCTTCATGACCTCGGCCGCGCCCGCGCCCTTGCGCTTGAGGTCTTCCACGATCTCCGCGAAGGGCCGCATCTTGCCGCTGGCGTCGGTCAGGTTGACCCCCAGGCGGGCCAGGACGTCCGCCTGTTCCCGGGTGGGGTCCAACAGGGTGCTCATGGCGCTGCGCAGGGCGGTGCCGGCCTGGCTGGCCTCGAACCCGGAGTTGTAGAGCGCCATGAGCAGCGCGGTGGTCTGCTCCAGGTCCATGCCCAGGCTGTGGGCCACCGGGCCCACGTAGCGCATGCTCAGCGCCAGGCGGTCCATCGTGGCCTGGCTGCCGGAGATCGCCGCGGCGAAGACGTCGGCCACCCGGCCGCTCTGGGCGGCCTCCAGGCCGAACTGGGAGAGCGTGGCGGCCACCGCCGCGCTGGTCTGGGCCAGGTTGGATTGAGTGGCGGCGGCCAGGTCCATCACTCCGCTTTGGGCGGCGATGATCTGGTTAACCTGCATCCCGGCGCTGGCCAGGAAATACTGCGCGTCGGCCGCCTGCTTGGCGCTGAAAACGCTGACGGCCGCCTGCTCACGGGCGGCCAGGCCTAACAGCTTGACTTGTTCACGGGTGGCGCTGGCCACGCTGGCCGTGTTGGCCAGCGCATCAGTGTAGGCGATGTAGGCGGCGGTGGCACCGCCGATGGTGGCCACGGCTCCGGCCGTGACCAGCAGCGATTGCAGCTCGCTGGCCGCGCCCTTCAGCTTTTCGCCGGCCTGCTGGGCGGTCTGGTCGAGCTTGCCGAGCTTGCCGTCCACCACGTCGATGGACTGCACGCCCTCGGACCCGACCCTTATCTTGAGGCTGATTACCTCTTCCGCCAAATTGACCGCCCCTAAAAACCTGTGCGCAGCGGTTAGCGGGCTGCCCTAATAGGGCCGCTCCCGCAAGACAGCCTTTGCCACGTCGTAAATGTTTTCGGTCTGCTGGCCGCCATTGTGCTTGGCGAAAAGCTCTGGCAAGATGCCCAGCTTCTTGTTGATCTGGTCCTGGATTGGTTCCTGGCCAAGCGGCGGGCTGTAGCTCTTGCTCATCATGGGCGGAATGCCTTCCGGCCCGTTGTATCTGGCGAAGACCTCCGGTGAGATGCCCAGCATCTTGTTGATCTGGGCCTGGGCTGGATCAATGTACATGTTCGCCCCCGTGGTGGTGTCGCAATCAATCCCCTTGACGATTTCGGCCAGGGCCTGGGGATTGATCGGGATGTTTGCACAGGAAATCTCATAGAGCTCCTGGCGGCGATAGTGCCGGCCTCCGCCGGTCAGTGGCGACGCCTCCAGCGGATTGAAGCCGGCCGAGAAGGCCCGTAACACCCCGGACTGATAGAGCCGGTAAATTTGGTCTGCAAACGGGTATTGGCCCTCGGGCGGAAACTGGGCTTCGAAAAGCAGGCGGCCGGCCTCGGGCCAGACCCGCAACGCCTGGGCCACCGCCGGCTTGCTGTAGTCGTGAGCCCAGACAATGACCGGGTTGGCCATGAAGTTGCCCAGCTCCCAGCCGTCCTGCTCCACCACGTCGCCCTGGCGGTCGCGCAAGCTGGTGGAGGCCACGCCGATCAGGCGACGCTGGGGAGCGTCAAAGCTGACCACGCCCTCGGATATGGCCTTACGCACTGGGTTGACTTTCATCGGCCTACGCCTCAAAATTTAAATGCGAGCCTGGTTGGGGCCCCCCGTTAACCGGGACGTGTTTGCGCGGGGAGGGAGCCTCCCTTAGCGCGGTCCAAGCCTGCCTTTCGCTCTCCCTTGACAATGCGATAGACCTGCACGCGGCTGACGCCGTACTTGCGGGCCAGTTCGGCCACGCTGACCTTGCCGACCTCGTTCATGATGGCGTGATTTCTTGCCAGACGATCCAGGGCGGCGCGTGAAGGCCAGCTGACGCGGCAGCCGCAAAAGAGACGGCCGAGCGCCAGGGCCTTTTCATCCCCGACGATCTCGGCCACGTCCCCGAGTATGCCAGGCAGCCGCGGCAACCTCGGCCCCTAAAAGGCGAAGAACGACATTGTGTGGGCGGGGCGGAAAGCCAGGCCCTTATTGTCGGGAAGCAGCTCCGAAAGGCGGATGCCCTGGGGGAGGCATTCCACGCCTTCCATGTCCCATTGGTCCGCCAACTCGGCCTTGGCCGCCTTCCAGCTTTCGGCCAACTCCACCACCGCCATCAGCATGGGCCGGAACAGCTCCTCAATGCCCGTCTGATGGCGGCCGATGGCCGCTCGCATGGCTTCGCCCAGGTTGGCTTCGATCCTCTTGAGGTCCGCCTCGTTCCGCTTGATGTAGGCCTCGGTATTCTTCAGCCACTCTTCCAGGCTGGAAAGCCTGCCGCGCGTTTGGAGAATCCGTTCTTCAACCTGGCTGGGGTCCTCAGCCTTGGACAGGCGATTGAGCCGATGGCTTTCGAGGGAGTTAATTTCCCTTTTGACGGTTTCGATATCGGCGGCGTACTGTTCCCGCCGGGCCTGGAGCTTGGCCAGCATGTCCCTGGTTTCGGCGCGCTGCTGCGTTATCTGGGAAATCTTGGGGTCGGCTTCCAGGGCGGCGCGAAGATCGGCCAGCAGCTCAGCTTGGGTTGGCATGGTCGGCATTGCATTCCTCGGTTTTTTGCGTTGTGTTTGGCTCCGGGCCGCGGGACTGCCAACATGAAAACAGTCCCGCGGCCCTTCACCTGCCGATCACCTGCCTACTAAGAATCACCCCAACTCCGGATATTCGGGGGGGGGAGACGAGTTGGCCCCCGAACCTGCCAAAGAAAGTAACAAGGTTCGTCTAAAGGCGTGTCACGGTTTGGCGGGATTTGGCGCGGTTTGTCCGGGAAAATCCGGGCGAGCGCATTATTCGGGAGCACTTTCCCACGATTCCATGTGCCGATCCAGGAAGCCCAGCAGCCCTTGGCGCGTGATTTTCTTGCGCTTGAAAACGTGAAGCTCGCCGAACTCTCCGCTTTCCATATAGCGATACATGGTGCGCGGTGAAACGCCGATGAGCTTGGCCACTTCTCCGGGGCGAAAGAGGGCCTTGTTCGGGATGATGAGCGCCTCACTCATGGACAACCTTCCTCCGCCTTCTGGGCGTGTAGGCCGGGTTCCGCAGCATTTCGATCAGTTCATGGGCCTCGGATTTGGTCAATGCGCTGGTGCTGGGCAACAGTTTGCCGGCCGGGTCCTTGCGCACGGCGTCCGGGAACCAGGATTTCAACAGCTCGTCGACCACCGTGCGGTCCCCGCCCAGCCGCTCCCGCACCAAGGCCCAGAGCATGCGGTTCTGCTCCGGCGAACGCTGGTTTCTGCGGCGCACCTGCCGGACCAGCTGTTGCTGCCTGGCCTTCAACGCCTTGCAGGCCTTGCCCCAAAAGGCCTTTTCCCTGGGCGGCCAGGCCTCGGTTGAAATCTTCTTGAGCATGGCCGTCAGCCAGCGGACGGGCTCCCGCAACGGTTCCCCGCCCGCCGCCTCCATGAGCCCGCTGATTTCGGCCACCAGGGCCGATATCAGGCGTTCCTGGCGCGGGGTGGGCAGAACCCTTAGCTCGGGCCAGATAGCCGCCCACAGGGCGTCGTGGGGCCTCCTGGTGTGGACCGTGAGGGCCGGCGGGGCCGACGGCTTCGCCTGGCCCGCCGTTTCCTCGCCCAGGGCCTGGGAAAGCTTGAGCAGGCCTATCGACAGCGTCTCCCACTCGGCATGGCTGCGGGGCGGCCAGGCCAGTTCAAGCTTTTGTCCGGCCTGGTTCCTGGCCAGCAGCTTTCCGGTCTCCACCATGAACTCATGAAAAGACGGCTCGGGCTTGAGCCCCAGGGAGTCGGCCGTCCGGGCGATGTGGTTGGCGATCCGCCAGACGAATTCTTCCTGCTCCGGCGTCGGCAGCACCGGCAGCTCCGGCCACAGCGTCAGCCAGTCCCGCCTTTGCGGCTCCCGGCGTCGCCTGGCCTGTGGAAATTGGATCAGCTCAGCCACGCGCCCCGCCTTTCAAGCCACCGCGGCCGGGCGGGCGTCGATCACGGTCAAGGACCGCCGGCAAACGTCCAGAAGGGCTTGGCCGTCTTCGATGCAGGCATTCCCAAACGCCCGCGCCAGGCGCTCCATGATCTCCAGGTCCACACCGGCCACCCGCAAGGCAGCTTCGGTCATGGCCAGGCAGTTGGGCGCTTTCAGGCAGGGGGTGGCCGCCGCTCCGATGTAATGCAGGTAGACCGCCTGAGCTTGCAAGTCCAGGGGCCAGAACCAGGGGGCGGGGGGCTTGGGCGCTTGATGCACGGCGCTCGCTTCGGGGTCTATGTCCCCTGGCCCAAAAGGCGGCAAAGCCTCCCGGCCGGAATGCTCCAACTCGGCCCTGACGCGATGAAGGACCGCGTTCACAAAAGCGCCCGGCCAGTTGAGCACCACCTGAAAACAATCCCCTTCGCGGTCGGTTTCGCAAAGGCTCTTCAGGCAACGCGGCAGGGCGTCCTTGTAAACCAGGTCCTGCAACTCGCACCAATCGCCGCAGCCCTCAATCACCCGTTCCACATGGTCGCAACATGCCATCTTGAAAGTGTGCGCTTGGCGCGAAATCGCCTCCCCCGAAATGAGGCACTCGGCAAGGTTTTTATAGAAATCCCTGGCTCGCATGAGCTTCCAATCCGGCTCTTCCTGGCGGGGCAGGTTGGTGCTGCACAACTCCAGGAACATTTCCCCGTGACGGTGCGCGCCGGGGATTGTGCAGGCGATATTGCGCAGCCAGGCGAGCGACACGCCGTTACGCTTCAGGCGCTTTTCAACCTCGTCCCGCCAAGGCTCGGGCTGGTGTCTTGGGTCGGCGTCCTCCTGCTCATAGCTCTTGAGCAGCGCTGCGGTTTGCACCGCCAAGGTTTGCGTATGAATCTCGCCTTGCATGTCAGCACCCCTCCATAAACTTGATTCCGTCAACCTTCTCGGTTGGTGTCTATAAGCCCGTTGCGTTCCCGCCAGCGCCTGCTAATGCACTCGTGACAATGAGGCAAAACGGTTCCCGCCCAGGTGACAGCCCGCTCCCGCTCGCCGCAATCCGGACACAGGCGGCCGGGTGCGGTTTCCCTGGTAAGCAAAGCCGCCGCCTCCTTGATTTCCGGCAAAGCCTGTGGGCACTGCCAACACACCACGAAGCCCGGATGCCAGCCCATTTGCAGGCTGAACAGCTGCCGCAAACGGCAACCCCTTCGCGTCAGCCTGGCGGTCAAAGGCTTGCATGTGACCTCCAACTCCATCCCGTTAGCGCTCAAAGCGGGATGTCCCTGCTGGTCTTTGCGATGCCGCGCCGGGGCCACCGGAAGTCCGGCGGGTTGTCGGGGCCAGGCGCGCCCGGCGTCAGGCGGTAAATCCGCCGCGGACCTTCGCGGCCGGTTTGACGCAGGAAGCCCTGTTCCCGCATGGCCCGCACCCACTCAATCGCGCTGTCCGGGCGCACCCGGCCCAGGCTGGCCAGGTCCGCGCTGCCAAAGCCGCCGCGCCCGGTGCGCTGGTGGGCCGCCCGCCACAGCCGGCCGTGGGCTTCACTCTCCTGGCCGGCCTGCTTCTTGAGGCCCAGGAACACCAGCTCCAAGCCCTCCACCTTCAGCTCGCCGCGTTGAACCAGGTGCTCCACCGTGAAATCAACCTGGCGGATGGTCCGCGCCGCCGCCTCATTGCCAAGGTGCTCGTAAAGGTCGGCCAGCCTGGCGCGGCCGCCGCGGCCGCGCACGAAACGCCGCACCTGCTCCGCCGGTCGGAAGGTCTGCTCCTCTGCCATCAGGCCACCTTCCGCGGCCGCCCGGCGTTATCCAGGCGGGCAGGCGCTGACCGCATCACCTTCGGCCCCAACGTGTTCAGCAGCTCCGGCGTGACTCGGCTCTTCTGGCTTGCCCGGCAGACCTTTTTCATCTTGTCCAGCAACACCACCAGGCGACGGAGATTGCCCTCAGTGCTGGCCATGATCATTTCCGCCGCCTCGGCCGCAATCTCCAGGCCGGCCAGCAGTTGGCCGATCCGGATCACCTCGGCTCGGCACAGGGGCTTGAACTCTTCCTGGATCAAAATCCGCTCCCAGAAGCGGCGGTAATGGCGGTTCGTGGCCGCGTAGCGCGCCAACGTCTCCGCCACCTCGGGCTCGCCCACCAGCAGCAACGGGGTTTGGCTTTCGTCGGAAAGGTCGCGCAAAGTGTCGAGGCATTCCGGGAAGCGGTCGTGGCGGGCCCCTTCCATCAGGTAGCCGACTTCATCGACCACCAGCAGGCCGCTGGCCGGGTTGTGGGAGGCCCTCAGACTCAACAAGTCCACCGCCCGGAGAAGGCTGTCATGCCGGCCCCAGGGCGGGCGCTCGCCAAGACGCCGCACGATGGTGCGCAGCAACGCGCTGGCCGTCATGCCACGCGCCGCCCGCACGTAAATCGCCGCATGGTTAATCACCAGGTCATCCACCGCCCAGCTCTTGCCCAAGCCCACATCACCGGTCAGCAGGCCCAGGCGCGGCATGCCTCGCTTTGAACCAAGGAGCGCGTCAACCACTTCGCCCAAACGCCGGACGTTATCTGTGGTAACAAATTGATCTTTCACGCCGATGCTCCTTTGACGGCCATCAATCCAAGGTCAACTGCTGGGCATCCCATTCCCAATAACCGTCATGGTCGTAGAACTTGTAGCGGTCGGTTTGCCGGAACTCTTCCAACGCCGCCTTGTCCGCGTCAGCGACCGGCAGGTTGTGGGCCAGGCGCTTCATGGTCCATCGCGCCCACTGCGTCAGGTCCTTGAAGAGTGCGGGCCTGGGCAAGGGGTCCGCGTCCGCGTCCGCTTCTGCTGTCGGCTCCGGCTCGGGCTCCAGGTCCGGCAGGTCCGGCAACTCGGCGGCAGCACGTTGAATGCGCGCCTCCAGGCCGCCCACCAGCGCCAGACCGCCGCGCCTGGGCAGCTTCGCCCTGGCTTCCAGCGCCGCCTTGATTTCCGGCAGGTCCTCTTCGATCACCGGGACTTCGGCCACCGGCTCGGCCGTCTCTATCTCCATGCGCAGGGCCTGGCGGTTCAGCTCAGCCAGCTTCAGCGCCTTGGCCGTTTCTTCCGCCTCCCGCCGCCGCGCCTGGCGCACCCGCCGGAAGGCCTTGCGTTCTTCGGCTATCTGGCGCGGGGTCAGGCCAGCCCGCTCAAGGTCCTGGGCCTGGAACAGGAATCGGCGCTCCAGGTCGAAGACGTGGATCAGCCCGGCGTCGTCGGGATCATCGGCCACCAACACCTTGCTTGAGCCCTCCAGGAACCTGATTTCCGGGTTCCAGTAGCGCCCGTTGTTGTGGTGGATCACCAACTGCCGCACCCCGCGTTCCACCATCGGCGTCAGCAGCATGCGCAGCTGCTCTTCCGGGACCGTGCGCCGCTTCCAGCCGGCGGGGTTGCCCCGCTCCAAGGGGGCCTGGCCTGTTTCGCCATGCTCCCGCCGTTCGTAAGCCTCTATCCAGGCGTCGATATGCTCTTGAATTTCCTGGCGGGAAAGCGTGGGAAGGATGATCTCCCGGCGGTTGTCGACCTTGTTGGCCGTGTAGCCGGGCAACAGGGCGAAAAGCTGCGATTGCACCGTGTCGAAAAATCTTTCGACGTGGGGCTTCAGCTCTGGCGAGCGGCCCGGAATCGGCGGCCGGTCGATGCCCAGGGCCTGGCAGAAGGACTGCACCGCGACGCTCTGATAATCCTTGCCCAAGTCCATGATGGCCGCCTCGGGCACTCCCAGCCGCCGGACGGCCTTGATGAGCAGAAGGTTGATGTTGAAGCCTCCGCCCGCTTGCTCCAACAAGGCCACCGGCCGGCGCGTGAACACGTCCACCGCCGCGATCAGCGTGTAGCGTTTGCCGTCCTTAGCCACGATCTCAATGACCTTGTGGCGACGCCGCGCCAGAATGTCCGCCCGCGTGCTGTCCAGTTCCCAGCGCTGGTTGGGCCGGGTCAGTCCGGTGTCGGCCTTGCCTAGGCTGGGTTGGAAGTGGCGCTTGTGCTGGCTGGGCTGGTGGAGCATTTCCAGGGTTTCGGCGTGCTCTTCCTTGAGCCGCGCCACCAGCGCCCGCATAGTGCTGGCCGCTGGCAAGGGCTGGCGCTTAAACTTGGCCGGCAACAGCCGCATGATGTGCGCGGCCCGAATCTGCGGATTGGCTTGCAGGCATTGCCAAACGAAATCCTGGATCGGCTGCGGTATGACGCTGTAGCCACGCGGCCGGCCCCGCTTGTCCAGCAGGCCGGCCAGGCCCCGCGCTTCGTAGGCCTTACGCCACCTGTAGATGGTGCTCATGTCCTGGATATGGCCCAGAACCTCCAAGGCTTCCGGCAGGACCAGGCCGCGATTGAATTGATACAGCAGCTCCTCAAGCCGCCGCGTCTTCCGGCCATGCTCCAAGCCGCCCGTCTCACTTTCCAACAGCTCAAGCAGCTGCACCTTGGCTTGCGCCCGGCGTTGCTGCTCCAGGCCGGCGCAACCCAACTCGGCCGCCTCGGCCGGGCCGAGTGCGGGCGGGCGCAACACCCCCGGACGGGCCTGGTGGGGAGGGCACAGGGCATTCAAAAGGCGAGTGCGAATCTCTTCGGGAAGGGAGGGAACATGGACTTGGATTTCCCTGCCGCTCTGGCCAGAAGTTGGGCGTGTGGGCCAGTGTTTACGACGGCACAAGGTTTTTACAGTGTCGTAGGGCAGGCCCAGGTTGGTCGCCAGGTCGCTTCTAGCCATCCATTCAGGCAAGGCCGTTTCCCTTGGAAATGTCTAACTTGAGCTGATTTACTAACACCAAGGCTTCGGTTAACAGCGTTCCTAAAAGATTCAGTGCGGTTTCGGCCTGGAGGGCCCGACGCGGTGTGGTCCCGTCCTCCGACAATAGGTCGCGTATCTTTTCGGGAAGGGTGGGGACATAAAATTCCCGCACCCGGCCGCCACGGCCGCGCACATAACGGGATGGCCAGAGCCTTCCCCGTTTGTGAATAGCCTGCCTTGTGACGCCCAAGGCTTTGGCCAACTGAGGAGTTGCAATCCACTCAAACATGGCCGCCCCGCTTAGATGATTTGGATTTGCGTGAGCTTCCCGCATAGCGCCTGCGCCAGCGGTAGAGAGAGAAAATGGACCTGATTGGGCCGAGGACCTTGTAGGCCGAGCGGGCGACCAGGCCGAGGTTGTAGAAGCGCAGGTAAAATTCAAAGGTCAGGCCGCGCTGGCAGGGACCGGCCAGGCTTAAAGCCTTTTGCAGCTCCCGCGCCACCAGCGCCCGCGCCAGGGCCCGCCGTCTGCTGGGGGCCAGCTTCATAGCCCGCGCTCCGAAAGCGCCTGCCGGGTCCGGCGGCGCTCTTCGTTCAACTTCTCGGCAAGGCGTTGGGTTTCGCCGAACCGCATGAGCAGCCGCTCGTGGACTCCGGCCGCGGTCAGGCCCAGGGGTGAAAGCATGGCTTCCAACGGTGCTATGCTTTCCAGCACCGCGCAAAGCACTGGCACCACGAAGGCCGGGATGTTGTGGGTGGCATCCGAGACGGCCGTCCATCTGTCGAGGTTGGGGGCCGTCATCTTATAGGAACTGCCTAGCGCCCCGAAAATCTCATTGACCCGGTCCACCACCAATTCCCGGCTCAAGGAACTGCCCTTCAAGGCTCGGCCCAGGGCCGCCTTGAGCGGACGCTGCACGTCCAGGCCGGCCAGGTCCACCATCTCCGGGTCTACCGGGCCGGCGGGTTGCATCGGGGGGCGGTTGCGATCGAAAAGGTCCAACTGCGAGCGCCGACCGAACATTAGCGCCCTCCAGGACGAGGGCTTCTTGTGCGAGCTTTGGCAAACTCGGACCTTGCCAGAGCAGCGGCCGTAGCGCAGGATGGGTGTTGCATGGGGTGGCCAGGCATTGTTAATAGGCTCGGCTCTGTGGTATCTCAGGGGAGTTGAAGAGATGGGCAGCCCAGGGAAAGACAGTCACGGGGTCCTGCTCAAGAATGCCGGCGATGTGAGTCATGACCCGGCGGTCTAGATAATGCCCATTCACCACCAGGGAGACGCGCTGGCGGGAAACCCCTAGTTCCGCCGCTATCTGGATCAGCGTGTAGCGCTTGGCTAAAAGCTGGCCTCTAACTTGGAAGCGGTCCATGTGGCCTCCATGAGTATATCCTTGTTCGGTATACTTACATAACCCCTTTGCGTGTGTCAAGACTGATGTAGTATGTCCTTAATCAGTTATCAAATAGGTAAACGACTTCGCCGGCTAAGAGGTGCAAGGTCCCAGAGGGAAGTTGCTCAGCTGGCCGGCATTAGTCCTGCGCAATACAGCCGTTATGAAAGAGGAACTGTTACACCGTCTGACGTGGTGCTTGTTGGGCTTGCGGTAGCTCTTGGCTGTGAAGCTGAAGATATTATAGGTATTAATGAAGCAATTATTAGGCCTACGGAACGCGATAATGGAATTACTTACCACTACTTAGGCATGGCCATTGGATCGAGATTATCTGTACTTAGGCGACAGGCATCCCTGTCATTAGAAGATGTTGCATCGCGCGCCGGACTGCCAATAGAAAGATATTCTCATTTCGAATTAGGCCAAGACATTCCTGATGATATTACGATAAAAGCACTTGCATCTGTATTAGATGTCGATCCAATCCAAATCGTTGGTAGTGCCAGCACTGCCGATTTTTTATCTGATCTACTAAGGTCTGATCAGTGGCTAGACATAGAATATGAAGGCAGTTTTATTAAGCATAATACGCGGTTAGCCAAACAAGCCTACGACCAAATGGATGAGGTAATTGATTCGGCCCTTCGTAGATCAGAACAACTGTCGCAGCAAATTACGGCCCTCATTAAGGAAAATATAAATTTACGCAAGCAATTGGCTGAGTTACACGCGATTCTAGAGATAGGTATAACTAAAAAGCTTTCTCTCCCTGAACCTGTTTTTACCGTAGGAACGAATACGAGCGAGCCGGCGAAGGGCGACGAATAGTCTTGCCAAATTTTTGACGGCTAGCTAAGGTGGGCTTGGCCCATGAGTGCGCCGTAGGTGCACCGCAGGTCCGCTAAATGCCGGTGAGTTGGCGGAGTCGGGCAATCGGGTCTGATATGTATAATTATAACTATGTCGGCAGGTTGTGCGGTTGGTCGTAGAAATCGCCCGTAAGGGCAGAAATGCTATTGATCCAAAAATGAAATCGGGGCCCTCCGGCCCCGTCGCTTCCGTAACCTAGCAGTCTTCCTTTGGTTTGGTTCTAGGCTGGCCCTCCAAATCCCTTGTTCAATTTCTTGCGTTTCATCCTAGCATCTAGGTGCTTCTTGCTGCTTACCTCTCGCTTACCCTGAAAAACCAGGGGCTCGGGCCATAAGACCTAAGCCCCTGTAATAACTGGAGCCGGCGATGGGATTTGAACCCGCGACCTGCTGATTACGAATTATTAAACCCTATCTTGGGAGTATGGAAAGCTATTGTCAACGGGAGTAAATTGACAGGTTAGTGGTCCGGTTCAACTCGCTCTCCATGCTTCCTATATGCTTCCTGTTAAAAGGGAAGGGCTTAGGTCGATAGACCTAAGCCCTTGTTCTTTCTGGCTCCCCGGGCCGGACTCGAACCAGCGACAGGGTGGTTAACAGCCACCTGCTCTACCGACTGAGCTACCGGGGAATGTTGTCGGCAGGCGGTTATTTACCATAACCCCTTGTCGTCGTCAACCTAACCGGGCGTTTGCCGCGTGGCCGCGCGCCGGGGGTTGCCAAGCCGGGCCAGGCGCGGTATACAGGGGGCGCTGGTTATGCCAGGCCAACGGCCATCCCGACCAGGTCGGGGTGGCCGTATGGTTTTTTGGAGGTTCCCATGACGACGCGCTTGGCCGTTTTAGCCTGTTATTTCATAGTGGTGCTGGCCCTAGGCCTTTTGGCCAAGAGCCGCCTGAAAGACAACCCCACCCAGTATTTCCTGGCCGGACGCGGCCTGCGCACCTTTGTGCTCATCGGCACCATGGCCGCCACCAATTTCAGCGCCTTCACCGTTTTCGGGGCCTCGGGCGCGGGATACCGCGACGGCCTGGCCTTTTTCCCCATCATGGCCTTTGGCACCGGCTTCATGGCCCTGACCTTCTGGATCATCGGCCGCCGGGTGTGGGAGTGGGGCCGGCGCGAAGATCTGGTCACCCCGGCCGAACTGGTGGGGGCCATCTACCGCCACCGCGGGCTCTCCTCGCTCTTCGCCCTGGTGCTGGTGGTCTACACCGTGCCCTACCTGGCCCTGCAACCCCTGGCCGGCGGCCTGGTGCTGAACGAGCTCTTCGGCCTGCCCCAATGGGCCGGGGCCGGGCTGGTCACCCTGGTCATCGTGGCCTACACCATGCGCGGCGGGCTCAAGGCCGTGGCCTGGACTGACGTGTTCCAGGGGCTGATCATGGTGGGCCTGATGCTGGCCGCGCTGGTGGCGGTGGCCGGGGCCGAGGGCGGCCTGGCCGAGGCCTTCGGCCGGGTGCACGCCCAGCACCCGGAGCTGTACAGCCGGCCGGGCGGGCAGGGCAGGTACCTGCCGGGGGTGTGGTTCAGCTACATCCTGCTCTGGTTCTACTGCGACCCCATGTTCCCGCAGCTCTTCCAGCGCTTCTACTCGGCCAAGAGCCCCCGCGGCCTGGCCCGCACGGTGCTGTGGTACCCGGCCATCTGCACCCTGGTCTTCGCCCTGCCCATCCTGCTGGGCCTGTTGGGCCGGCTGGAGTTCAGCGGCCTGATTGGCAAGGAGGCGGACAACATCCTGCCGCTCCTTGCCACCCGCATCGGCGGCGATCTTTTGGGCACCTGCATCCTGGCCGCGGGCCTGGCCGCCTTGATGTCCACCATGGACTCCCAGCTCCTGACCCTGTCCTCCATCTTCACCCGCGATCTGCTGCCCCTGGTGATCGGCCGGCGCGAGGCCTCGCCCCTGTGGGGCCGGGGTTTTGTGCTGGTCCTGGCCCTGGCCGGCCTGGCCCTGGCCGTCAACCCGCCCGCCAGCATCCTGCAAATCGCCACCTGGGCTTTCACAGGGTTCGCGGTGCTGTTTCCCACCGTTTTGTTCGGGCTCTACCTGCCCCAACCCCGGGCGGCCGCGGGTCTGCTGTCCATCCTGGCCGGCCAGGCCCTGACCCTGGCCTATGCCCTGGGCTGGCTGCCCGCGCCGGGCGGGGTGCTGCCGGCGGTGCCGGTGATGGCCCTGGCCACCGCGGCCTACCTGGCCGCGCATTCGCTGCTGGGCTCGTCCTGGCGGCCCCAGGTCTCGGGCCGGGCCTGGCTTTTCGCGGCGGTCTTTGCCGCCATCTTCGCCGCCGGCCAGGACTATTGGCGCTGGGGCCGGGTGGGCGAGTTCTGGCTGGGCCTGCCGCTGTGGGCCTGGTATTTCGTGGGCCTGTCGGCCGTGCAGACCGCGGCCGCCTGGTGCTGGCTGCGCCCCGGCCGGGCGGGCAGGGAGGAGTAAAGGCCTTTACAGCCCGAGCCGCAGCCAGTATGCTTGCCCGCGGGCCTGATTTATTTGCTATCTGCCTGTAGACGGTGGCAAAAGCCGCCGCGGCTCCGCGGGGCCGGCGCCGGCCGCCGCTCATGGCCGGGAGAAGCGCCCGTGTGGTTCAAACAGCGTCATGAACGGCTGCTCAGCCAGGACGAACGCAAGCCGCGCTCGGTATTCCGCGAATATTTCGAGGCCCTGCTTTGGGCCGTGGTCCTGGCCCTGGTCATCCGCACCTTTGTGGTGCAGGCCTTCAAGATTCCCTCCGGCTCCATGAAGCCCACCCTGCTCATCGGCGACCACCTGCTGGTGAGCAAGTCCTCCTACGGCGTGAAGATGCCCTTCAGCGACCGGGTGCTGATCCCCCTGGGCCAGCCCGAGCGGGGGGACATCGTGGTGTTCCGCTTCCCCGAGGACCGCGACAAGGACTTCATCAAGCGGGTGATCGGCCTGCCGGGCGAGACGGTGGAGGTGCGCAACAAGCAGGTCTACATCAACGGCCGGCCCCTGGACGACCCCTGGGGCCGCTATTCGGACCGGGTGATCCTGCCGCCGGGGGTGCAGCCGCGCGACAACTTCGGCCCGGTCACGGTGCCGAAGGACCATTACTTCGTGATGGGCGACAACCGCGACCAGTCCTACGACTCGCGCTTCTGGTTCGCGGGCAAGGGCGGGTTCGTGCCGGTGGATGACATCCTGGGCCGGGCCATCATCATCTACTGGTCCTGGGAAGACGACACCTTCGGGGTGCGCTGGTCGCGCCTGGGCAGCTTGATTCACTAACCCTGGGTTGCGACAGGGCCTGCGCTTTGCGGCGGGCCATCCATGGGGCCCCCAAGCAAGCCATGCTTGCTTGGGGTGAATTCATGGCCCGCGCAGGCTGTTTTCGAAAGCCCGGCGGCCGGGCAGGGGAGGCGGGCATGGCGTGGCGGTCGCGGCGCGAGGCAGCGCCCAAACCCAAAAAAACCTGGGGCCGCGAGTTCCTGGAAAGCCTGGGCCTGGCGTTTTTGGTCTACCTCATCGTGGCCAACTACGCGGTGGCCGCCTACGAGATCCCCTCGGGCTCCATGCTGCCCACCTTGCAGATCGGCGACCACCTGCTGGTCAACCGCTGCAGCTACGACCTCAACCTGGTGCCGGCCTCGCTGCGGGTGGGCCTGATGGACCTGACCCTGCCCGGCGGGGCGCGTCCGCTGGTGCGCCTGGCCGATCCCGCGCGGGGGGAGATCGTGGTCTTCCAGATGGCCGAGCTGGGCCCGGAGCCCTTGATCAAGCGGGTGATCGGCCTGCCGGGCGAGACGGTGCAGGTGCGTGGGGGACGGGTCTATATCAACGGCCAGGCCCTGGCCGATCCCTGGGGCCGCCGTGCAGCCCAGGCCGGCCCGGGCTGCGCGGGCGACGAGTTCGGCCCGGTGACCGTGCCGGCCGGCTCCTACCTGGTCATGGGCGACAACCGCTGCAACAGCTATGACTCGCGCCTGTGGCGGGCGGGCCAGGGCGGGTTCGTGCCCCGGGAGCGCATCCTGGGCCAGGCCAAGGTCATCTACTGGCCGGGGGCCGCGGGCGAGGCCGCCTCGCGCATGCAGCGCCTGGGCCGCCTGGAGCCCTGACCAGGGCCGCCGCCACCATCATCCCCCAAGCTGTCCGCGCCATTGCCGCCGGCCCTGGCTGGTCACGCGTCGGCGCGCCTATTCCTCGGGCTCGTGGCGTCCCACCTTCTGGCCCATGAACACGGTGCGGCAAAAGGGGCATTCCCAGACCATGTAGCGCTTGAAACGCGACCAGAAGCGCTGGTGCAGCTTGTAGGGCCGCTCCCGGCGTGGGCCGTGGGCCCCGCAGACGGGGCAGCGCAGGTCATGGCCGCGGTAGTTGGCCAGGCGTATGGCCAGGCGGCGCAGGACGCCGTTGCGTCCGCGCGGCCTGATGGCGCGGTGCTCGGACAGAGTGAGCCATAGGCTGGCCAGGCAATCGCGGCAGCGGTAGGGCCGCCGAAGGGTGAGGAGTCCCTGCAAACGCAGGAGGAAATCGGATCTTCGCGAAGGACGCAGGTTGTGGGACCCGCAGCGTGGGCATTGCGGTGGCAGGCAATCGCTCATGATGCAAAACTAGGATGTTAGGTTGAGTACGCGGGCAAGGTTTCCCCCTTTAGCCCAGCCGCCGCGGGCGGCCCTGATGCGGGCCATCCACGGCAGCGCCAATCGCCGCGGGGCCTGATGACGCCGCGAGCGGGACCATCACGATACTAGCGGAGCCGCCCGGCTTAATAAAGCCAAAAAAGGAAGAGAGACCCAGGGCCTTTGCCCCGCCCACGGTGGCCATGGTCAAAATGGCCTCGGGCGGGAGGTCCGGGCAGGCCGCGCGCAGGGCGGCCATCTCGTTGAAAAGCGATAGGTCCGGGGTGCTGGCCAGGGAGTCGGTGCCCAGGCATAAGTTCACCCCCAGCTCCCGGGCCGCGGCCGCGTCGGCGGTGGCCCCGGTGAGCCCCAGGTTGGAGCGGGGGCAGACGCAGAGCGAGGCCCCGGCCGCCGCCACCCGCCCTAGCTCGGCGCGGTTCAGTTGCACGCCGTGCACCAACAGGGTCCGTTGGTCCACCACCCCCAGGGCCATGAGATGGTCCAGGGGGCGCGCGGCCCGCAGGTCCAGGCTGGCGCGCTCCAGGCCGCGATTTTGCAAAAACTGGTCCAGGCGCTGGCCCTCGGGCCCGGCCCCGGCGAGGTACTCCATCTCGGCCCGGGACTCGGCCAGATGGATGCAGAAGGGCAGGTCGCCGGCCCTGGCCTTCAGGGCGGCCATGCGCCAGCTCGGGATGGAGTAGGGCGCGTGGGCAGCCACGGCCTGGGCCCTGAGCACGCCGCCCGGCCAGGCCAGGCCCGGCTCGGGCGGCTCGGCCCGCTGGGGGCCGATGGCCTCATAGAGGCTCATGGTGTGCAGTCCGGCCTGAAGGGCGATGGCCTGGGCGCGGCCGGTGTTGGTGATGTCGGCGGCCAGCACGGTGCCGCTGGTGAGGGCCTGGTCCACCGCCGCGGCCACGGCGTCCTCGGCCGCCAGGTGGTCGTGGCCGGGCCGGGCCGCCACCAGGGATTCCAGCCAGCCCACGAAGTCCCCGGCCGGCGGCGGCACGGCCCCGGCCAGGAAGGACAGCTCCAGGTGGGTGTGGGCGTTGACCAGGCCGGGCAGGATCAGGCCGTCGCCCAGGTCCTGGCGTTGGGCGTCGGCCGGCGGATGTTGGCAGACCTCGCGCACGCGGCCGGCCTCCACCACCACCCAGGCCCCGGCGCGCAGCTCTCCCGGTCCGGCCCAGGTCCAGGCCGCGCGATAGGCGATGGCTCGTTCAGGGGCGGGGGTCATAGCAGGCGATAGTGCATGTCGCGCTGGCGGGCGCTGAAGCCCATTTCCTCGGCCAGGCGCACCAGTTCGTCGCGGCCCAGGCGGAAGCTCACCCCGGCCGCGGCCACCACGTTCTCCTCGATCATGGTGGAGCCCAGGTCGTCGGCCCCGAAGGTCAGCGACACCTGGGCGATCTTGGCCCCCTGGGTGACCCAGCTCGCCTGGAGATGGGGGAAGTTATCCAGGAAGAGCCGCGCCAGGGCCAGCATGCGCAAATACTCGGCCGCGGTGGCGCTGGCCAGGTGCGCCAGGGCGGTGTTGGCCGGCTGGAAGGTCCAGGGGATGAAGGCGGTGAAGCTGCCCCGGCCTCGGGCCAGGCTCTGGTCCTGCAAATCGCGCAGTCGGCTCAGGTGCTCGATGCGCTCGCCTGGCGTCTCCAGGCTGCCGAACATCATGGTGGCGGTGGTCATCAGGCCGCGCGCATGGGCCAGGGCCATGACCTGAAGCCATTGGTCGGTGTTGCACTTGCCCGGCGCGATGAGCGCACGCACCCGGTCCACCAGGATCTCGGCCCCGCCGCCGGGGATGGAGTCCAGGCCCGCGGCCATGAGCATATCCAGGGCCTGGCCCAGGCCGACGCCGTCCAGGCCGGCCATGTGCACCACCTCGGGCGGCGACAGGCCGTGGATGTGGATGGGGTAGTGCTCCTTGATGGCGCGGAAGGTCTCGCAGGTGGCCTTGACGCCTATTTCAGGGTGCAGCCCGCCCTGGATCAGGATCTGCGTCCCGCCCAGGGCCAGGGTCTCCTCGATCTTGCAAAAGAGTTCGTCGCGGGCGAGCACGTAGCCGTCCTCCGCGCCCGGCGGCCGGAAAAAGGCGCAGAAGCGGCAGCCCGAGAGGCAGACGTTGGTGGTGTTGATGTTGCGGTCCACCACGTAGGTCGCCACTGGCGCGGGGTTGCGGCGCAGGCGGGCCTGGTGGGCCAGGTGGCCCAGGGTCAGGAGGTCGGCCCCCTCCCACAGGGACAGGGCCTCGGCTTGGCCCAGGCGCCGGCCGGCCGCGGCCGCGGCCAGGGCCGTCTGTAGCTGGGCCGGATCGGGCGCGGGCGCGGCGGCCGGTGCGCTCACGCGCTCACCGGGCCGGAGTCGCGGGCCGGCAGGCGGTTGTAGAAGCTGTCGCGGCGCGCAGGCCGGTACCCGGCCGCCCGGATCATGCGGCGCAGTTCGTTCTCGGTCAGGCCCTTGGCGCTGGTGGCCCCGGCCATGTGGGTGATGCGCTCCTCCACGATGGTGCCGTCCAGGTCGTCGGCCCCGAAGGAGAGCGCCACCTGGGCCAGCTTCTCGCCCAGCATCACCCAGTAGGCCTTGATGTGGGGGAAGTTGTCCAGGATGAGCCGGCTGGCGGCGATGACCCGCAAATCGTCCAGGCCGCTGGTGGGGTGCTGGTCCAGTTGGGTGTTCTGGGCGTGGAAGGCCAGGGGGATGAAGGCCGAGAACCCGCCGCTCTGGTCCTGCTGCTGGCGCAGGGCCATCAGGTGCTCCACCCGCTCGGCCGGGGTCTCGATGTGGCCGTAGAGCATGGTGGCGTTGGTGGGCAGGCCCAGGCCGTGGGCCAGGCCGCTGATGCCCAGCCAGGTCTCGCCATCGGTCTTGCGGGGGCACAGCTTGGCCCGCACCCGGGGGCTGAAGATCTCGGCCCCGCCGCCGGGCATGGCCGCCAGGCCGGCGGCTTGCAGGCGCTCCAGCACCTGCAGCGGGCTCTGGCCGGAGATCTGGGCCAGGTGGTCGATCTCCACCGCGGTGAAGGCTTTCAGGGCCGCGCCGGGGCAGGCCTTTGCCAGGGAGCGCAACAGGTCCTCGTAATAGCTCAGCGGCAGGTCCGGGTGGCAGGAGCCCACGATGTGCAGCTCGTCCACTTTGAGGCCCTCGGCCGCCAGGGCCGCGGCATCGGCCGGGCTCATCAGGTAGGCCCCGTCCTGGCCGGCGTGGCGCCAGAAGGCGCAGAAGGCGCACTGGTTGACGCACACGTTGGAGTAGTTGATGTGGCGGTTGCGGACGTAAAAGGCCAGGTCCTGGTTGTGGTGGCGGCGCACCGCGCTGGCCAGGGCCCCCAGGCCGATCAGGTCGCGGCTGGTCATCAGGGCCAGGCCGTCGGCGAACTCCAGGCGCTGGCCGGCGGCCAGTTTGGCGGCCACCGGCCGAAGGGCCGGATCGCCGACCAGGTTCTTTTCCACCGCCAGGGGCGGCAGGGGGACCGCGGCGAAGTTGGCCAGCGGTGCGGTGCCGGTGACAGGCATGGTTGGGCTGGCTCCCTGGCGGCCTTAAGGGGCCGCGGCTAAGGTTGCGCCTGGGGCGGGTCTGCCAGTGACCAGGTGGTCACAATATTAGGCCCCCGTTGCCGGACTGGCAACCCTTTTCCGGGCTAATTTGTGCAGTTGGGTGGCTTTGGCTGTCCTGGCGGGCGGGCGTAATCCGCCCCCGGCGGGGCGGCGGCCGGCGCGGCGGGGCCGGGCGTCCGCGTCCGGGCGGGGCCGGGCGGCCCTGGACGGCCAAGCGGCTGGAATCATGTTTCAAACCCGGCCGGGGGCCCTAGAGGCTTCCCTTGATGTAGTTGAGCAGGCCGCCGGCGGCCAGCATGGCCCGCTCCCGGGGGCTGGCCTGGAGGGTCAGGCGCAGGGGCTGGCCATTGGCCAGGGCCGTGATCTTCTCATCGCCGGCCAGGATGGCCGCGCGCAAGCCGGAGAACTCCAGGCGCAGGCCGGGCTGGATGCGGTCGTAGTCGGCCGGGTCGGCGAAGACCAGGGGCACGATGCCGAAGTTGACCAGGTTGGCCCGGTGGATGCGGGCAAAGGACTTGGCCAGCTTGACCTGCACCCCCAGGTAGCGCGGGGCCAGGGCCGCGTGCTCGCGGCTGGAGCCCTGGCCGTAGTTGTCCCCGCCCACCACCGCCGCCGGCGCGGCCTTTTGCGCCTTCTCGGCGAAATCCGGGTCCACGGCGCTGAACACAAAGCGGCTGATGGCCGGCACGTTGGAGCGCAGGGGCAAGATCCGGCTGCCGGCCGGCATGATGTGGTCGGTGGTGATGTTGTCGCCCACTTTCAGCGTCACGGTGCAGATGAGGTCCGCGGGCAGCGGTCCCAGCTCCGGGAAGGGCGCGATGTTGGGCCCGCGCAGCACGGTCACGGCCGCGGCCGCGTCCTCGGCCAGGGGCGGCACCAGGGCCTCGGGCCGCACGTCCGGGGCCGGCGGGATGATTGGGGCCGGGCCCAGGTCGCGGGGGTCGGCGATGTGGCCGGCCAGGGCCGCGGCCGCGGCCACCTGGGGGCCGCAGAGGTAGACCGCATCGCCCTGGGTGCCGGAGCGGCCGGGGAAGTTGCGCGGGAAGGTGCGCAGGCTGGCGGTGGCGGTGGCCGGGGCCTGGCTCATGCCGATGCAGCCCAGGCAGCCGGACTGGAAGATGCTGGCCCCGGCCGTGAGCAGATCCATGAGCCCACCGGCGGCCAGGGCCTGGGCCTCGGCCTGGCGCGAGCCGGGGTTGATGTAGAGGTTCACGCCGTTGGCCAGGCGCTTGTTCTTCAGCGCCGCGGCCACGGTCATCAGGTCCTCATAGGACCCGCCGCCGCAGGAGCCCACGATCACCTGCTCCACGGCCACGCCGGTCAGCTCGGCCGCCGGGCGCACCTGGTCCGGGCTGGAGGGGCAGGCCACCAGGGGCTCCAGGGCGGCCAGGTCGATCTCTTCGATGCGGTCATAGGTTGCGTCCGGATCGGCGGCCAGGGGCTGCCAGGCCTGGGCCCGGCCCTGGGCGGCCAGGAAGGCCTGGGTGGTTGCGTCACTGGGGAAGAGGCTGCCGGTGGCGCCCAGCTCCGCGCCCATGTTGCAGATGGCCGCCCGCTGGCTGACCGTGAGGCCGGCCACGCCGGGGCCATGGTATTCCAGCACATAGCCCAGGCCGCCCTTGACCGTGAGCCGGCGCAGAAGCTCCAGGATCACGTCCTTGGCCCCCACCCAGGGCTTCAACCGGCCCGTGAGGCGCACGCCCAGCACGGCCGGGCAGGCCAGGTGGAAGGGGTGGCCGGCCATGGCCGCGGCCACGTCCAGGCCGCCGGCGCCTATGGCCAGCATGGCCACGCCGCCGCAGTGGGGGGTGTGGGAGTCCGAGCCCAGGAGGGTGGCCCCGGGCCGGCCGAAGTTGAGCAGGTGGAGCTGGTGGCAGATGCCGTTGCCGGGCGGGGAAAACCACAGGCCGTAGCGGGCGGCGAAGCTGCGCAGGAAGCGGTGGTCGTCGGGGTTCTTGAAGTCGGTCTGCAGCAGGTTGTGGTCCACGTAGGAGACCGAGACCTCGGTGCGCACCCGGTCAAGCCCCAGGGCCTCGAACTCCAGCGCGGCCAGGGTGCCGGTGGCGTCCTGGGTCAGGGTCTGGTCGATGGCCAGGGCGATTTCCCGGCCGGGGTCGGGCTGGCCCGCGCGCAGGTGGGCGGCGATGATCTTCTGGGTCAGGTTACGGGCCATGCTATTCCTCGGCTCCCGTGCGACAGGCGTTGCTGGTGCTGGCGCGATTTTAGGCCCTGGGGCAGCGGGCCGCAAGCGCTGGCGGCCGGTTGCGCGGCCCAAAAAAAGGCCCACGCCGGGGGTGGCGTGGGCCGACTCGTGCCGGGTGGTCAGCCCGGCGGGGGGAGGTGGGGGCTCGGGTTTAGGCCGCGATCACCTTGCGCTGGCGGGCCAGGCTGGCCCCGATCTCGCAATTGCGGCAGGCCACCAGGTTCATCTTGAATACGAAGAGATGAAACGGCTCCGCGCCGATGGTGGACCATTTGGGTTCATTGGCGGCTTGGTGGCGCTTGGCGCAGGCCGCGGGCATCAGGCGCAGGTTGCCAGGCTGGTGCGGGCAGGTGATGAGGGCCTCAGGGTTGTCCTGCAACCAGGCGTTGACATCCAGGCTGGGGTTGAAGCGAGGGGCCTTGCCGCGGGTCTTCTTGGTTCTGCGCATGATCAGCTCCCTATCCAAGATGATCTGGGGGTCAGCTTCGCCCTGAACCATTGGCAAGGTGTGTGCCAAGCGCGCCGGCCGCCCCTCCGTCCCAGGGCCTCTGGCGTAAATACGCAGCAATTACAAGCGTAAAGCCAAAATGGCCCGGCCGGGACCCTGCGCCGGGGCCTTTCATGGGCGGCGCCGGGAGGCGGTCAAATATGTGTCGCAAACCGGACATGTGCCGGATACCGGTCATTAGCTGCGAAACGCATAAAAATCTGGGGAAAAACTTCACTACGGCGCAGCGGAAAGCGGCATGTGTCCGATTCCGGGCAGTGCTGGCCTGGCCGGGCCCGCTAACCCACCAGAATCAGGTGCGGGGCTGCTGGCACCTATCTTGCTGCGAATTTAAAAAAACAAGAAGCACATCTGAGCATGAGCAGCGGCCGCCGCAAGGGGCGGCGGGTGTTCGTGCGGTCTTGTGCAGGCCCCTGCCAAAGGCCTGGACGAAGGGGAGGGTAAGATGGCTCTGCGGGTGGTGGTGGTGGAAAAGGATCCCGCCGTGGCCCGTCTCTACCGCGAGGAGATCGGCGACGCCGGCTTCGCGGTCCAGGTGTTGCCGGACCTGGAAATGGCCATGGTGCGCCTGGCCCAGGAGCCGGCCCAGATGGTGGTCACCGACCTGGGTTCGGCCCATGGCCGCCTGCGCAGTTGGCTGCCCCAGGTGCGCCGGGTGCATGGCGGCCCGCTGTTCATTCTGGGCCGCAGTTGCGAGATGACCGCCCCGGATGACGATGAGTTGCGCATCCTGCCCAAAACCTCGGACATCGCCCCCCTGATCGCCTCCCTGCGCAGGGAGGCCCTGCGCTTGTCCTGGTCCCGGGCCATGACGCCCACCTGCTAGGCAGGGCGCGGCCCGTCCTCGCGGGGCCCCTCGGGGCCCCGATTATTTTTGCCCAGCTTTCATGCGTCCCCCGCGGACGTTATGCTATCCTCAACCCTAAACCCGCTGCCCCCGCACCCCGAAGCACCCCGGAGGAGGCCTATGCCCGCGTCCATCGCCCCGCTCAAGCCCAAGGACCTGCGCCGCGAGTTCGACCCCAAGCTCGTTCCCTTTGACAGCAGCGACCAGTCTCCGGAATGCATGGAGCCGGTGGTGGGCCAGGACCGGGCCAAGGAGGCCCTGGAGTTCGGCCTGGCCATGCGGGACATGGAGTATCACGTCTTCGTGGCCGGCAACCAGCGCACCGGCAAGACCCACCTGGTGCGCAGCTTCGTGGAGCGCATCGCCCGCCAGGAGCCCCCGCCGCCGGACTGGGTGTACGTGCACAACTTCCGCAACCCCGACCAGCCCCGGGCACTGCGCCTGGCCACCGGCCAGGGCAAGGACTTCGCCAAGGACATGGCCGGGCTGGTGGAGTGGCTGAAAAACAAGCTGCCGGCCATTTTTGAGAGCGACGACTACACCAGCGCCCGCGAGGAGCTGGTCAACGGCTTCAAGCGCAACCGGGCCCAGCTTTTCCAGGGCCTGGACCAGGAGGCCCGCGAGCGCGGCTATTTGCTGCGCTTCGAGTCCACCGGCATCATGATGGCCCCCATGGGCGAGGACGGCGAGCCCCTGGCCGAGGCCAGCATCCGCGATCTGAGCGAGGAGAAGCGGGCCGAGCTGCGCGGCAAGAGCGACTACCTGCAACAGCGGGTGGGCGAGGTGCTGCGCCAGGTTGGCGGCAACGAGAAGGAACTCAACGCCGCCCTGCGCGAGCTGGACCGCACCACGGTGCTGGCCGCGGCCGGCCACGTGCTGGACGAGCTTTTCGACAAATACGCCGAGCAGCGCGAGGTGCTGGTCTACCTGGAGCAGGTGCGCGAGGACATCGCCGACAACTTCGAGCGTTTCAAGAAAAAGGAGCAGCCTCAACTGCCCTTTGCCATGCCCACCGACGACCAGAGCTTCCGCGAGTACCAGGTCAATGTCTTCGTGGACAACTCCGAGACCGAGGGCGTGCCGGTGGTGGTGGTAAACCACCCCACCCACCCCAACCTCTTCGGCCGCATCGAGCGCCAGGCCCAGTTCGGCGCCCTGGTCACCGACTTCACCCTGCTCAGGGCCGGGGCCCTGCACAAGGCCAACGGCGGCTACCTGGTGCTGCCCGCCCTGGATCTGCTGCGCCTGTGGCTGCCCTGGGAGGCGCTCAAACGCGCGCTCAAGGAGCGCCAGGTGGTGATGGAGGACGTTTTGGAGCAGATGGGCTACATGTCCACCCGCACCCTGCGCCCGGAGCCGATACCGCTGGACTTCAAGGTCATCCTGGTGGGCGAGACCCAGCTCTACCACCTGCTCTACGCCTACGACCCCCAGTTCCCCAAGCTTTTCAAGGTCCGCGCCCAGATGGCCGACCGCATGGAGTGGGGCGAGGCCGAGGTTACCGGCTTCATCAACCACCTCTGCACCATCGGCCGCAGCCGCGACATGATGCCCATCAACCGCCACGCCGTGGCCCGGCTCATCGAGCTGGCCGCCGAGATCTCCGGCGACCGCGAGCGGCTCACCCTGCAACTGGCGGTGGTGGAGGACATCCTCAAGGAGGCCAACTTCTTCGCCCAGAAGGATGGCCGCCGGGAAATCGGGGCCGAGGACGTGCAGACCGCGGTGGACAAGCGCCGCTACCGCTCCTCCATGCTGGAGGAGCGCATGCGCGAGGGCGTCACCCGCGGCTTCTTCAACGTGGAGACCACCGGGGCCAAGGTGGGCCAGGTCAACGGCCTGGCGGTGCTGGACCAGGGCGACCACGCCTTTGGCCAGCCCGAGCGCATCAGCGCCGCCCTGGGCCTGGGCCGCGAGGGGCTGATCAACATCGAGCGCGAGTCTGACCTCTCCGGCCCCTTCCACACCAAGGGCATGCTCATCCTGGCCGGCTTCCTGCGCGACCGCTACGCGGGCAACGGCCCCCTGGCGCTGACCGCCAGCCTGGTTTTCGAGCAGAGCTACGGCGGCGTGGACGGCGACTCGGCCACCATCGCCGAGACCCTGGCGCTCATCAGCCGCATCGCCGGCGCGCCCCTGCGCCAAGACCTGGCCGTGACCGGCTCCATGGACCAGCGCGGCCAGGCCCAGGCCATCGGCGGGGTGAACGTGAAAATCGAGGGCTTTTTCCGCCTCTGCGCGGCCCGGGGGCTCACCGGCAGCCAGGGCGTGGTCATCCCGGCCAGCAACGTGAAGAACCTGATGCTGCCCCAGGAGATCGTGGCCGCGGTCAAGAAGAAGAAGTTCAACATCTACGCGGTGGATCACCTGGACCAGGCCCTGGAGCTGTTCACCGGGCTCGCCGCCGGCGAGCGGGGCAAGTCCGGCAAGTACCCCAAGGGCACGGTCAACTACCTGGTGGAGCAGGAGCTGGAGCGCCTGCGCGAGCTGGCCCGCAAGGCGGCTGAAAAGCCGGCGGCCAAGAAGAAAGCCAAGAAGCCCGCCGCCAAGCCCGCGGGCAAGGGGCGCAAGTAAACCACCGCCCCGACCGGGGCGGCGGCTGACAGGATCAGCGCGGCGGAGCCGGTATTAGGCCGGCTCCGCCTTTTCTTCGCCCCGGGCCAGGCGGGCGCAGCGCTCATCGGCCTGGAGCACGCAAAGCTCCACCGGCTCGGCCACGCCCTTCAAGCTGGCCACGAAACGCCGCTGCACCTGGGCGTAGTCCCTGCACAGGGCCACGAAGTCGCAACTGGCCACCACCTCGCCGCCCTCGGCCTGGGTCTGGATGCGCTGGGTCAGGTTCACCGGCCCGCCCACGATGCCGAACTTGGTGCGGGCGCGGGAGCCGATGTTGCCCACCACCACTGGCCCGGCGTTGAGCGCGATGGCCGTGTCCAGCCGGGGCAGGCCCTCGGCCTCGGCCCGGCGGTTGAACGCGTCGTTGGCCTTGCGCACCGCCATGGCGCAGCACAGGGCCAGGCGGGCGGCCTCCTGGGGGGTGGCGTCCAGGCTGTCGAAAAAGGCCAGGGCCCCGTCGCCCAGAAAGTCCACGATGATGCCCTGGTGGTCGCTGATGGCGTCGATGATGCCTTCCAGGTAGCGGTTGACCAACTGGATGGTGCGCTCCGGACCCAGGGCGGCGCTGACCGGGGTGAAGCCGCGCACGTCGGTCATCAGGATGGCCACCACCCGTAGATCGCCGCCCAGGCGGCAGGCGTCGGGCCGGGCCATGAGCTTCTTGGCCACGCCCTCGTCCACGTAGCGGCCAAAGGTGTCGCGGATGAAGTCGCGCTCCTTGAGCCCGGCCACCATCTGGTTGAAGCCCTGGGCCAGTTGGCCCACCTCGTCGCAGCAGGACTCGGGCTCCAGTTCGGCGTAGTCGCCCTCGGCCACCCGGTCGGTGGCCCGGCTGATGGTGGCCACCCGGCGGGCCACCCCGCCGGTGACGGCCAGGATGAGCAGGCTGACCATGACCACCGCGATGACCACCGCGGCGGCGTAGCTGGCCAGGAAGCTGAAGACCGGGGCCAGCACGCGGTCGCCGGCGGCGCTGAGCACCAGGACCCAGGGCGCGCGCGCCAGGCGGTGGAAGCCCATCACCCGGCGGGCCGGGTGGCCGGAGAGCCGGGTGCCGGCGTCCTCGCGGCCCATGTCGGCCAAAACGGCCTGGGCCAGGGCGTCGCCGTCGCCGCCCAGGCGGCCCTGGCGGGGCGGGTCATAGCCGTGGCTGGCCAGGATGTCGCCGGCCTGGTTGACCAGCATCACCTGGGTGGTGCGCCACCAGGACAGGGCCTGGAGGCCCTCCAGGAAGAAATCAAAGGCCATGTCCAGCTCCACCCGTCCGGCGGGCTGGTCGTTCTCGCCCAAGACCCCGTAAACCATGGTGACCACGCGGCGTCCGGCCGCCGCGTCCAGGCGGGGGCCCTCCAGCCTGGCCGGGGCCAGGCGGCGCAGGCCCATCATGCCCCGGCCGCGATAGGCCCCGCCCGGCCCGG
>JAZDHW010000293.1:0-28780 GCA_043805555.1 Pseudomonadota bacterium
CCGGGCCGCGGGCGCGCCGGCCCAGGCTGCGCGCTGCTATGGCCAGGCCTTCGGCCCCGAACCCAGCCCCGAGCAATGGCTCACCCTGGCCCAGGCGCACTGGCAGGCCCAGGAGTTGGACCAGGCGGCCCAGGCGGCGCAAAAGGCCCAGGCCGGCCGGCCCCGGGCCGCCACCCTGGCCTTCCTGGCCGAGATGCGCCTGCGCCAGCGCCAATACGGGGAGGCTGCCCGGCTTTACCAACAGGCCGCCGCCCAGACCGAGGGCGACCAGGCCGCGCGCTGGGCCATGAACGCCGGCTACTGCCACCTGCGCCTGCATCGCCTGGAGCCGGCGGCCCAAGCCTTTGCCCAGGCCGGCCGCCAGGCCAAGCCCGGCGGGGAGAACGCCCGCCTGGCCGCCAAACTATTGGAGCAGGTGCGGGCACAGATGGCGGCCGCCCAGCCTTGAGGGCGAGTTTATAGACTGATGCCGGCGGAGGCCGCGGTTTGGCGGATGTTCTCCACATAGATCTCGGCCCAGGCCGGGTTCTCGCCCAGGCCGCGCAGGTCGCAGGTCACCGCCAGGTCCTGCCCCTCCAGGCTGCGCCGCCAACTGCCGGGCTCGTCGCCGGCCAGGTCGGAGTGGGCGTGCTGGCCGGCCACCAGCATCAGGGGCTTGAGCAGCACCCGCCGCGCGCCGGTCTGGACCAGGCGCTCGCGCACGTAATCCAGGGAGAAAGCCCCCTCCACCTCGCCCACCGCCACCGCCAAGCCGGGGTGCGCCCGCCGCAGCGCCATCTCCAGCTCCTGGTACACCCCGCTGGGATAGTACGGGTTGCCGTGGCCGGCGTAGACCAGGGCCGCGTCCAGGGCCTTGGCCTGGGCCGCGTCCCCGGCCAGGGCCTGGGCCGCCCGCTTGAGGTCTTCCTGATAAGGGAACTCGATCCCCGGCTGGCCCAGGGCCGGCCGCCCCAGGGCCAAGCAACGGAAGGGCGTCCAGCGCGGCTTGACGGCCCGGATGGAGGCCAGCCCTTGCACGCAGGCCCGCAGGTCCGCGAACTCCTCGCCCGCGTAGATGTGCAGCGACTGCACCACGATCTCCCGCGCCCCCTCCTCGTGCAGGTCGGCGATGGCGGCCAGGGGCCCGCGCGCCGCCAACACCTCGGGCGGGAGGTCGGGGTGCGCGCCCAGCCATTGGGGCTGGTCCGCGCGCGTCCGCCAGACGCGCCGGATCTGCTGGGAGGTGAAGGCCAGGCGCACCGGGGTGGCGGCAAAGGCCGCGCGCACCCGCGCCAGCACCGCGGTGATGCCAATCAGGGACCGGGGATTGGCCGCCCCGAAGGCGGCCAGGACGATGGCGCTCTCACTCATGCCGTGCCTCCTTTATTTGTCTGCGCCGCGTCGGGGCCGCACCAGGTTGATGATGAGGTCGGGGCGGTCGCTGGAGACCACCGCCGCGCCCAGGGCCGCCGCCCGGCCCAGGCGGGCGGGCAGATCATGATCGCCCCACAGATAGACCATGACCTCGGCCCCGGCTTCCTTGGCCTCGGCAAAGCCGCAGCGGGGGAAGAACCACTCCGAGGCGAACAGGGCTTTGGCCTGGATAGCGTGGGCCGCGAAGCGCGCCAGGCCCTCGATCTTCCACCAGCCCAGCAGGTCCACCGCCAGGATCAGCTCCGGCCCCGCCGCGTGGATGGCCCGGGCCAGGGCCACGTCCTGGGGATCGGCGATAAAAAACACCACCTGCCCAGCCATGCCCTTTTGTCGCACCTGGCGCGCCACCTGGGCCGCATCCACCTGTTTAAGATCCAGCACCAGGCGGAAACCGGGCTGGGCCTTGACCAGGTCCAGGGCCTCATCCAAGGTGGGGATGCGCTCTTCGGTCAGCCGGCCGTTGGCGTCCTTGAGGCGCAGCCGGCGCAGCTCGGTCAGGCTGCGGCCGGACAGGGGGCCCCGGCCATCGCTGGTGCGGGCCAGGTCAGCGTCGTGCATCAGCACCACCCGGCCGTCACGGGTGGTGCGCAGGTCGATCTCGCTGCCCTGCAGGCCCAGGTCCACGGCCGCGCCCAAGGCGGCCAGGGAGTTCTCCGGCGCCATCACGTGATGCCCGCGATGGGCGAAGATTTCCACGGCCAGCGGCGGCGGCGGTGCGGCCGGAGCCTGGGCCCAGGCCGGGGCCGCGGCCAGGACCAAAAGCAGGGTCAGGAAAAATGCGCACCGCCACGCGCGGGGTTTGGGGTGGTTGCCTGGGGTCGTCATTCCGCCCTCCGCTTGGGTGATCCGTTGCTGCGGGCCTGGCGGCTAAGTCTTCCCCCTGGGCGGACAAAACAAAACCCCGGCCCTGGCTGGCCGGGGGGACTGCACCCTGCTTGCTTGATCGCCCCGGAAGGGGCGCGCCCCTTCCTTGGCAAGGAAGGCGGCCACGGTCGCTCGCCGTGCGCCCCTGAACCAGCCGGCAGGTCTTCTGGCTCCCGGTTCGTCCTACCGGCCGCGCCTTCCCGCCTCCCCTGGAGGCAGTGGCTTATTTGCGGCTTTCGTCCCCGGTCACAGCGGCGGGACCGCGACGGATTCGCACCGTCTTCCCTGTTGGGCCCTATCGGGCGCCGGCTGGGCTGTTCCGCCGTCTGGTTTAATCCAGCAACCATCGGATGTCAAGGGCCGCCGCCAGCGGCCCGGCGCGGAGGCTGTCATGCTGTTGGGCGCGTTCTATGAAGGCCTGGAGCTGCATCGCGAGGACCGCATCATCTACGCCCGTTTCCTGGTCCCTCATCGGGTGGTCTCCACCTGCCGGGCCGCCGGCGGCCTGCGCGAGGACCTGGAGTACGTCTACAACCACCAGTCCTGCGAGCCGGCCGGCCACCTGACCGCCCACGCCAGCCAGGCCTGGCGCGACGTGGAGGGCTACCGCCGCCTGGTGGCCGAGCCCAACGGCCTGCCACCGGAGCGCTGCGCCACCCTGGGCACCGCCGCCAACATGCACAACGCCTGCCTGGCGGTGGAAAGCTTCCGGGCCCACCAGGTGGTGGCCATCGCCACCGGCGGGGTGGAGGGCAATGCCGGCCGGGTGGGCGACCCGGCCTCCCTGTACGAGGCGGACGGCGAGCACCAACAGATAGCCCCACCCGAGCCGCCGGCGGCCGGCACCATCAACACCATGCTGTTTTTCAGCCAGGAGCTGACCCCCGGCGCCCTGGTGCGCTCCATCGTCACCGCCACCGAGGCCAAGACCGCCGCCCTGCAGGAGCTCAACGTCAACTCCCTCTACTCCGCCGGCTTGGCCACCGGCACCGGCACCGACCAGGTGGCCGCGGCCTGCCGCCTGGACGGGGTGCAGGCCCTGACCGGGGCCGGCAAGCACAGCAAGCTGGGCGAGCTCATCGGCCGGGCGGTGCAGAAGGCCATCATGGGCGCCCTGGCCCTGCAAAACCGGCTCACCCCCGCCGGCCAATGCGCGGCCAGCCTGCACCTGAAGCGCTTCGGGGGCGACCGCGCCACCCTGCTGGCCGGCGTGCAGGTCCGCCTGGCCCCGGAGCTGGCCGCGCTGGCGGCCCACAACTTCAACGTGATCGACCGCGACCCGCCCACCGTGGCCGCAATGGCGGCCCTGGTCCACCTCTGGGACAAGCTGACCTGGGGGGTGCTGCCGGCCTCCTGCCGGGGCGAGATCCTGGCCAGCCAGGCCGCCCAGGTGGCGGTGGCGGTGAGCGGGCGGGGGCAGGACTGGGCGGACTACCGCCGACGCCTGGCCCCCGCCCCCGCGGATGGCTCCCCGGCCGCCCTGGTGGACCTGGCCTGCCGGGCCCTGGCCCTGGGCTTTGCCGCCAAGTGGCCGCCGGAGGCCTGAGCCGTGCTCGGCGCGGGCCTATTCCCGGGCCCGGTTCACGCTGTGCACCGCCAGCCAGAAAAAGGCCAGGCCCAGGCCCAGCAGCAGCAGGTAGGGCAGCGGCGCCGCGGGCTGGCCCAGGGCCGCCGCCCGGATGGCCCGCGAGGCGTGGGTCAGGGGCAGGACCTCGGTCAGGGCCTGGGCCCAGCCGGGCAGACGCTCCAGGGGGAAGACCGTGCCGCCCAAAAAGGCCATGGGGGTGATGATGAAGCTGGAGAGCATGCCCTGGTCAGCGTGGGACTTGACCTGCATGGCCATGGCGACCGCCAAGCTGGCGAAGGCAAAGCTGTTCAGCCCCACCGCCAACCAGAACCAGGGCCCCAGGTCCACCCGCACCCCGGCCGCCAGGCCCAGGGCCAGGATGACCAGCACCCCCAGGCAGGCGCGGGCCATGCCGGCCAGGACCTCGCCCAGCACATAGGCCGGGTTGGGCAGCGGCGCGGCCTGGAACTCCTCGAAGACGTGCCAATAGAAACGGGCCACGTTGATGTCGGTGGCGATGGCCCAGGCCTGGGTCATGCTGGACATGGCCACCAGGCCCGGCACCAGGAAAGCCAGGTAGGCCCGGCCGCCCTGCTCGCCGCCCAGGGCGTAGCCAAAGGCGATGAGATACAAGAGCGGCGAGACCGCCATGGAGGCCAGGGTGCGCCAGAAGCGGCGGCGCAGGATAAGCATCTCGCGCAGGAAGACCGGGAGCCAGCCGTGCATCATTGGATTTTCTTTCCGGTCAAGGCCAGGAAGCTGTCCTCCAGGTTGACCCGACGCAGGGTGAAGCCGCCTTCGTGGCTGGCCAGCTCGCGTTTGGCCGCCTCGGCGCTGGCGAAGTAGCGGGTGTGCAGCTCCTCGCCCCGCAGGGTGTCCGCGGCCCAGGCCCCCTGGCCGGCCATGAGGTTCTGGGGGGTGTCCAGGGCCACGATGCGGCCGTGGTCGATGAAGGCCACCCGCTGGGCCAGGAACTCGGCCTCCTCGATGTAGTGGGTGGTCAGGAAAACCGTGGCCCCGTCGGCGTGGATGCGCCGGATCAGGGCCCAGATGCGGCGGCGGATGGCCGCGTCCAGGCCCACGGTGGGCTCGTCCAGGAACAGGATGCGCGGCTGGTGGACCAGGGCCCGGGCGATCATCACCCGGCGCTTCATGCCGCCAGAAAGCTGGCGCACCAGGCTGTCTTTGCGGTCCAGGAGCCCCACGTAATCCAGCAGCTCGGCGATGCGCTGGCGGCGCTGGCTGCGGGGCATGTCGAACAGCCGGCCGTGCAGATCCAGGTTCTCCGCCACGGTCAGCTCGCTGTCCAGGTTCAGGTGCTGGTGCACCACCCCGCAGGTGCGCTTGGCCGCCAGGGCCTCGGCCACGATGTCGTGCCCGTCCAGCCAGGCCGAACCCTGCCCCAGGCGGGTGAGCCCGGTGAGGATGCGGATGGTGGTGGTCTTGCCGGCCCCGTTGGGGCCCAGGAAGGCGAAAAGCTCGCCCGCGGGCACCTGCAGGCTCACCCCCCGCAGAGCCTCCACATTGCCAAAGCTTTTATGCAAACCTTCGAGCCTTATCATCACCCCTCCCGATCTCCGGGCAATCGTCGTCCTGGCGCACGGCTCGGTCTTATGCCTATTAGCGTTCAAACGAGTAGCTTGAACGCTAATAGGCATGCGGGCCAAGGATGGCCCGCCGAGCGCGCAAGCGCTCGCTGGCTGGGCAAAACCGCGCTTTTGCCCAGCCGATTGGCGATCAAAGCCAGGGACGGATTTGATCGCATATTGGTATTAGAACTCCCGTCTGACCCCCACCAGCCAGAGCCGGGGCGGCGCGGGCAGGCCGTCGCCATAGTCGTAGGCCTCGTCCAGCAGGTTCTCCACCGTGGCAAAAATGCGATAGGGGCCCTGGCGATACTCGCAGCGCAGGTCCACCTTGTGATAGGGGTCGGTCGATTCGGTGTTGTCCGAGCGGGTGAAGCGCTTGGATTCATAGGTGTAGAGCAGCCCCACCACCCAGCCCGGAGCCGGGCGCAGCAGGGCGTCCAGGCCGAACTTGTGTTCGGGCTTGGCCGCCAGCCACAGATCGGTTTCCGCGTCCTTGGCCCGCAGGTAGGTGTAGGAGGGCGTCAACTCCAGCCACGATGCGGCCCGCCATTTCAGCGAGGCGTCCACGCCGTTGGTGACGGTCTCGCCCAGGTTACGGTATTGCCCCACCCCGCCGTCGCCCAGCACGTAGGTGATGGCGTCCTCCACCCGGCGGTGGAAGACCGCCACGTCGCCGCTCAGGTCCGGCCGCCAGGCCGAGGCCAGGCCCAGGCTGAAGTTGGTGGCCCGCTCCATGCCCAGGTCCGGGTTGGGCTCCAGGGTTGAGTGGCGATAATAGCGTTGGCGGAAGGTGGGCAGGTTGTTGCTGCGGGTGGCGGCGACCTTGATCCGGTGGCGGCCGCAATCGCGATATATTTCCAGCTCGGGGTTGAGCACCCCGTCGAAATCCGAATACCAGCTCCCGCGCAGACCCAGCGCCACCCCCAGCTTCCAGGCTTCGAGCATGGCCTCCTGGCGCGCGAACCCGGCCAGGCTCTGCTCCTGGCGGGTGGCCAGCTCGCTGCCCTGGCCCTCAATCACCTCGGCCGACAGGCCGGCCACCAGGCCCTTGATCCCCCAGGGCCGCCAGGGCCGGCGCAGATCCTGCTTGAACGCCCAGGTGCGCAGCAGGCTGTGCTGGTCCCGGTCGGGGTTGATACTTTCGTTCTGAAACCGGGTGAAATAGGTCCCGCTGGTCACCTGCCGGCGCTCCCAGTTCAGCGACGCGCCCAGGGCCTCGTCATTCAACCGGGCGCGCGGGGTGGGGAACTGGGGATAGCCAGCGCTGCCGGAGCGCTGCTCGCTGAAATCCACGGCCAGGGTCGGGGTGCGGCCCCGGCCCCAGGTCTCGGGGCGATAGGAAATCTTGAACCCGCCGCGCTTGACCTCCTTGTCGTCGTTGACCCGGTAGCCGTCGCCGTCCTTGTACTCGCCGTCCAGCCCCAGGCCCCAGCGTCCCTGGCTGGCGGTCAGGCCCAGGCGGGTCTGGACGGCGTTGTGGTTGCCGGCGGCCACCTCGGCAAAGGCCGTGGTCCGCTCCGGGACCTGGGTGGTGAAAAGCACCGCCCCGCCGCTGGCGTCGTCGCCAAAGGCCACCCCGCCGCCGCCCTTGAACACCTCGACCTTCTTGAGGCTCTGGAAGGGGACCAGGCTCAGCTTGATGGTGTGGGACCCGGGATCGTTCAGGGGCATGCCGTCCATTAGCACCCGCACCTTGTAGGAGCCCCGGATGGTGACTGAACTCTCCCCGGCCTTCACGCCGGGTACGAGGTTGAGCAGCTCGCTCACCGAGCGCACGTTGAGCCGGCCGATGGCGTCGGCGTCCAGGACCACGTTGTCCGAATCCAGCTTGATCTCCGCCTGACCGGCGCGAGCTGCGGCGGCGGGGCAGGCCCCCAGGCAGAGTAAAAGAGCCAGGCCCAGCGCAGCCAATTGCGAGAGGTTTTTGGGTATCGGCATGCCAGGCGGCCTCCGGCAAAAAGAAAACCCCGGCCCATTGCTGGACCGGGGGACTGCACCCTGCTTGACTTGATCGCCCGGAAGGCGGCCACGGGGCCGCCGCCGCCCGCCGGTCCGCGCCGGATGTCAGGCGGTTATATCCAACCTCCGGCAGGTCTTCTGACTCCCGGATCAGCCCGGGACCGCGCCTTCCCGCGCCCTTTGGCGCAGTGGCCTCGCCTCCGTTTGTCTGTGGCGGAGGGGCGGTCCTGGTCCCCGGTTACAGCGGCGGGACCGTGACGGATTCGCACCGTCTTCCCAATTGAGCCCTCTCGGGCGCCGGATGCGAACTATGAAAACCCATGGTCCGCCGCCTGTCAACTCCTTTCGCGTCTGCGGGGCCATTTGGTCGTTGACAGCCTGGCGCCGGCGTTGGTAAGGTTCCGGCAGTTGGCGCTCGTTATGAGCTTAAAAGGGAATCCCGTGCGAATCGGGAGCGGGCCCGCCGCTGTAACCGGGGACGAAGGCCGCAAGAAAGTCACTGCGCCCAAGGGCGCGGGAAGACGCGGCCGGTAGGCTGAACCGGGAGCCAGAAGACCTGCCAACGCCACAACCGTCGGCGACCTCGGATCCAGGTCGGCCGGCGAACGAGTTCGTCGCATTATGCGGGCTTTCCGCGGACTCTTCCATGGTGAAGGGTCCGCTTTTTTTGTTGGGGAGGCGCGCAACCATGCTGACAGGCCGGCCAGTCTCTTCCCTCGCCGTGGCCTTGGTGCACTGGCCCGTGGCCCATGGCCGCCTCGCGGACAACCGCCGCGAGCTGCTGCGCCTGAACCGCCGCGCGGCCGAGCTGGGCGCGCGGGTGATCGTCAACACCGAGATGGCCTTGAGCGGCTACGGGTTTGATTCGCGCGAGGAGATCGCCCCCCTGACCGAGACTGCCGACGGGCCCACCGTCGAGGCCCTGGCCGATCTGGCCCGGGAGCACGGGCTCTACCTGGCCCTGGGCCTGGCCGAACGCGACCCGCTGACCGACGCCTTCCACAACTGCGCCCTGCTATTGGGGCCGGACGGCCGCGTCCAGGCCAGACGGCGCAAGGTCACGGCCGAGGCCAAGTGGGCCTGCCCAGGGCCGGCCGTGCAGGACGACTGCTGCGACACTCCCTTCGGCCGTCTGGGATTGCTGATCTGCTCGGAGACCTACTTCAGCCTGCTGCCCCGGCTCATGGCCCTCAAGGGCGTGGACCTGCTGCTGGTCCCAGCCAACTGGCCCCCCGGCGCCATGGACCCGGCCCGCATCTGGCGCTGCCGCGCGCTGGAAAACCGCATCCACCTGGCGGCCTGCAACCGCTCCGGCCAGGACCGGCGTATGGACTGCGACCAGGCCCGCTCCCATCTCTTCGATCCCCAGGGGTGCGACCGGCTAACGCCCCAGCCAGCGGAACCGGGCATCTTCATGGCCCGGTTGCCCCTGGAGGACGGACGCCTGCCCGGCCAGCAGCGCCGGCGGCGCCTGGCCGGCCGCCAGCCGGGCCGCTATCACTACATCGCCTCCCAGCTCAATCGCATCCAGGACCTCACCGGCTTCCTGGGCCTGCCCGGTCCGGGCCGCTTGGCGGTGCATTGCCTGACCGGCCTGGGCGAGGGGCCACTGGAGCTGGAGTGCCTGGTGCGCCGCATGCCGGCCCAGGCCGATCAGGACCGCCGCCTGGCCCTGCTGCCCGGCTCACTCCCGACGACCACCGACCTGGAGGGCCTGGCCCGCCTGGCGGCCACCACCGGGGTGGACCTGTTGTTCAGGGTGCTGACCCCGGACCAGGGATCGGCGCTGGTGCACTGCGCCCCGGACGCCGCAGCGCCGGTGCGGTTGTCCGCCAACGGCGACCAAGCCGGAAAGCCGCCTTATCTGGATTTGGGGCCGGCCCGGGTTGGCCTGGCCACGGCCGAGGACCTGATGCATCCCGAGCTGGCCCTGGCCCTGGCCAAACGGGGCTGCGACCTGGTGGCGGTCAACTCGCCGCGCCTGGGCGAGACCCAGCTCGACCTGCTGGCCCTGCGCAGCCTGGAGCGGGTGGCGGTGGCCGTGGCCAGCCCCGGCGCGGCGCTCATCTCCGGACTCCCGCAGGGGCACAGCCTGGGCGCGCTGGAATGGGCCGGCTGGGGCCAGAGCTGCGCCATGAGCCTGGACACCGGCCAGACCCGCAGCAAGGTCTACGAGGAGCTGATCGACTTCCCGGCCCTGCTCGGCCCGCCGGCCGGGGAGGCCGAGGCATGAGCCCTGACACCCCCGCCATGGCGACCACGGCCGCGGCCGCCCCCCGCGGCGGGGTCTTCCCCTTCGTGGCCATCCTGGGCCAGGCGGAGATGAAGCTGGCCCTGTTGCTCAACGCCATCGATCCCGGCGTGGGCGGGGTGCTGGTGCGGGGGGAGAAGGGCACCGCCAAGTCAACCGCCGTGCGGGCCCTGGCCGCGCTGCTGCCGGAGATCAACAGCGTGGCCGGCTGCCACCTGGCCTGCGATCCCGACGACCCCGCCCAGCTCTGCGACCGCTGCCGCCGGGTCCTGGCCCAAGAGGGCGGCCTGGCCGCCCAGGCGCGGCGGGTGCCGGTGGTGGAGCTGCCCCTCAACGCCACCGAGGACATGGTCCTGGGCGGGCTGGATTTCGAGCGCGCGGTGCGGCGCGGCCGGCGCAGCTTCATGCCCGGCCTGCTGGCCCGCGCCCACCGCGGCTTCCTCTACGTGGACGAGGTGAACCTGCTGGACGACCACCTGGTGGACGTGCTCCTGGACGCGGCGGCCAGCGGCCACAACCGGCTCGAACGCGAGGGGGTGTCCTTCTCCCACCCGGCCCGCTTCGTGCTGGTGGGCACCATGAACCCCGAGGAGGGCGAGCTTCGCCCCCAGCTCCTGGACCGCTTCGGCCTGTGCGTGGAGGTGGCCGGCATGGCCGACCCCGAGTTGCGGGTGCGCCTGCTTCAACTGCGCGAGGCCTTTGACCAGGACCCGGCCGGTTTCGCCGCCGGGCGCCAGGAAGAGGCCCAAGGCCTGGCCCTGGCCGTGGCCCAGGCCCGCCGGCGCCTGGGCCAGGTCCACCTGGCCGCCCACCTGCGCACCTTCATCAGCGCCCTGTGCCTGGAAAACAACGTGGCCGGCCATCGCGCGGACCTGGTCATCGAGCGGGCGGCGCGGGCCCTGGCCGCCTACGAAGGACGCCAGGAGGTGACCAGCGAGGACGTCTCGCGGGTGGCGGCCATGGCCCTGCGCCATCGCCGGCGCGACCCGGTGCCGCCGCCCCCGCCGCCACCGCCTGAGCAGCCCGAACAGCCACCGGAGCCCGAGCCGCCTGAGGAACCCGGCCAGCAGCCGGACCAGGACCAGGACGCCCAAAACCAGCCAGACGAGCAGGAGCCGGAGGAGGGTTTCGACCTACCCCTGCCGGAACCGCCCCAGCCGGAGCCGGAGGATGAACCCGAGGGCGAGGGTCAGGCGCAGGAGCAGGTCTTCACCGCCGGCCCCACCTTCAAGGTGCGGCGCTTGAAGCAGGCCAAGGACCGCAAGCTGCGCCGGGGCTCGGGCCGCCGCTCGGCCACCCGCACCGCCCAGCGCCTGGGGCGCTACGTCAAGAGCAGCCTGAGCGGCGACCCCGGCGACCTGGCCCTGGACGCCACCCTGCGCGCCGCCGCGCCCCATCAGCGCCGGCGCCAGGGCATGAGCCGCCTGGCCGTGGCGGTCACGAGCCAGGACATCCGCCTGAAGGTGCGCGAGAAGCGGGTGGGCAACTTCCTGCTCTTCGTGGTGGACGCCAGCGGCTCCATGGGGGTGCAGGCCCGCATGGCCGCCACCAAGGGGGCGATCCTCTCGCTGCTGCTGGACGCCTACCAGAAGCGGGACAAGGTGGCCATGGTCTGCTTCCGGGGCCGGGAGGCGAACGTGGCCCTGCCGCCCACCGGCTCCATCGACCTGGCCGCCAAGCTGCTCAAGGAGCTGCCGGTGGGCGGGCGCACTCCGCTCTCGGCCGGCCTGGTCCAGGCCCACGCGCAGTTGCAAATCCACCTGCGCAAGGAGCCCGAGAGCCGGCCCATCGTGCTGCTCATCAGCGACGGCCGGGCCAACGCCGGCATGCAAGGCGGCGTCCCACCCCATCAGGAGGCCCTGGCCCTGGCCGCCAAGCTGGGCGCGGACCAGCGGGCGCGCTTCGTGGTGGTGGACACCGAGGCCCCCGGCGTGGTCCGCCTGGACCTGGCCCGCCGCCTGGCCGCGGCCATGGGGGCCGACTATTTCCGCATCGACGACCTCAAGGCCCAGGATTTGGTGCACATCGCCAGGAAGGACAACCTTTGAGCAAGCCCGATGTCTATCCCTTCGCGGCCATGGTGGGTCAGGAGGACATGAAACAGGCCCTGATCCTCAACGTCATCAATCCCGGCCTGTCCGGGGTGCTCATCCGGGGCGAGAAGGGCACCGGCAAATCCACCGCCGCCCGCGCCCTGGCCGAGATCCTGCCCCTGATCCCGGTGGTCAGCCGTTGCCCCTTCAACCTGGCCCCGGCCGAGGCCGGGGGCGCGCTCTGCGGCCAGTGCAGCATCGCCGGCTGCGGGCTCAAGAGCTCCGCCCCGGCCGGCCCGGAGTGCGAAGAGCGGCCGGTGCGGGTGGTGGAGCTGCCGGTGGGGGCCACCGAGGACCGGGTGGTGGGCTCCATCGACCTGGAGCGCGCCCTGAAGGAGGGCGAGAAGCACTTCGAGCCGGGCATCCTGGCGGCAGCCCACCGGGCCATCCTCTACGTGGACGAGGTCAACCTGCTGGAGGACCACGTGGTGGACGTGCTCCTGGACAGCGCGGCCATGGGCGTCAACACCGTGGAGCGCGAGGGCGTCTCCTTCAGCCACCCGGCCCGTTTCACCCTGGTGGGCACCATGAACCCCGAGGAGGGCGAGCTGCGCCCCCAGCTTTTGGACCGCTTCGGCCTGTGCGTGCTGGTCACGGGCATCCGCGAGGCCGGGGCCAGGGTGGAGGTTATGGAGCGCCGCCTGGCCCACGAGACCGACCCGGCCGGCTTCGCCCGGCGCTGGGAAGAGGCCTCGCGGGAGATCGCCCAGTGCATCGTGCTGGCCATGGACCTCCTGCCCCGGGTGACGGCCAGCCGGGAGATGATGCTGGCCATCGCCCGCCAATGCCTGGAGGTGGGCACCGACGGCCACCGCGGCGACATCATCACCCTGAAGACGGCCAAGGCCCTGGCCGCCTGGCAGGGCCGGGAGCAGGTGGAGATGGCGCAGGTGACCCGCGCCCTGGATCTGGCCCTGCCCCACCGGGTGCGGCGCAAGCCCTTTGAGGAGGTGTCCCACGAGCCGGCCAGGTTCAGAAGCGCCGGCGCGGCCTGAGGCCGGGGCCGGGGTGAGCTTCCTGGTGCTGATGCTCACCCGGCGCTGCAACCTGGCCTGCGCCTATTGCTACGCCCGGGCCGGGAGCGCCGGCGCGGACATGAGCCCGGAGACGGCCCGCCGCGCCATCGACCGGCTGGGGCGGGATAATGGCCGGCTGACGGTGGAGCTGACCGGGGGCGAGCCCTTGTTGAACTTCGGCCTGGTCCAGGAGTTGGTGCGGGCATATGCGGGACAGGCTCGCTCTCCTCGCTTCGCCCTGCAGACCAACGCCCTGCTCCTGGACCGGGCCAAGCTTGATTTCCTCCTGGAGCACGGCGTGGGCCTGGGGCTCAGCCTGGACGGCGACCCGGCCACCAACGACCTGACCCGGGGCCACGGCGCGGCGGTGGTCAGGGCCCTGCGCCGGCTGGACGCCGCCGGCGCGGGCGTCAACCTGACCGTGGTCCTCACCCGCCACAACATCGCCCGCCTGCCGGAGCTGCTGCTCTTGGCCGCCGGGTTCCGCTCGGTGCGGGTGATCAACCTGGACCTGGTGCGCCCCCTGGGCCGGGCCCAGGACGCCGGCCTGGCCCCAACCCCGGAGCAGGTGCGCGAGATGATTCCCCGCCTGCTGGCCAACCTGGCTTTCATCGCCACCCGGCGCTGGCCGCCGCTGAAGGTGCGCGAGGTGGACCAGGTGCGGCGGCGGGCCGGGCAGAGCGAGGCGCGGCCCTATTGCCTGGCCGCGGCCGGCCAGTCCGCCGCGGTGACCCCCGAGGGCGAGATCTATCCCTGCGCCGGCCTGGCCGGCCGGCCCGAGCACCAGGCCGGGCGCATCGACGACCCCCGGCCGCCGGACCTGGACCGGACGGTGCGCCACTGGGGCCTGCCGCCGGCCTGCGCCGCCTGCGCGGTGCGCTTCATTTGCCGGGGCGGCTGCCCCAGCCGCCGCATCGCCACCCAGGGCGACCCCCGGCAGCCCTATGACCTGGAGTGCATGTTGCGCCAGGAACTTTTCCGGAGGATGCAGCCATGAAGCCACGCAATTTGGTCATCTACACCGCCGCCAGCACCGGCCTGACCAGCCTGGGCCGGGCCTGCCGGCAGATGCAGGAACAGGCCCCCGGCCGCTTGCACGTCCAGGCCCGGGGCGGCGACGACCTCTTCGACCGCCGGCAGGTGGAGCGCTTCCTGGACCTGGTGCGCCAAGCAGATTATTTGTTGATCCTGTTGCACGGCGGCAAGACCTCCTGCCCGTTCTTCGACGAACTTATGGATGCCAGCCAGGGCCGCGAGTTCTTCATCCACCCCTCGGGCGAGGACGAGATCGAGCTGGCCCAGGCGCTCTGCCCGGACTTCGGGCAGGAGCGCTTCAACCAGACAGCGCTCTACCTGAAGCACGGCGGCGAGCACAACTGGCTGCACCTGCTGCGCCGGGAGGCCGGCCTGGAGCACGAGCCGCCCCGTCCCCAGCCCTGCCAGGCCCTCTACCACCCCCGCCTGGGCGCGGTGGAGACTTTGGAGGAATACCTGGCCGGCCTGGGGGTGGGCCTGGAGGCGGTGCTCGCTCCCCGCGAGCCGGTGCTGGGCCTGTGGTTCGGCCAATACCTCTACCTGGACGGCAACCTGGCCCACATCGACGCCATGGTGCGGGCCATGGAGGACGCCGGCTGCCTGCCCATCTGCTGCTTCTACCGCCGCTACCCCGACCCCATGCTGGAGGTCAGGGACACCCGCTGGGTCTTCGACCATTACTTCCGCCTTCAGGGGCGCCGGCTGATCCAGGCCCTCATCAGCCCCATGATGTTCTCCCTCAATCTCAACCTGCCGGCCGAGGCCGGGGTGCTGGAGGAACTGGACGTGCCGGTCTTGCAGGCCATCAACACCGGCAACAACCGCCAGCAGTGGGAGGAGACCGTCCAGGCCGTGACGCCCATGGACGTGGGCTTTGCCGTGGCCGCCCCGGAATTCGACGGCAACCTGATCAGCGTGGCCATGGCCACCCGGGAGCAGACCCGGCGCGACCCCATCACCGGGGCCATGCTCACCCACATGGAGGCCATCCCGGAGCGGGTGGACAAGATCGCCCGCCTGGCCCGCAACTGGGGCCGCCTGGCCCTGAAACCCAACGCCGGGAAAAAGGTCGCCATCGTCTTCCACAACTACCCGCCCCGCAACGACCGCATCGGCTGCGCCGCCGGCCTGGACAGCTTCGCCAGCATCAGCGGCCTGCTGGCCCGGCTGCGGGACGAAGGCTACCACGTCGATGGGGTGTACCCCGATCCCCAGGACCTGGCCAACGCCATGATTGGCGGCTTGACCTGCGACCAGCGTTGGCTGACCCCGGACAAGCTGGCCCAGCGCGCCGCGGATCAGGCCGGCCCGGAGCGCACCCAGGCCTGGACCGCCGCCCTGCCGGACCGGAACCAGGTCCACATGGCCGCCGACTGGGGGCCCAGCCCCGGTGAGCTCTTCGTGCACGAGGACCGGGTGCTCATCAACGGCCTGGTCAACGGCAACATCTATGTGGGGGTGCAGCCGCCGCGCGGATTCATCGAGCAGCCCGAGAAAATCCACGACCCCCACCTGGCCCCCAGCCATCACTACCTGTTCTACTACCGCTGGATCCGCGATGTGTTCGGGGCCGACGCGGTGATCCACGTGGGCAAGCACGGCTCCCTGGAGTGGCTGCCGGGCAAGAGCGTGGGCCTGAGCCGGGAGTGCTATCCCGACCTGGCCATCATGGAGCTGCCCAACATCTATCCCTACATCGTCAACGACCCCGGCGAGGGCACCCAGGCCAAGCGCCGCTCCTTCTGCTGCCTGGTGGACCACCTGGTGCCGGTGATGACCAACTCCGACACCTATGAGGAGATGGCCCAGGTGGACGAGCGGGTCCTGGCCTATCTGCAGACCAAGGACATGAACCCCACCCGCCTGCCCGCGGCCCAGGCCGCGCTCTGGGACATGGTGGAGAAAGCCAACCTGCACCGCGATCTTGAAATTGAGCGCACCGAGGCCCTGGCCGACTTCGACGCATTTTTGGAAAAACTGCACGCCTATTTGAGCGAGGTGGCCGACACCGCCATCGCCGACGGCCTGCACATCATGGGCCGCCCTCCCCAGGGCGAGGGCCTGGTGGAGCTGGCCACCCAGTTGGTGCGCATCAAGAACGGTGAGGTGCCCAGCCTGCGCGAGTCCCTGGCCCAGGCCTGGGGCTACGATTATGACGAGATGCTGGCCCGGCGCGGCCAGGCCGACCCCAGCGGCCGCCACCCCACCTATGCCGTGGCCCTCAAGGCCCTGCACGACCGCTGCCGCGGGCTGACCGCCGCGGCCGTGGCCGGCGAGGACACCCTGCTGGGCGTGGAGCCCGACGGCCCCGCCGCCCGGGCCCTGGCCTTCCTGGCCCAGGTGGCCCTGCCCCGCCTGGCCCGGACCAACGAGGAGATGGAGGCGGTGGTCCATGCCCTGTCCGGCGGCTACGTGCCCCCAGGCGCCAGCGGCTGCCCCACCCGGGGCCGCGTGGACGTGCTGCCCACCGGGCGCAACTTCTGCTCGGTGGACCCCTACAAGCTGCCCTCGCCGGTGGCCTGGCGGGTGGGGGTGAGCCTGGGCGAGGACCTGGTGGAGCGCCACCGCCAGGAGACCGGCAGGCCGCCGGACAACATCGGCATGGTCATCTGGGGCAGTCCCAACATGCGCACCCAGGGCGAGTGCATCGCCGAGGCCCTGTATCTCATGGGTCTCAAGCCGCAATGGAACCCCAAGAACGGCCGCGTGGAGGGCCTGGCGGTCACTCCGCTGGACGAGCTTAAGTTCCCCCGGGTGGACGTCACCTTCCGCACCTCCGGCTTTTTCCGCGACGCCTTCCCCAACCTCATGGAGCTCTTGGACGGCGCGGCAAACATGGTGAGCAGCCTCAAGGAGCCGCCGGAGAGCAATTTCCTGCGCCGCAATGTGCTGCGCGAGGCCGGGGAGCTGGAGAAGCAGGGCCTGACCCCGGAGGAGGCCTGGCGCGAGGCCAGCTTCCGGGTCTACTCCGACCCGCCCGGCGCCTACGGGGCCGGGGTGGCGGCGGCCATCGACGCCAAGGCCTGGCAGACCAGCGACGACCTGGGCGAGGTCTATGTGACCTGGGGCGGCTACGCCTATGGCAAGAAAGCCTACGGCCTGGACCGGCGCGATAACTTCCGCCGCCGGCTCAAGGACATCTCGCTGGTGGTCAAGAACGAGGACTCCCGCGAGTACGACCTGCTCTCCAGCGACGACTTCAACGCCTACTTCGGCGGCTTCGTGGCCGCGGTGAAGATGGCTTCGGGCGTCCAGCCCCGGGCCTATTCCGGCGACGCCTCGGACCCCGACCGGGTGAGGAACCGCAGCATCCAGGAGGAGGCCAAGCACGTCTTCCGCGCCCGCATCCTGAACCCCAAATGGATCCAGGGCCTGATGCGCCATGGCTACAAGGGGGCCGGCGACCTGTCGCGCACGGTGGACAACGCCTTCCACTGGGACGCCACCAGCGGGGTGGTCGAGGACTGGATGTATGACGGCCTGGCCGAGAAGTACGCCTTCGATGAGGCCATGCAGCGATGGCTCAAGCAGGTGAACCCATACGCCCTGCAGAACATCACCGAACGCCTGCTGGAGGCCATCAGCCGGGGCATGTGGGACGCCGCGCCCGAGACCAAGGAGCGGCTGGAGCAGCTTTTCCTGGACATCGAGGGCGACCTCGAGGACGTGAACCTTTGAGCGGCCGTCCCGCGCGGGTGGCGGGCCGGGCCGGGAGGGAAATGCGCATGCTGCCGTTGTTGCCTCTGCCGGACAACCCGCAGGCCCGCCGGCACCTGCAACGGGCCGACCTGCTGGCCGGCGACGATTATTGGGACGGTCGCGGTTGGGACCGCCACGGCCGCAACCAGTTCCTGCTGCGCGCCGCCGACGGCTGCTACATCCTGCACCAGCGCAGCCGATGGCCGCAGGAGGAGGACGGCCGCAACGAGCAGATAAGCGTCTGGGAGGCCCGCTGCATCTTCGCGAACCTGCCCAACCGCCGGGTGAAGCTTTCGGAGGCGTTTCCCGAGCTGTCTCGCTTCAATGAAAAATTATAAACTTTTAATTATAACATAAAGTGATTTCGGTGCTTGACAGGCCCCCGGAAACCACATATAAGGTCGATAAATACGGGAGTGGCGCCCTTCGGGGCTTGAAAGGGAAGACGGTGTGAAACCGTCGCGGTCCCGCCGCTGTTACCGGGGACGAAAGCCGCGGGCGCCCTAAACGGGGCGCAAAGCCACTGTGCGCGACACGGGCATGGGAAGGCGCGGCCGGTAGGATGATCCGGAAGTCAGAAGACCTGCCACCCCCCGGGAAACCGTAACGGCCGGCGAGTCACCGGCCCAGGTTTGGAGCCGCGCCGGCCCGTGGCGCGCTCCGGGGACCAAGCAAGCTGGGTGCAGTCCCCCCAAGGCATTAATTTGCCTTGGGGGGACTTGTTTTTTGCGCGGCTTCCGGAGCGCCTTAACCTGGCCAAGGCAGGAGGAGACATCGTGAGAAGCTGGAAGGGTTGGATGGTGTTGCTGGGTTGCCTGGCTGCGCTCCCGCTGGGAGCGGCGCAGGCGGCCGGGAAGGAAGCGGACAAGCCGGTGACCAAGGCCGAGGCCATCACCGTCACCGCAGGGCGCATCGAGCAGAGCGTCCTGGACGTCACGGTGCCGGTGCAGACCATCACCGCCGAGGAGATCCGGGCGGCCGGCGTGGACAACCTGGGCGACCTGCTGGGCAAGTACATGACCGGGCACCTGACCAAATATACCGGCGTGCTCACCGCGGTGGGCATCCGCGGCTTCACTACCGAGCAGCACGGCGACGACGTCAAGGGCTACGTGCTGATCCTGGTGGACGGCCACCGCACCGGCACCGGCAACGCGGTCAAGATCGACGTGGACCGCATCGAGCGGGTGGAGATCCTCAAGGGCCCCTACTCCTCGCTCTACGGCTCGGCGGCCATGGGCGGCGTGGTCAACATCATCACCAAGAAGGGCGACCAGCCCCTGGGCGGCCAGGTCAACCTCACCTACGGCAGTTTCGACTACCTGAAGGCCGGGCTGGCCGGCGGCGGCCGGGTGGACGACAAGTTCAAGTTCTACATCAACACCAGCTACAACGGTCAGGGCGACGTGGACGTGCCCGACTTCGGGGAGCAGAAGAACACCGCCTACCACATCAAAAACCTGGGATGGAATGCCTCCTATGAGTTCAGCGCCAACCACGACCTGCGCTGGGGCGGCAACATGGCCGAGATCGCCGGCGGCTGGGACAACTGGACCAACGGCACTTATTCGTCCTATGCCGAGACCAGCCAGAACTTCGACAAGAGCAACCGTTACACCGACATGGAGTACAACGGCCGCTTCATGGACGGCTTCCTCAACGTGCGCAGTCTTTTCTACTACCTCTGGGACCGCAACCAGTGGAAATACGGCTTACCTGACCCGGACTTGACCGGCACCAAGTACACCGACACCACCATCGGCTGGGACCAGCAGTTCAACCTCAACTTCGGCAAGTGGAGCAACCTGGTGGCTGGCTTCACCCTGGAGCAGTTGGAGAAGAAGTCCGAGGCCGTCACCGGCGGCAGCGCCTCGGCGCCCTACACACCGGGCATGGAGTACGACACCCTGGGCCTCTTTGCCCAGGACACCATCAGCCTGTTCGGCGACCGGGTCAGCGTGGTCTTGGCCGGCCGCTACGACCGTTTCGACCTGAAAACCAAGAAGCCAGACAGCGGCGACTTCCCGCTGTTCAAGGAAAAGAGCGAGACCTTCGACGAATTCTCGCCCAAGGCCGGCGTGGCCTACAACTTCCTGGACAAACTGATGCGGGTGCGGGCCAACATCGGCATGGGCTTCAAGAGCCCCAGCCCGGACCAGCTCTCGGCCCAGTACCGCGGCCACAACGGCGTGGGCTACCTGGGCAATCCCGACCTGAAGCCCGAGACCAGCCTGACCTGGGACCTGGGCTGGGACCTGTTCCACCGCATCGCCGACGTGGAGCTGACCTACTGGCACTCCGACTACCAGGACAAGATCATCAGCGCCGCCAAGACGGTGCGCTATGACAACGAGGATTGGTACACCTGGGCGAACAAGGGCGAGGCCGAGATCGCCGGCGTGGATTTCAACGCCAACCTGCGGCTGTCTGAGATCATGAAGTGGAAACCAAGCCTCAGCCTGCACACCCGGGTGACCTTCTACACCAAGTTCAAGGACAAGGAGACCGACCAGGACCTGTACAACGTCTCCGACTACGAGGCCAAGTCCTGGATCAACTTCAGCCACAAGGGCTTCTCCACCAGCCTGTTCTACGTGCTGATCGGGCCGGAGAGCATCCAGAACTTCGACACGTTCCCCTACAAGACCGAGACCAAGGAGGTCTTTGACTTCTGGGATTTCCAGGCCTCCTACAGTTTCCTGAAGCACTGGCGGGTGACCTTCAACGCCTACAACCTGGCCGACCGGCGCTACGAGTGGGTGCGGGGCTATCCCATGCCTGAACGCTCGTTCCACCTGGGTCTGACCTACGAATTCTAGCCACCGCGGGTCCCGGTCTCCGGTTACGGGATTGTCCCATCCCACCTCCGGTCGGAGACCGGGGCCCCTCCCCAGCCGCACGGCTGGGCTTGGCCGGCGCAGCGGGTGTAATGCCATGGACCTCATCCAAACCTGGAGCCACAACGCCTTCGGGCTGGCTGCCTTGGCCTACCTGGCCGGCCTGTTGCTCACCTGGGCTCCCCGGCCCTGGCCCGCCAGCCTGGCCCTGGTCCTGGGCTTGGGCGCCAACCTGGCTTCGCTGGGCCTGAAGCTCTACATCTCATGGCCCATGCAGGCCCCCCACCAGGAGCCCTATTGGCTGGTGGCCGGCCTGGCCGGGCTGGCCCTGGCCTATTGGCCCCGGCGCTGGCCCGCCCTGGGCAGGCTCCTCATGGCGGCCACGGTCCTGCTGGCGGCGGTGGAGGTGTTATGCCCCAAGGATTACTACCTGCCATTCCCCCGCTCCAACACCATCCTGGCCCACGTCTACCTGGTCTTCAGCGCCGGCGGGCGGGCCACCCTCTGGGCCGGCGGCCTGGCCGCGGGCCTGTTCCTTTGGGACCGGACCGGCGCTGACGACAAGGCCGCCCGCGCGCGCTTCACCAACCTGCACATCTGGGGTTTCGTGCTCTACACCCTGAGCCTGTTCACCGCCGAGGCCTGGTCCTACCTGGGCTGGTCCAGCCCGGTGATCTGGGAGGACCCGGCCATGACCTCCACCATGGCCACCTGGTTCTTCTATGCCGGCTTCCTGCACCTGTACCTGCTGCGCGGCTGGGACGCCCGCCGCCGGGCCTGGTTCGGCCTGGCCGGTCCGCCCCTGCTCTTCTATTTCAACTATCTGTCCGAAACCGGGCAGTTCCAATGGCCGGGATGGGGATCATGAACCTGCTCAGCGCCGCCTGGCATGGGCTGGCCCGCCCCGGCCTGACCTTCTATCTGCTCCTGGGCCTGGTGGCGGACCTGCTGGCCGGCTATTTCATCTTCCGGGCCCATCCCCAGCTTTTCGGCCCCCTCAACCGCCTGAGCCTGCTGGATTGGATCGCCACCTATGGCGTCCACAACCTGGCCACCACCTGGTGGTTCTTCGCCTTCCTCGCCCTGCTGGCCGGCCTGGTGCTCAACACCCTGGCCTGCACGGTCAACCGGCTGGCGGCCTGGGCCCGCCAAGCCCAGGCCGCCGACCGCCTGGGCCGCTGGCTGGCCCTGGCCCCCCACGTGATGCACCTGGCCTTCATCATCATCCTGGTCTCCCACCTGGTGAACTACGTGGTGGGGGTCAACGACCAGAACAACATCCTGCGCCAGGGCGACAGCCTGCGCCTGCCCGGCTCGGAGATACGGCTGCGGCTGGATGGCGTGGAAAACGATTTCTATCACGGCCAGCGGCTCAAGTTTTATCAGAACCGCCCCCTGAGCCAGCGGGTGGCGCTGACCTTCAGCGATCCCGACGGCCGCCAAACCATCAAAAGCCTGGGCATCAACAGCCCCATCTGGCACGCCGGCTTCAGCATCCACCTGAAAGGCTACGCGCCCGACTCCGAGGGCGGCATGGAGCGCACCCCCTTCGTCAACCTGATCATCCGCCAGGACCCCGGCATCCGGCTCTTCGCGGCCGGCACCGCCCTTTTCGTGGTCGGGCTCCTGGCTTACCTGGCGCAGGTGTTGCGCAATACGAACCGCAAGGATCACCCGGAGATGACAGCATGAGGAAAAACCGCTACGCCCCCGCCGCCTTGGCCCTGGGGCTGGCCCTGGCCGTCCTGGCCGTTTGGGCCTCTCCGCAAGCCATGGCCGCGCCGCCCGGCTTCCAGGCCATCGGTGAGTTCAGCCTGCGCAGCCTGGAGGGCGGGCGTTACGAGATCAGCGACGGCCTGGGCCGGGTGCTGCACCTGGTGCCCCGCGGCCAGAAGCCTCCGCCCGGGGCGCCGCGGCACGAGGTCATTCCCATCCCGGTGAGAAGGGTGATCATGACCGGCGGTCGCGACGTCTCCATGCTGCTGGCCCTGGATGCCATCGACGCGCTGGTGGGCGTGGACGGCAACCACACCGACTGGAAGATACCCCAGGTGCGCGACGGCTTGAAGGAGGGGCGCATCGTCAACGTGGGGCGTAGCCACAGCCTGGACTATGAACAAATCGCCGCGCTGAAGCCGGACGTGCTCTTCACCTGGGACGAGGCCCAGATTCCCTTCCTGGCCGACCTGGGCATCCCGGTGGTCATCAACTACGGCGCCCAGGCGCGCACCCTGGACACCCAGATCAACTTCGTGCGCTTCCTGGCTCCCTTCGTGGGCAAGGAGCAACTGGCCGAGACCTACGTTGCCCGGGTCAAGGCTGCGTTGGACAAGATCGCCCAGCGCGCCAGGAACGCGCCCAGCCGGCCCAAGGTGATCTGGGGCGACGTCTGGGAGAAGCGGGTGATGGTGGAGCCGGGCCAGTCCTGGGCCGCGCAGTTGGTGGACCTGGCCGGCGGCGACTACCTGTTCAAGGACGTGCGCGGCTCCTCCTGCCTGGAAATCTCCCTGGAGCGCTTTTACGGCGCCGCCAAGCAGGCCGACGTCATGTTCACCTACCGCTCGCCCGAGACCGGCATGGCCTCCAAGGCGGACCTGGCGCGAACCAACCCCGCCCTGGCCGGAGCCAGGCCCATGGCCTCCGGCCGGGTGTATTTCCCGCTGCCGGAATACAACCAGTCCGGCCACCGCATGGACGAGGTGATCGAGGAGATCGCGGCCATCCTGCAGCCCCAGCTCTTCCCGGAGCGCAAGATAACCCTCTTCCACGCCCTGCCGGAGAAATAGGCCATGTCCACCGCAGCGCTCCTGGCCAGCGACCTGGACCGGTCGGCGTCCCGGCGGACGGGCTGGCTCTATGCCGGATTGACGATCCTGGTGCTGGCCGCCCTGGCCCTGAACCTGGCTAACGGTTCCCTGGACATCGCCTGGCCCGAGCTGACGCGCCTCTTGCTGGCCGGACCTGGCGACGACCCCCGGGCCATGGTGGTCTGGGACATCCGCTTGCCAAGGGCCCTGGCCGCCCTGTGGGGCGGGGCCTGCCTGGCCGTTTCCGGCCTGCTGTTGCAGGTGTATTTCCGCAACCCCATCGTGGGGCCCTTCATCCTGGGCATCTCCTCCGGAGCCAGCCTGATGGTGGCCCTGGTGATGCTCACCAGCTTCTCCCTGGGCCTGGCCGCCCTCAGCCCCTACCTGGTCACCCTGGCCGCCTTCGCCGGCTCGCTGGGCGCCCTGCTGCTGGTGGTGGGCATCGCCCGGCGCATGAAGCAGGGCGTGGTGTTGCTCATCATCGGCCTGATGATCGGATACCTGACCAGCGCGGTCACCAGCCTGCTGGTGGCCTTTGCCGAGGCCGAGCGCCTCAAGGGCTTCACGCTCTGGACCCTGGGCTCCTTTTCCGGATTCCGCTGGCAGGAGTTGCAGATGGTCATGCTGCTGGGCGGCGTCCTCTTGGTGGGGGTCTATGGCCTGTCCAAGCCGCTGAACGCTTTCCTGCTGGGCGAGGACTACGCCCAGAGCATGGGCGTGAACGTGCGCGCCTTCCGGGTGCTGATCATCCTCTTCTCCTGCGCCCTGGCCGCCCTGGTCACCGCCACCGCCGGGCCGGTGGCTTTCATCGGCCTGGCGGTGCCGCACATGGCCCGCCTGTCCCTGGGCACCGCCGACAACCGCCTGCTGCTGCCGGAGGCGGCCCTGCTGGGCGGCTTGGTGGCGCTGCTGTGCGACCTGGTGGCGCGCAGCCTGTTCGCGCCGGTGGAGACCCCCTTGTCAGCGGTGACCTCCTTCCTGGGTGCGCCGGTGGTGATCGTCCTCCTGCTGCGGCGAAGGAGCGCGCTGTGAATCCGGCCGCGACCGATAAAGCCGTGCTGGCCTGCCGTGGGCTGGCGGTGGGTTATGGGGCCCGGCCGGTGCTTTCCGGCCTGGACCAGGCGGTGTATCCGGGCCAGTTCGCGGCCCTGCTGGGTCCCAACGGGGCCGGCAAGACCACCTTGTTACGCACCCTGGCCGGGCTGCTGCCCCCCCTGGACGGGACGGTGCTCCTGGATGGCCGGGCGTTGTCCGGCCTGAGCCCGGCCGAGATCGCCCGCAGCCTGGCGGTGGTGCTCACCGAGCGCCACGCGCCGGCCATGCTCTCGGCCCTGGAGCTGGTCTGCCTGGGCCGCACCCCCCACACCGGGTTCCTGGGCCGGATAGGCCCGCACGATCGGGAGCGGGCCGCCTGGGCCCTGGATCTGGTGGGAGCCGGCGGCTTGGCCCTGCGGCCCATGGACCAGCTGAGCGACGGCGAGCGCCAGAAGATCATGCTGGCCCGCGCCCTGGCCCAGGAGCCGCGGGTGATCCTCCTGGACGAGCCCACCCTGCACCTGGACGTGAAACACCGCCTGGAGGTGCTGACCATCCTGCGCCGGCTGTGCCGCCAGCAGGGCATCGCGGTGGTGGCCTCGTTGCACGACGTGGACCTGGCCCTGCGCCTGGCCGACGTGGTGGGCCTGGTGGGCCGGGGCGGGATCGGCGCCTGGGGACCGCCGGAAGAAGTGCTCTCGGCCGCCAGCCTGGCCGAACTTTACGGCCTGGACCAGGCCCGTTTCTCGCCGCATCTGGGGGTGATGGAGCTGGCCGCCGAGCCTGGCAAGGAGCAGGTTTTCGTGGTCTGCGGGGGCGGCTCCGGGGCCGGCCTGCTGCGGACGCTCGCCAAGCAAGGCTTTACCCTCAAGACCGGCGTGCTGCACCAGCACGACCTGGACTGCCTGGTGGCCCAATCCTTGGGGGCGCAGGTGGTCAGCCAGGCCCCTTTCCAGCCCCTGGCCGAGGAGGCCTTGCGCCTGGCCGGCCATGCCATGGCCGGATGTCTGGCCGTGGTGGACAGCGGCTTCCCCCTGGGCGATGACAACCGCGCCAACCTGGACCTGCTGCGCCAAGCCAGCGCCATGGGTCTGCCCATCTATAGCCTGCGCCCGCCGGAGGAGTTGGCCCGGCATCTCATTGGCACTGCGGACGCAGCCCGCTGCTGTCAAGGCCCGGTCCAGTTGGTGGAGGCCCTCTCGCTCCTCAAGACTCCGCCTGCCGCCGCGCCTTAACGGTGTTGCTGCGTGCCGGGCAATTCACCCGCAGGCATGTCCAGATCGCAGCTTGGGACTGAGTAATGTTCCATCCCATAGTGGCGTCAGCGTCTCGGCCATGGCCCGAACCATCTCCCGCAGCAGGTCCACGTCCGCGGTCTCAAGCTGCTTGCGCAGCCACGCCAAACCTTCTACCCTTTCCTTGACCATCGCTGCCTCCTCGTTGCCGACTGACGTCGGTCTGTTAAGCCAAACCGAGGATGGCCGCGATGGTCTTTATTCTCAACCCCCATCACGGGGGCTACCTCATACACCACGCCTTTGGACTCTAACTTGCGCAACACTAAAGGGCAGGGTTGGGCATCGCCTGAAAGGGCATGCACAAGTAATTGACTGCGAAACAGGCAGCGGGCTACTGTGCCCTTAAAAGGCCCGTGATTGATTTTCTCAAGCGCCATAAGGGAAGCCAACTTGAGCGAAGAGTTCAAAGCCACCGTAGAAAACGCCAACTGGGGCATGACATGCAGCAGATGGCGTCTGGTGGCTGAAAATGGGAGGTAATGCGGAATCTGCCTCAAAATCTCAGATAATCTCGGATAATGCCGCAATCGCATCCGGTCCCCGGAATTAGGCGGGTTGGCGACGGCTGGCGGACGGTTGATCAGGCGGGACGGTCCCCAGGCGCCACGCTGGCGGCGCGCCGGGTGGGATTTAACGCGCTCCAGCGGGTGTCCAACCTGGCGGCCGGGCCCGGCCAAGATGCGGATAGCAAGGATGTCGGGGGCGGCTGCGCGCCGGCCCCGCTGGTCAACCGACTCACCGAAGGATGGTAAGATCATGGCCGCAATCGATACGAACGCCATCGCGCCTGGACAACCCGTGGAGATCGACTTTCTCCGTCCCGACGACGCCGAAGGGGTGGCGGCCTTGTTCCACGCCGTGTACGCCGAGAATTACCCCCACCAGCTGTACTACGACCCCAAGGGGCTGAGCGCGGAGAACGCGGCCGGCTGGACCATTTCCAGCGTGGCGCGCACCGCCAAGGGCGATATAGTGGGGCACACCGCCCTGTTCCAGGTCGCCCCCTTCCCGGGCTTGTATGAATCCGGCGCGGGATTGGTGCTGCCTTCCTACCGGCACGGGGCCGGCATCTTCAAGGCCGTAATCGCCCACAGCTTCGAGGTGGTGCCCAAGCAGTTTCCGATCGAGGCCATCTTTGGGGACGTGATCCTCAACCACCCCTACACCCAGCGAACCTCCCTCAGCCAGAAGTCGATCCCCATGGGCGTGCAGGTGGACCTCATGCCGGTGGACCCCTATGTCAAGGAGGGCAGCGCCAGCGGCAGGGTGGCTTCGTTGGTGACCATAAACATCTATCGGTCCCATCCCCATAAGGTTCACATTCCCGCGGCCTATCGCGAGATATTGGCCGATCTCTACCAGGGCCTGAACGATCAGCGGGAGTTGGTCGCCTCCGCGCAGGCCGCCGCGCCCGGGAGCGCCAGCCGCATGGAAAGCCAATACTACGGTTTCGCCCAGGTGGCCCGGGTGCTGGTTTCCGGCGTAGGCGAGGATTTCGGTCAGCGTTTCGAGGCCGAGGAGAACGCCGCCCTGGGCAAGGGCGCGATCGTGCTCCAGGCCTGGCTGGACCTGTCCGAGCCCTGCGTGGGAGCGGCGGTGGATTGGCTGCGCGACCGCGGCTACTTCCTGGGCGGACTGGCACCCCGCTGGTTTGGCTCCGATGCCCTCTTCCTGCAAAAACTCCTGCACCGGCCCCACTGGGAGGGCATCGTGATGGAGCTGGAGCGCGGCAAGCAGCTGCTGGCCCACGTGCGCGGGGACTGGGAAGCCAGCCAAGGCTAGGCTTTGCCCTGGGAAATGGGCTGCGCCGCCCGGGCGCCGGCGGGCGCCCCTAATTGACGATTCCATCCAAGGCGGGCACGCTGAGTGGGCAACTGCATCGTGGGCACAGGGAGCTACCTCCCCAGCGCGGTAGTGACCAACCAGGACATCATGGCCATGGTGGACCTGAGCCATTTCGACCCCGGCCGGAGCGGACCCTATGACCAGTGGGTGAGCCAGACCATGGGCTTTGTCGAAAGGCGGTGGGCGGCCCAGGACCAGGCCACCTCCGATCTGGCCCATGCGGCGGCGGCCGAAGCCCTGGTCGAGGCCGGCCTGGGCGTTGACGATATCGACATGATCATCGCCTGCACCTCCACCCCCGACATGAGAGTCCCCAACACTGCCGCGCTGGTACAAGGGAAGTTGGGGGCCGCCAACAGCTGCCCGGCCTTTGAAATAAGCGCCGCCTGCGCGGGCTTCGTCTTCGCCCTGCACATGGCCGACGCCATGATGAAGCAACACGCCTTTTATCGGCATGTGTTGATCGTGGGCGCGGAAATGGGGTCCAGCGTCATCGACAGGAGAAACTACATCACCTGCCCTATATTCGGCGACGGCGCCGGCGCGGTGGTTTTGGGCAGATCTGCGAATGACGGCCGCGGCATTTTAGGCGGCCATGTCAGGTCAGACGGCAGGCTGGCGGACTATGTCGTCGTGCCGGCCGGCGGCTCCGCCCTGCCCATCACCCCCGAAAACATTGAAGAGGTATACGCGCGCGGCCAGCACGGCATCAGGCTGGAAACGGCCAGATTGAAAGACGCCGCCATCGAACGGCTGGTGGAGGCCGCCAGGACCGTCCTGAAGGACCACGGCCTTTCGGTCCAGGACATAGCCCATTGGGTGCCGCACCAGGCCGGCAAGAAGATCCTGGAAGGCACCATGACCGCCCTGGGGATTTCCCCGAGCGCCGTCCTGCTGAATTACCAGCGCTACGCCAACACCTCCCAGGCCTCCATCCCCATTCTTCTGCACGAGAACCGGCACCTGTTCAAGCCCGGCGACATGATCATGATGCTGGCCCTTGGCGGTGGCCTCTGCTGGGGCGCGCTGCTCTACCAATGGCCGGCATGACGACCAACGCCGGAGAAATGACCGCCCCGCGGGCGCCGGGACCAACCATTCGCGGGTCATGATGGCAATGACCTGGTATCGCGCGGGCTGGCCCGAGGCGGCAACGGCCGCGGCCGGCCCACAGGGCCTGACAACAAACAGGGCACGGTTGTTGGATGTGATCCGATAGACCGCTCAGCACAAGTAGCATCACCCTCCTTGTTTTTCGACCGGCGAGAGGCGGTCAACAATGTCGACTACATTTTAAATACTCGGCAGACTTGCCAGTTCCAAGGCGTTTAAACCAGTGTTGTCCAAGATAGATTCTCAAGAGCTGGCTAAGTGCTCTAAGCGAGATGCCCTCATCTCAGCGTGGTAGTGTGGTTCTGCGAAAAGCCAACAATACCGCGACCAAGAGAGGGCAAGGCCATGGTACGAGTAGC
>JAZDHW010000294.1:0-18729 GCA_043805555.1 Pseudomonadota bacterium
TGGCGATGAAGTCGAAGGCCCCCTTGGCCAGCGACTCGCGCGCCACCTCCAGGGTGGCGTAGCCGGTGATCATGATGACCCTGGTGCGCGGCGAGCGGGCCAGGACCTTCTGCAACACCTCGATGCCGTCCATCTCGTCCATGCGGATGTCGGTCACCACGATGTCGAAGTTCTCCTGCATCAGCCGCGCCACGGCCTCGCGGGGGTCCACAAAGGTCTCGGTGGAGCAGCCCAGCTTGGCCAGGGCCGGGGCCAGCCGCTTGCCCACGATGGGCTCATCATCCAGCACAAGCACCTTCAGTTCCTGCGCCATAAATCAACCTCCCCTCAGGCCTGCACGGGCTCGGCCGCGGGGCGGGCGGCCGACAGGCTGGACTTCAGCCGCCGCCGCTGCCGGTAGGCGCGGGCCACGTGATAGAGAATGATGCCGGTGCCGGCGATGCCGCTGGCAAAGAGCAGGGCCTTGCTGGCGCCGTTGAACCACACGTCCAGGTCGGCGCTGATGCCCAGTATCTCCAACTGGCGCAGGTAGACCGGCATGGCCAGGAAGCGGCTGAGCACGCAGAGCAGGATGATGACCGCGGTGACCATGCGGATGTAGCGCTCGTTGACCACCTTGACGCCGTAGGTGCCCAAGTGCACGCCGATCAGCGAGCCCAGGTAGAGCAGCAGGGTCATGCGGATGTCCACATAGCCGGCCCAGGCGTAGTTGATGGCCCCGAAGGCGCCCATGAACATGGCCAGGTACAGCTCGGTGCCGGCGGCCACCGCGGTGGGGATGCCGAACACATAGATCATGGCCGGCACGCCGATGAAGCCGCCCACGCCGATGGTGCCGGCCAGGTAGCCGGTGGCCAGGCCCACCAGGAGCAGGATCCACAGGCTCACCCTCACGTCGGCCACCTTGAAGTAGATCATCGGGGGCAGGTTGAGGCGCGCCAGGTAGTCGGCGATCTTGCGGCTGGGGCCGGCGTCGCCGCCTTCCTCACCGCCCTTGTGGCTCATCAGGTCCTTGGCCATGGAGATGGCCACCGCGGTGAGGATGCCCACGAAGACCAGGCTGATATACAGGTTGGCGCCCGCGCCCTTGTCGCCGTGGCTGCCGCCGCCGCTTTCGAACAACAGGCTGGAGACCCAGACCGCCAGGCGGATGCCGGCCGCGGCGGTGATGAGCAGGAACATGGCCAGTTTCTTGTCCACGTTGCCCATCTCGCCGTGCTTGTGCGAGCCCACCATGGCCTTGCCGAACTTGTGGGTGATGTTGCTGGCCACGGCCACCACGCCCTGCACGCCGATGTTCATCATGCCTGGCGTCATGAAGAAGGCGCCGCCGCTGCCGATGAAGCCGGAGAGCACGCCGCCCACGAAGCCCAGCACCACGATCTGAATCGCGGAGTAAAAATCCAGTGGTATGAACAGTCCCGACAACATTTCCTGCATTTCTATTCTCCCTGTCCGGTCCGCGCGCTGGCGGCTACTCGAACTTGAGCCACTTCATCAGAAGGCCGGTGGCCCCGCCGTAGAGATAGGCCACCAGCGGCACGAAGATCACCACCGCCGCCGTGGCCAGCACCCGCCAGCCCTCCCAGTCCGGTCCGGCCAGGAAGTCCTGGATCGGACCCTGGAAGGTGAAGGCCAGCAGGTAGACGACCACCACGATGGCCATGTAGATGCCCAGGCGGCTCATCTGCTTGGGGCCGAACAGGAACTTGGCCTGCAGCTCGTCGGCGGTGATGACCGAGACCTTGCTGCGCTCGGTCACCGCCGCGGCCAGCTCGCGGGTCTGGCGCACCCGGGTGGAGGCGCCCTTGCCGGCGAACATGTCGCCGATGATGACCAGGGAGTAGCGGGCCTGCTGCTTGACCTGGCCCAGCACCACCTCGGCCGGGTTGCCGGCGCTGGTGTGGCTGCCGGCGAAAACGCCCCGGCTGATGAGCGCGTCGCTCACCTGGGCCAGGCCGTCGTCGCCAGAGCGGCTCATGGCCAGCGCGGGCTCGTCGTCCTCGATGCCGCCGGTGGGGTCCAGGGCCTTGGGCCGGCAGACCGCGCCGGCCGCGTCGTCCCCCGGAGCCGGCGCACAGGCCTCGTCGGCCGCGGAGGCCATGCGCAACAGCTCCACGCCGGCTCCCCAGCGCTGGGCCAGGTCGGTGATGCCCACAAAGGTGGGGGAGGCCGGGTCGAAGCGCTCGGCCACCCATAAGAGGTTGGTCAGCGCCATGGTGCAGACCACCTCGCGGGCCTCGGTCAGGCCGGCCAGCACCCGGTTGATGTAGGGGGCCACCTCCTGCTGGCGGGGCATGTAGGTCACCGTGACCCGGCCTTCCAGGGCGGTCACGGTCAGGTCCGCGGCGGCGGTGGCCTCGTCGCGGCCCAGGAGGTCGCGGGCCTTGGCTCCCAGCCAGAGGTCGTCCAGGGCCCGGCGGCTGGCCGGGGTGGGCTCGAAGTCCGGCAACTGGGCCATGGAGCAGACCGCGCTGGCCGCGCTCTCCGGGCTCAGGTGGCCCAGGTTCAGCACCATGTCGTACTGGCCGGGCTCGTCAGGGTCCACGCCGTGGGCGAAGTGGAACCAGTTCTTCATGTCCTCGTTGAGATCGTCCAGGTAGCGCTGGGCCTTCTCGCGGTCCAGGTTCAGGCGGTTCATCACCGCCGTGACCTGGCGCTCCAGGTCGGGCACTACGCCCACCCGCAGCACGTGGCCCACGCCGGGCAGGAGCAGGTGGCAGGCCCGGCCGTGGTAGACCAGGTCGTGGCCCTGGCGGGCGCGCTCGGCCACCGTGGCGGTGGTGAAGGCCAGGTAGCGTGACTTGTGCCGGGCCAGGCGCTCCTTGGGGGCGTTGCCCTTCATCACCGCGATTTCCATCTTGCCCACCGGGATGCCGGCCTGAGTGGCCTGCTCCACCACTTCCTCGCGGCTCAGGCTGGGACAGCCCAGCTTGCGGGCCACGGCGGCGGCCAGCTCCCGACGGGCGTCCTCGGCCCAGCTGGATATGATGACTATGGCCATGCCTCTCTCCGTTGTCGTTGCCGCCGCTGATGGCCGGGCTTGGGACCGCCCGGACGCCGCGGCGGCGTTAGGTGGCCTGGGCCAGACCGGTCTGCCTGGCCCCGACCGACAAGAGGGGACACTCCAGGGTCGGGCGCACCTTGCCCAGCCAATGGCCGCGCTTGGCCCCGACCCCTTCGGGCAGCTCCAGGCCGCTGCCCCAGATAACCACCTGGAACGAGGAGCGCTCGGCCAGGAACTTGACCAGCTCCTGGGCCGGGTCGCCCACCCTGAGGGCGGCGCTGACCGTCACCCCGGCCTTTATCAGGCCTTCCAGGTGTTCGGACATGAGGGCACCCACCCTCTCCTCCACGTTGCTGATGGCGTTGCGCTTGGAGCCCAACCAGGCCCGGTCCAGAAAAGACATCTCGATCAGCATCAGGAGGGTGACCTCGGCGTCCATGCGCAGGGCCAACTCCCGGGCATAGAGCACCGCCTCGGGGCTGATGCGTTCGTTTTCGAAGACCACCAGGACTCGCTTGAACATCTCCCACCTCGCTGGCGTACGTGTGAAACCATGCGCAAGGCTCGTGCCAAGGCCCGGTTGGTCATTTTGCTGAAATTATGGCTAAATTTAGATCAGGCGCGCGGAACGATTTGTTGCGATAGGCAACACGGGCCGGGAAATCGCCGGCGGGTTGTCGCCAAAACGGTGCCGGGAACGATTTGTTGCATCAACGAACGCCGGGTTGCGTCGGACAACCCTCAGTCCAGGCCGAAGCGCTTCATCTTGCGCCAGAGCGAGGCGCGGTCGATGCCCAGCAGGCGGGCGGTATTGCCCCGGGAGCCGCCGGTGCGCTCCAGCAGGTGACGGATGTAGTCCCGCTCCAGGTCGGCCAGGGTGGGCACCTCCTGCTCGGCCTCGGGGAACTCGATCAGGTTGACCCGCACCAGGTCCGGGGGCAGGTCGGCCGGGGTGATGATCTCGCCCCGGGCCAGGGCCACGGCCCGCTCCATGATGTTCTCCAGCTCGCGCACGTTGCCGGGGAAGGCGTAGCCCTTGAGCACCTCCAGGGCCTGGGGGCTGAGGCCCCGCACCCGGCGGTCCATGCGCCGGCTGGCCCGGGCCAGGAAGTGCTGGCCAAGAGCCCGATGTCCTCTCCGCGCTGGGCCAGGCGGGGCAGCTCGATGGTGACCACGTTGAGGCGGTAGTAGAGGTCCTGGCGGAAGGCCCCGGCGCCGACGGCGGCCTTCAGGTCGGCGGCGGTGGCGGCCACCACGCGCAGATCCAGGGGGATGGGCTCGGTGCCGCCCACCCGCAGCATCTCGCGCTCCTGCAAGACCCGCAGCAGCTTGACCTGCATGGCCGGGGGCATCTCGCCGATCTCGTCCAGGAAGAGGGTGCCGCCGCTGGCCTCTTCCAGCAGGCCGCGCTTGAGGGCGTGGGCCCCGGTGTAGGCGCCCTTCTCGTGGCCGAATAGCTCGTTGGCGATGAGCTCCTCGCTGAAGGAGCCGCAGTTGAAGGCCACGAAGGGCCCGCTCCGGCGCTGGCTCTGGGCGTGCAGGGCCTTGGCCACCAGCTCCTTGCCGGTGCCGGATTCGCCCAGCACCAGCACGTTGCATTCAGTGCCCGCCACCTGGGCGATGACCTCCTGCACCCGGCGGATGCCGGCGCTGCGGCCGATGATGAACGGCGCGCGCTCCGGCCCGGCCATGGCCCCGGCCGCTCCGGTGGCCGAGGCGGCGCAGGTGGCGGCCTGGCGCAGGCGGTGCTGGGCCAGGGCCTGTTCCACCAGGCGGCGCAGCTCGGCCGGGTCCACCGGCTTGGCCAGGTAGTTGAAGGCTCCCCGCTTCATGGCCTCCACCGCGTTGGGCAGGCTGGCGTAGCCGGTGATGAGCACCACCTCCAGCCGGGGCCAGATGCGCTTGGCCGCGGCCATCAGTTCCAGGCCGTCGATGTAGGGCGGCATCATCAGGTCGGCCAGGAGCAGGTCGAACTCCTCCTGCTCCAGGCGTTCCAGGGCGCGCACCGGGTTCTGGTAGGTGGAGACCTGGTGGCCGTCCTTTTCCAGGATGCGGCGCATGGCCTTCAGCGCCACCTCCTCATCATCCACCACCAGGATGCGGCCGGGTGTCTCGTTGCTCATGACCTGCTTCCGGGGATGCGCCTTGGCTGGCCTGGGACGCGCCCAGGCCTGGGGCTGGGGAGCGGAATGCGCGCCGATCTCACGTCTGGCCCGCGCCTCACCCTTTCGATCTTAGCTCCCGGCCTGGCCCAGGACAAGGACCTGTTCCCTTGGAGATGGCTTGGGCCAGGAATGATTGTCGTCCTATGGCGGACCCCTGCGAGGATTTCACGGCCGGAAAACCGGGCAAGGACGGGCTGGCCGCCAACAGGATTGCGGCCGGCCGCAGGGTGTTCAATTCACACTTTGCCTAATTATCATTCCGTACCCTGATTGCACTTAAATTCACGGGCCAATGCGGTTCGGACAAACTTAACAGGCCTTAATCATGCATATTATATGCACGATCCTGCCGCCGCGGGGCGGGAGGCCATGGCGGTCGGGTTGTGAATTGCTCTCGTCAATATATTGCCGAGTTTGGGTGCTAAAAATCGTGATAGAATAAGCTATCTGCCAACTTCATTAAATCCATCCGTCAGGTGAGCCTATGGTGTATAAGGCTAGACGCTGGCCAGGCTGGCGATGGACCCAGGTCTTATCTGCGGTGCTGGTGTCTTTCGTGCTGGCGGCCGCGCCCGCCATGGCCGACGACGCCCGGGTGACCGTGCAACTGCGCTGGCTGCACCAGTTCCAGTTCGCCGGCTATTACGCGGCCCTGGAGTTGGGCTATTACCGCGAAGCAGGTCTGGAGGTCAATCTGGTTCAAGGGGGGCCCGGCCGGGACCCCATCGCCGAGGTGCTCGCGGGCCGGGCCCAATTCGGAGCGGCCAGCAACGAGGTGCTCCTGGCCCGCTTGCAGGGCAAACCCATCAAGGTGCTGGCGGTCATCTTCCAGCAGTCGCCTTCGATATTCCTGGCACGCAAGCTTGCCTTCATCAACTCGCCCCAGGACATGATCGGCAGGCGGGTGATGATGATGCCCGGCATGGCGGATGTTGAGTTGCTGGCCATGTTCAAGAAAGAGGGCGTGCGCCTGGACAGCATCCGGCGCCTGCCCACCAGTTTCAACGTCCAGGACCTGCTGGACGGCAATACGGACGTTTTCAACGCCTACATCACCAACGAGCCATACTTCATGGAGCAACGCAACGAGCCGGCCACGATCATCCGGCCCGCGACATACGGCATCCACTTTTACGGCGATTGCATCTTCACCTCCGAGGAGGAGATCAACAACCATCCGGAGCGGGTCAAGGCTTTCCTGGCCGCCACCCTCAAGGGCTGGCAGTACGCCATGGACCACCCGCTGGAGATCGTCGATCTCATCATCAAGAAGTACCACTCCAAGCAGAGCCGCGATCATCTGCGCTTTGAAGCCGGGGCCATGCGCGACCTGATCCAGCCGGACATGATCCAGATCGGTCACATGAACCCCGGCCGCTGGCGGCACATGGCCGAGACCCTGGCCGAGCTGGGCCTGGTGGACAAGGATTTCAAGCTGGACGGCCTGACCTACGACCCCAATGCCGAGCGGGACCTGACGCCGCTGTTCTGGGCCGGCGGGGTGGCCCTGGGAGTGCTCTTGGTGGTGGGCGCGGTGGCCGGGGCCCTGGCCCGCTTCAACCGCCGCCTGCGCACCGAGGTGGCCGAGCGCACCCGGGCCGAGCAGCGCTTCGCGGCCATGGTGGCCAACGTGCCCGGCGTCATCTTCCAGATGGTGATCCACCCCGACGGCCGGCGTGAATACGGCTATCTGAGCCCAGGGGCCGAGGAGTTTTTCGGCGCGGCACCGGAGGAGGTCATCCGCGCCAAGAGGCTGCTGCCCTGGCACCCCGAGGACCGGGAGCGCATCCAGACCGAAATGGAGGCCGCCGCGGCCGGCGGCGGCGCCCTCAACCTGGTGGGGCGCATCCTGCTGCCCGAAGGCCAGGTCAAGTGGGTGCGCACCAACGCCTCCTCCGCCCTGCAGGACGACGGGACCCGCCTGGTCACCGGCTTCATCCTGGACGTGACCAAGCGCAAGCTGGCGGAGAACGAGTACCTGGCCAGCGAGCGCAAGATCAAGGCCATGAGCCAGGCGGTGGAGGACGCCCTGATCATGCTGGACGGCCAGGGCCGGGTCCTGTTCTGGAACCAGGCCGCCGAGCGGCTGTTCGGCTACAGCGCCGAGGAGGCCATGGGCATGGATTTTCATGCCCACGCCGCGCCGGGCGACTACAAGCAGCGGGCGCGCCACGGCCTGGTCGCCTTTGCCCAGGACGGCCAAGGCCCGGTGCTGGGCAACACCACCGAGATCGAGGCCCAGGACCGCCACGGCCGCATCTTCCCGGTGGAGGTGACCCTGTCGTCGTTCCAGATGGACGATGAGTGGTACGCGGTGGGCACCGTGCGCGACATCAGCGCCCGCAAACAGGCCGAGGCGGAGGTGCGCGAATCCCAGCGCCGCCTGGCCGACATCCTCGACTTTTTGCCCGACCCCACCCTGGTGGTGGACGGCGAGGGCCGGGTGAGCCTCTGGAACCGGGCCATGGAGCGCCTGACCGGGGTGAAGAAAGAGGAGATCCTGGGCCGGGGCGACTATGCCTACGCCCTGCCTTTCTATGGCGAGCGCCGGCCCATCCTGGTGGACCTGGTGCGCGTCTGGAACCAGGAGACCGCCGGCCAGTACCTGAGCATCAAGCAGGAGGGCGACTGCCTGATCTCCGAGTCCCACCACGCCCACCTGGGCGACGGCGGGCTGTACCTGTCGGCCATGGCCATCGTGCTCAGCGACGCCAGCGGCCAGGAGGTGGGGGCCATCGAGACCCTGCGCGACATCACCGAGCGCAAGCGGGTGGAGGCCGCGATGCGCCAATACGTGGAGGACCTGGAGCGCTTCAACCGCCTGACCCTGGGGCGCGAGGAGCGCATGATCGAGCTGAAAGAGGAGATCAACCACCTGCTGGAAAAGGCGGGTCAGGGCCCCAAGTACAAGATCGTGGAGACAGCCGGGTTGCAGTAGGGCGGCGGCGCCGGGGCGCACAACCCGGGCGTCGTCCCCGCAGATCGAAAGGCGGAAGCTATGTTCAAAGAGGAGCGCGACGAGCTGCAGTTCGACTGGAGCATGTTGGGCGACATCGCCGATGGCCGGCCCAACCTGGGCAACACCATGAGCGTGGCGGTCTACCGCCTGATGCAATTCACCCTGCGCGACGTGCTCATCAAGGAGCTGGGCCCCCAGGCCGCCGACCGCATTTATTACGAAGCCGGCCGCTCGGCCGGACGCCAGTTCTATAAAAACCTGGTCAGCCAGGGCATCGACTTCAACCAGTTCATAATCGAGCTGCAGAAGCTGCTGGCGGAGCTGAGCATCGGCATCCTGCGGGTGGAAAAGGCCGATATGGATAACCGGCACTTTATCCTCACCGTGGCCGAGGACCTGGATTGCTCCGGCCTGCCCATGACCAACGAGAATATCTGCACCTATGACGAAGGCTTCTTGAGCGGGGTGTTCCTGGAGTTCACCGGACAGGAGTTCGAGGTGAAGGAGATCGATTGCTGGTGCTCCGGGGACCGGGTCTGCCGTTTCGAGGTCAAGCCAAAGGCGTGATGGGCATGCTTGAAGTCAAGGAAGAGATCATAGACCGGATCAGCGAGGCCTTTTACCTGATTCTCAAGGGGAAAAAGCCCGCGGTCATAGAACTGCCGGCGGATTTCCCGGACAACGAGATCCGCCAGGCGGTGGGCTACATCAACCGCTTCCTGGAAGAATATGACGCCACGGCCCAACTGGTGCAGGCGCTGTCCAAGGGCGACATCGACCACCTGGCCCCGCGCGGTAATAGCAGCCTTTTGGCTTCGCTCAAGAACTTGCAGGGCAGCCTGCGCCACCTGACCTGGACCACCCAGCAGATCGCCCGGGGGGATTTCAGCCACGAGGTGGGCTTCATGGGCGAGTTCTCCCGGGCCTTCAACAGCATGACCCAGCAGCTCCAGAAGAACTTCGACGAGCGCGAGGAGGCGGCCCGGGCCATGGAGGCCCGCATGGCCGACCTCAACAGCGCGCGGCGGGCCATGCTCAACATCATGGAGGACCTGGAGGAGGCCCGCCGGGCGGCCGAGGCCGCCACCCAGGCCAAGAGCGATTTCCTGGCCAACATGAGCCACGAGATCCGCACCCCCATGAACGCCATCATCGGCATGAGCCATCTGGCGCTCAAGACCGACCTGAGCCTCAAGCAGCGCGACTATCTGGAAAAGATCCAGTCCAGCGCCAAGGCCCTCTTGGGCATCATCAACGACATCCTGGATTTCTCCAAGATCGAGGCCGGCAAGCTGACCATGGAGACCATCGACTTCGACCTGGACCAGGTCCTGCAGTCGGTGGCCGACCTGGTGGGAGCCAGGGTGCAGGAAAAGGGCCTGGACTTCCTGTTCGACGTGGACCGCCAGGTGCCGACGGAGCTCAAGGGCGACCCCCTGCGCCTGGGCCAGGTGCTGACCAACCTGACCAACAACGCGGTCAAGTTCACCGACCAGGGCGAGATCGTCATCTGCGTGCGGGTGGAGGACAAGCACTCCGAGCGGGTGCGGCTGTGCTTCACCGTGCGCGACACCGGCATCGGCATGAACGCCGAGCAGCGCGGCCGGCTTTTCCAGGCCTTTTCCCAGGCCGACACCTCCACCACCCGCAAATACGGCGGCACCGGCCTGGGGCTGACCATCAGCAAGCGCCTGGTGGAGTTGATGGGCGGCGATATCCGGGTGGAGAGCGAGCCCGGCCAGGGCAGCCAGTTCATCTTCACCGCAGAGCTGGGCCTGGGCCAGACCGCGCCCCGCCGCACCCTGACCCCCCATCCCGACCTGCGCGGACTCAAGGTGCTGGTGGTGGACGACAACCAGACCAGCCGCGAAATCCTGGACGGCATGCTCAGGTCCATGGCCATGGAGCCCCACCTGGCCGCCGGCGGGGCCGAGGCCCTGGCCGCGGTGCAGGCCGCCGACGCCCAGCGGCCCTTTGACCTGGTGCTCATGGACTGGCGCATGCCGGGCCTGGACGGGCTGACCACCTCCCGGCGCATCAAGCATGAACTGCACCTCGCCAAACCCCCGGCCATCATCATGGTCACCGCCTATGGCCGCGAGGAGATTATGTCCGGAGCCGAACAGCAGGGCCTGGAGGGCTTCCTCATCAAGCCGGTGAGCCCCTCGCTGCTCCTTGACACCGTCATGGCCGCCTTTGGCAAGGAGGTCGCCCACCAGCGGAAGGCCGGCCGCGAGCTCCCGGCCAAGGGCCTTGAGGCCCTCAGGGGAGCGCGGGTGCTTTTGGTGGAGGACAACGAGATCAACCAGCAGGTGGCCAAGGAGATCCTGGAGGGCGCCGGGCTGGTGGTGACCATCGCCGGCGACGGCGGCCAGGGCGTGGCCGCGGCCAGGGCGGGGCATTTCCAGGCCGTGCTCATGGACGTGCAGATGCCGGTGATGGACGGCTACACCGCCACCTGCGCCATCCGCCAGGACCCGGCCCTGGCCGACCTGCCTGTCATAGCCATGACCGCCAACGCCATGGCCGGCGACCGCGAAAAGGCCCTGGCGGCGGGCATGAACGACCACGTGGTCAAGCCCATCGACCCGCCGCTGCTCTTCGCCTCCCTGCGGCGATGGATCCGGCCCGGCCTGCGCGGCTTCACGCCCCTGGCCGTCGAGGCAGCGCCCGCGCACGCGCCGCGCGGCGAGGCCAAGCCGCAACTGCCGGAGGCGATCGCGGGCATCGACCTGGACGACGGCCTGGGCCGGGTGGGCGGCAACCGCAAACTCTACCGCGAACTGCTCATCAAGCTGCGCGACGACTACGCCCAGGCCCCGGCCGAACTGGCCGGCCACCTGGCCGCCGGCCGCCAAGAAGAGGCCCAGCGCCTGGCCCACACCATCAAGGGCGTGGCCGGCAACGTGGGCGCGGGCGGCCTGCAAGCCGCGGCCGCGGCCCTGGAGTCGGCCTGCAAAGAGGGCCTGGTGGACCCCTGCCTGCCGCTGTTGGACGATCTGGGCCAGGTCATGGGCCAGGCGGTGGAGGCCCTGGCCGTGCTGGGGCCGGCCGAGACCCCGGCCGCGCCCGCCCCGGCCGGCCCGGGCGGCCCGGCCGGCAGCCCCCAACAGCGGGCCGAGGCTCTCATGGCCCTGGCCGCGGCGCTCAAGACCCGCAAACCCAAGCCCAGCAAGGAGGCCTATCAGAAGGTGGCCGGCCTGGGCTGGCCCTCGGAATGCTCCATGGAGCTGATGGAGCTTGGCAGGCTGGTGGGCAAGTACAAGTTCATGGAGGCCCTGGCCCTGGTGGAAGGCCTGCGCGCCAAGCAGGAAGGTTGTGCACAGGAATGAAGGAACTGACGGATTGCAGCGTCCTGGTGGTGGACGACACCGAGGCCAACCTGGACATCCTGGTGGAGGCCCTGGGCGACGCCTATGACGTGACGGTGGCCATTGACGGCGAGTCGGCCCTGGAGGCCGTGGCCGAGGCCCTGCCGGACATCATCCTGCTGGACATCATGATGCCGGGCATCGACGGCTATGAGGTCTGCCGCCGGCTCAAGGACGACCCGCGCTACGCCAAGATCCCGGTGGTCTTCCTCACCGCCATGACCGAGGTGGAGAACAAGACCAAGGGCTTCCAACTGGGCGCGGTGGACTATGTGACCAAGCCGTTCGAGATCATGGAGGTGCAGGCCAGGGTCAGGACTCATCTCTCCCTGATGCTGGCCGGCCGCGAGCTGGAGCAGCAGAACGAGATCCTGGAGGTCAGGGTGGCCGAGCGCACCATGGAGCTGGCCCTGACCCAGGAGGTGACCATCCACAGCCTGGCCACCCTGTGCGAGACCCGCGACAACGAGACCGGCGGCCACATCCTGCGCACCCAGCGCTATGTGCGGGCGCTGGCCCACAAGCTGACCGAGAACCCCCGGTTCGCCCCCCAGCTCGACCCGCGCACCATCGAGCTGCTGTTCAAGTGCGCCCCGCTGCACGACATCGGCAAGGTGGGCGTGCCCGACGCCATCCTGCTCAAGCCCGGCAAGCTGACCGAGGAAGAGTTCAAGATCATGCGCACCCACTCCTGGCTGGGCTACCAGGCCCTGGCCAAGGGCGAGAAGCTCTTCCAGGCCGAGAACCTGCCCTCGTTCCTGGCCCACGCCAAGGACATCGCCTACAGCCACCACGAGAAGTGGGATGGCAGTGGCTATCCCCGCAAGCTGGCCGGCGACGAGATACCGCTCGCCGGGCGCATCATGGCCATCGCCGACGTCTACGACGCCCTGATCTGCAGGCGGGTCTACAAGCCGCCCTTCAGCCACGCCAAGGCGGTGGAGATCATCAGCCAGGGCAGCGGCAACCATTTCGATCCGGACCTGGTGGCGGCTTTCGTGGCCATCAAGGAGGATTTCCGCGCCATCGCCATCGAACTGGCCGACCTGCCCGAGGAGCGCGAGAACCTCCTGCAGGGATAGCGCGCCGGCCATTCGATCCCGGCAAATCGACTCCAGCAAACAGTTGACGTGGCGGCTCCCGCCGGGCGACGGCCCGGCGGGAGCCGCTGTAAAAAAAGTCGGAGCCACCCGGTCGGCCCCGTCCAGGCGCCCCACGAGGGCCTGGGAAACGTGAGGCCGGACGACGTATGATCCGGCCACAGTGATTCTGTTGAAGGAGCGCCGGGCCGGCGGGAGAGAAAAGTTCAAGGTCCGGCGCTAGCCAGTTTGCGTCCCCGGCCGGCATGGCCGGGGGCCTTACTTGTCCTTAACGTTTGAAGCCCCGCACGACTGCAACCAATACACGACTGAGCTAGAAGGGAAATGTAGTCATGGGCAAGAATGTAAAATTGGTGGACCGGGCCGAGCAGGCATACGCCTATCCCCTGCTCATAAAGCATCTGCTGCACACCCCGATCATCTATGCCCCGGACCAGGAGATCGTATACCGCGACCAGCTCAGGCTCACCTATCGCGACCTGTACGCCCGCATCAACAAGCTGGCCAACGTGCTCACCGACCTGGGCGTGGGCCCCGGCGACACGGTGGCGGTGCTGGACTGGGACTCCCACCGCTATCTGGAGTGCTTCTTCGCGGTGCCCATGATCGGGGCCATCCTGCACACGGTCAACGTGCGGCTCTCCCCCGAGCAGGTCGCCTGGACCATGAACCACGCCGAGGACCTGGTGGTGCTCTCGCACCAGGACTTCATCCCGATCCTGGAGGGGATCAGGGACCAGTTGCCCATGGTGAAGCAGTACGTGCTGCTCAAGGAGTCCGGGGCCGAGGTCAAGACCAGCCTGCCCCTGGCCGGCGAGTACGAGGACCTTTTGGCCAGGGCCTCCGGCCAGTGCGACTTCCCGGACTTTGACGAGAACACCAAGGCCACCACCTTCTACACCACCGGCACCACCGGCGACCCCAAGGGCGTGTTCTTCAGCCACCGCCAACTGGTGCTGCACACCCTGTCCACCCTGACCGCCCTCGGGGCCTTCGTGGCCCAGAGCCGCTTCCGCTCCGACGACGTGTACATGCCCATCACCCCCATGTTCCACGTCCACGCCTGGGGCATTCCCTACGTGGCCACGGTGCTGGGCGTCAAGCAGGTCTACCCCGGCCGCTACGATCCGCCCATGCTCCTTAAGCTGCTGGTCACCGAGAAGGTCACCTTCTCCCACTGCGTGCCCACCATCATGCACATGCTGCTCACGGCCGAGGCGGCCAAGGCGGTGGACCTCAGCCAGTGGAAGGTCATCATCGGCGGCGCGGCCCTGCCCCGGGGCCTGGCCAAGCTGGCCATGGAGCGCGGCATCGACATCCACACCGGCTACGGCATGAGCGAGACCTGCCCCATCCTGACCCTGGCCCTGCTCAAGCCCGATCAGCTTGACGCGGACCTCGAGGCTCAGTTGGACGTGCGCACCAAGACCGGCCTGGCCGTGCCCCTGGTGGATCTGCGCGTGGTGGATCCGCAGATGAAGGACGTGGCCCATGACGGCCGCGCGGCCGGCGAGATCGTGGTGCGCGCGCCATGGCTCACCCAGGGCTACTTCAAGAACCCGGAGAAGGGCAACGAGCTCTGGGCCGGCGGCTACCTGCACACCGGCGACATCGCCAACATCGACGAGCAGGGCTACGTCAAGATCACCGACCGCCTGAAGGACGTGATCAAGACCGGCGGCGAGTGGATCAGCTCCCTGGAGCTGGAGAGCCTCATCAGCCAGCACCCGGCCGTGAGCGAGGTGGCGGTGGTGGGCGTGGCGGACGACAAGTGGGGCGAGCGGCCCCTGGCCACGGTGGTGGCCAAGCCCGAATATATCGGCAAGGTCAGCGGCGAAGAGATCAAGGAGTTCCTGGCCCGGTTCGTCAGCGACGGCGCCATCTCCAAATGGGCCATCCCCGACCAGATCCGGATCATGGAGGTCATCCCCAAGACCAGCGTGGGCAAAATCGACAAGCGGGCCATCCGGGCCGGGATCGCGGCCCAGGCCTAAGCACCTCAGGCCAGCGCACCGGCGGGGCCTGGGCCAGGCCCAGGCTCCGCCAGCCAGCCTTGTGCGCCAACGCCCGGCCGGAGAGCGGGCGCGGCCTCCGGCGCGGCGGCGGCCGGGGGCGCGCAAGCCGGTTTTCTCTTGCCATGCCCCGGTGTTAAACTAAGGCACACCCGTCTTTTGCCCTGACTGCCCAGGCGCTTGCAAGGGAGGAGCATGGAGCCCGCAAGCTTGATCCCGGCGGCCGACACCATCCCGATCGCGGCGGGTTGGTTCCGGCTCCTGCTGCTGGCGACCTTTGTCCTGCACCTGCTGGCCATGAACGCCATGCTGGGCGGGGGCGCGATCGCCCTGATCCATTCCCTGACCGGTTTGGGCAAGGGCCGGGCCCCGGGCGCGGACCAGGCCATCTCGCGCAAGCTGCCCTTTGCCATCGCCCTGGCCGTGAACCTGGGGGTCCCGCCTCTGCTGTTTTTGCAGGTGCTCTACGGCAACCTGGTCTACGTCAGCGCGGTGCTGATGGCGGTGGGGTGGCTCTCCATCTTCCTGCTGGCCATGGCCGCCTATTACGCGGCCTACATCTATGACTTCAAGTTTACGGCCCTGGGCCGGGCGCGCAGCCTGGTCATCGGCCTGGCGGTGCTGCTGCTGCTGGCGGTGGCCTTCGTCTTCACCAACAGCATGACCCTGATGCTCAAGCCCGCGGCCTGGGCCGCCTATTTCGCCAACCCCCACGGCGCCATCTGGAACCTGGCCGAGCCCACCCTCTGGCCGCGTTACCTGCACTTCGTGCTGGCCTCCCTGGCCGTGGGCGGCCTCGGCCTGGCCCTGCTGGGCGCCTGGCGGGTGAAGCGCGGGAAGGCCGGGGCCGGGGACCTGGTGCGCCTGGGTCTGGCCTGGTTCACCTGGGCCACCCTGGCCCAGGCCGCCGACGGCCTGTGGTTCCTGTTCAGCCTGCCCCAGGAGATCATGCTGCTGTTCCTGGGCCAGAGCGGCCTGCACACCGCGGTGCTCTGGCTGGCCGTGGCCCTGGCCGGAGCGGCCCTGTGGCTGGCCGGCAAGGGCCGGGCCTGGGCCACGGCCGGGGCGTTCCTGGCCGCAGTGGTCCTGATGGTCATCACCCGCGACCTGGTGCGCCGGGCCTATCTCCAGCCCTATTTCAGCCCGGATAGCTTGAGCGTCACCGGCCAGAGTTCGCCGGCATGGGTCTTCCTGGCCTGCCTGGCGGCGGGAGTGGCGGTGATTTTCTGGCTGCTGCGCCTGGCCGCCGGCGCGGTAAAGGAGTCCTAGACCATGAACTATCCGGTCTGGGATCTGCAAGCCTGGGGCGGCGGCTGGCTGATCGCGCTGATCGCCGTGGTGCACGTGTACGTGGCCCACTTCGCGGTGGGCGGGGGCCTGTTCCTGGTGCTGACCGAGGCCATGGGCCGGCGCAGCGGCGACACGGCGGTGCTGGACTACACCCGCCGTCACGCCAAGTTTTTCCTGCTGGTGAGCATGGTCTTGGGCGGGTTGACCGGCGTGGGCATCTGGCTGGTCATCTCGGTGCTGCAACCGGCGGCCACCTCGCTGTTGATCCACCAGTTCGCCTTCGCCTGGGCCACGGAGTGGGTCTTTTTCCTGGTGGAGATCGTCAGCCTCTTCGTCTACTACTACACGTTTGGCAAGATGGCCCCCGGCCGGCACCTGCTGGTGGGCTGGATCTATTTCATCGCGGCCTGGCTCTCGCTGGTGGCGGTCAACGGCATCATCTCCTTCATGCTCACGCCGGGCGGCTGGCTGGCCGGCGGCGATTTCTGGCAGGGCTTCCTCAATCCCACCTTCGCGCCCTCCACGGTCTTCCGCACCTTCCTGGCCCTGGTCCTGGCCGGGGTTTACGGCCTGGTCACCGCCACCCGCATCGCCGAGCCCGGCCTGCGGGCCAAGCTGACCCGCTGGTGCGCGGCCTGGCTGCTGCTGCCGTTCCTTTTGATGCTGGCCGCGGGCTGGTGGTACTTCGAGGCCCTGCCGGGCCCGGTCCGCGCCATGCTGCTAGGGGCCAACCCGGAGATGATCGCGGTGGGGCGCGTCGGCCTCTGGCTGGCGGCGGCCCTGTTCCTGGGCGGCCTGGTGATGATCGCGCGCCTGCCCCGGGGCGCGGGCGCGGCCCTGGCCGGCCTGCTGCTGGTCATCGGCCTGTTTTACATGGGGGCCTTCGAGTGGTCGCGCGAGGCGGGCCGGCGGCCCTATATCATCGCCGACCACATGTACGCCAACAGCCTGCTGAAGGCCCAGATGCCCGAGGCCCAGCGCCAGGGCGTGCTCAAGCTGGCGCGCTGGACCCAGAACAAGGAGCTGACCGCCGAGAACCGCCGGGCCGCCGGCCGCGAACTCTACAACCTGCTCTGCTCTAGTTGCCATTCGGTGGGCGGGGTGATGCACGACATCAAACCCCTGACCGCCAAATACACGGCCTTTGGCCTGGACTCCCAGCTCGACGGCATGGGCAAGCTCTTGGGCTACATGCCGCCCTTTGCCGGCAACCGCGCCGAGCGCCAGGCCCTGGCCGACTACATCGTGACGGCCATCAACCAGCGCCAGGACCAGGCCCGGGAGTTCACGCCCCAGGACCTGCCCACCGACATCCCGGCCTTCGACGCCCAGCAAGACCAATACCTGCTGCTGTGCTGGAACGAGCTGGGCATGCACTGCCTGACCGACGGCGACGACCGCCTGGTAATCCTGCCGCCGGCCAACACCCTGCAGGCCCAGCTCATCAGGCGCGGCGAGCTGCCGGCGCTGGTGAGCGAAGGCGTAGAGATCACCTACGCCGTGGAGCCGTCCTTTGCCGACCCGGCCAAACACATACCCTTCTGGCGGTACGTCAAGGCCACCTTTGGCGCGGACCTTCCGCCCAATGTGGGTCTGGCCGGCAAGGGCCTGAGCGGGGGCATGGAATATGACGCCAAGGCCGGGGTCTTTGAGGCCAAGTTCATCCCGGTGGCCCCTTATCCGGATGGCGGCGGGTTCAACCCCTATCCCCTGTTCACCATCGAGGCCAAGGACAAGCAAACGGGCAAGATCATCGCCCGCACCCGGGTGGTGGCCCCGGTCTCCAGCGAGATGGGCTGCCTCAACTGCCACGGCGGCCAGTGGCGGGTGGCGGGCGTGGCTGGCGTGACCACGCCCACGGCCGATGACATCCTGGCCACCCACGACCGCATCAACCGCACCGACCTGCAAAAGCGGGTGGCCGAGGGCAGGCCGATCCTCTGCGCCTCCTGCCACGCCGACCCGGCCCTGGGCGCGGCCGGCGACGGCAAGCGCCTGAACATGTCGGCGGCCATGCACGGCTGGCACGCCAACTACCTGACCCAGCGCGGGGCCGAGGCCTGCGCGGCCTGCCATCCCGCCGCGCCCCAGGGGGCCACCCGCTGCCTGCGCGGCCTGCACGCGGACATGGGCCAGGACTGCACCAACTGCCACGGTTTCATCGAGGACCACGCCCTGAGCCTGCTCAAACGCGAGCAGGAGGCGGGCAAGGCCGTGGCCGCGGAGCTGATGCGCCATCTGCGGCCGCGCAGCGTGGCCAAGGTGGCCGAGGTCAAGCCGCGCACGCCCTGGCTCAACGAGCCCGACTGCCTGAACTGCCACCAGGACTTTGCCGCGCCCGCGGGCGACGCCAGCGGCTTTAACCGCTGGACCGCGGGGCCCGAGGACCTGTACCGCTCGCGCACGGGGGAGGGCGGCGTGAAGTGCGCGGCCTGCCATGGCAGCCCCCACGCGCTCTATCCGGCCGCCAATCCCTATGGCCGCGACCGCGACGTGATCCAGCCCCGGCAGTATCAGGGCAACCCGCTGCCCATCAGCGCCAACCAGAACTGCAAGGTCTGCCACACCGTGGACATGGACAGCGAGATGCACCATCCCAACAGCCTGCGCCCGGTGCGCAGCCTCTCCGCCGACTAGGGCCTGTTAACACTATCCGTTTGCCAGACAAACAAGAATGGGGGCCGGTAGCAGGCTTGGCCCCCGGCGGTCAAGGGTTTCACGAGCTGGCCAGGCCAGCCCTTGACCGCCGGGGGCTCAAGCCTGCTCTCATTGTGTCAGCACGCCCTGACGGCAAGAAAAATGTCTGGGCCGGCTGGCTGCGTGGC
>JAZDHW010000295.1:0-11140 GCA_043805555.1 Pseudomonadota bacterium
CACCCGGCGCACCTGGTCCAGGCTGAACTCCAGGCTGCCGAAGATGCGCCACTCGCGTTCCATGTAGTAGTTCTCCGGGTCGGCGGCGGGCAGGCCCTCGCAATAGAACTTCACCAGGCTGAAGAAGCTGTAGACCAGGAAATTCCACATGTCGCGGATCTTTTCCTCGTCCAGGCCGGGCAGGCGCTCCAGGCCGTGAAACAGCTCCCAGATGCGCTCGTGCTCGCGGTCGAAGTGTTCGGCCCGGCTGTGGCCGGGGCTGCCGGCGGCCGGGCCGGGGTTGGCGTTGGTGGCCACGTAGAAGACCGGGTTGGCCCCGCGCGCGATCAGGTCGCACTTGCGGAAGGCCAGGCCGAAGCGGCTGAACTTGCCCATGTGGATGCCGAGATCCGGCACCGGGATGTCGGAGAAGCAGACCAGGTTGGCCTTGTAGAACTCGTTGGCCGAGAAGCGCTTGTCCTTGCTGTAGGTGACCTCGGTGCTCTTGTCGGTGCCCAGCACCCCGCCGCGCAGGATTTCCACCAAAAGGGCGTACTGCTGCTCCTCGGCCTGGTCCAGATGGGACAGGCCCCGGCCCACGAAGTGGGTCAATTCGTCGGAGACGTAGCGCTGCAACGACACGGCCGGATCTCCCCTCAGGCCGCCGGGCCGGCCGGGCCCAGGAGCGCCGCGTGGCTGCCCCAGATCTCCGGCCGCTCCGCCACCCGCCAGCCCCGGGCCTCGGCCAGGGCCAGCTCCTGGGCGAAGGCCTTGGCGTCCACGTGGAACCTGGGCTCGGTCACCAGGAAACGGCCGCTGGGCCCCATGGTGACCAGGACCTGCCCTAAAAAGCCGGCCACGTCCGGCACCTCGTGCAGCATCCAGAAGGCCAGGGCAAAATCCACCGCACCGGCCAGGTGCGCGACGCCCAGGCTGTCGGCCCCGCACTGGCGGGGCCGGACCAGTCCGCCCACGCCGGCCTTGGCCGCCCGGCGGCTCACCCGCTCCAGCATCTTCTCTTGCAGATCCACCGCCACCACCCGGCCGTTTGGCGCGGCCAGCCTGGCCAGGCCGATGGTGAAATAGCCCATGCCGCAGCCCAGGTCCAGGCAGGTGGCCCCCGGCCGCACCCAGGGGGCGAGCATGGCATGCGGGTCGTGCACCAGGCGGCGCAGGGGGTTGTCGAAGGTGTAGCAGAACCACCAGGGGCAGACGTGGGCCATGGTTTACGCCTCCAAGCGCCAGCGGGTGCCCTGGGGCGAATCCTCCAAGACCACGCCCAGGTTTTTCAGCTCGTCGCGGATGCGGTCGGCCTCGGCGAAGTTCTTGGCCTTGCGCGCGGCCTGGCGGTCGGCGATTTTTTGGTCGACCCAGGCCGGGTCCGGGCCCTCGGCCGCGGCTGGGGCGTCCTGGCCCTGCATGAACTCCTCGGGGTCGGTTTGCAGAATGCCCAGGCGCGCGCCGAGGTGCTTCAAGCGCGCGGCGGCCAGGCCCAGCAGGGCGTCGCGGGCGTCGGTGCGGGGCTCGGAGGCCAGGCGGTTGGCGATGCGGGCCAGGCCGAAAAGCGCGCCGGTGGCGGCGGCGGTGTTGAAGTCGTCGTCCATGCCGCGCTCAAAGGCCTCCACCTGGTCCTGGATCTCCCGGAGCTTGGCCTGCTCGTCCTGGTTCCACAGGGGCTGGTCGATGGGCGCGGCGCTGGCGGCGGCCTGGGCCTCGCGCAGGGCGTTGTAGAGCCGGGTCAGGCCCTGGGCGGCGTCCTTCAGGGCCGCGTCGCTGAAGTCCAGGGGCGAGCGGTAGTGCTTGCTCAAGAGGAACAGGCGCAGGGCCTCGGGCCGGGTGTGTTTCAGGATGTCCTTGATGGTGAAGAAGTTGCCCAGGCTCTTGGACATCTTCTCGTTGTCCACGTTGACGAAGCCGTTGTGCATCCAGTAGTGCGCGAACGGCTGGCCGGAGAGGGCCTCGGCCTGGGCCACCTCGTTCTCGTGGTGGGGGAAAAGCAGGTCCTTGCCGCCGCCGTGGATGTCGAAGGTCTTGCCCAGGTACTTCTGGCTCATCACCGAGCACTCGATGTGCCAGCCCGGCCGGCCCGGACCCCAGGGGCTCTCCCACCAGGGCTCGCCGGGCTTGCTGGCCTTCCACAGGGCGAAGTCCAGGGGGTTCTCTTTGCGCTGGTCCACCTCCACCCGGGCCCCGGCCTGCATGTCCTCCAGGTTGCGGCCGCTCAAGCGGCCATAGGGCGCGAAGCTCTGCACCGCGAAATACACGTCGCCGTCCACCACGTAGGCGTGGCCCTTGTCCACCAGGGCTTGCACCGCCGCGATGATCTCGGCGATGTGCTCGGTGGCCCTGGGCTCCAGGGTGGGGGGCAGGGTGCCCAGGGCGGCCATGTCCGCCTGGAAGGAGTCGATGTAGCGCTGGGCCAGGGCCCGCCAGTCCTGGTTGGTCTCGGCCGCGCGCCTGATGATCTTGTCGTCGATGTCGGTGAAGTTGCGGGCGTACTCCACAGAGAAGCCCCGGGCCAGCAGGTGGCGGTGGATGGCGTCGAAGGCCACGTAGCAGCGGGCGTGGCCGATGTGGGGGTCGTCGTAGACCGTCACCCCGCAGACGTACATGCGCACCTTTCCGGGCTCCAGGGAGTTGAACTCTTCCTTGTGGCGGGTCTCGGAATTGTAGATGGTCAGGCTCATGAATCAAATCTCCGGCAAGCCCCCGCGGGGGCTGGTCAGCTTGTGCGCGCGATGAAGGCCAGGGCCTGGGCGGCGATGCCCTCGCCGCGGCCGGTGAAGCCCAGGCCCTCGCTGGTGGTGGCGGCCACGTTGACCGCATCTAACGTCAGGTCCAGCACCCGAGCCAGGTTGGCGGCCATGGCCGGCATGTGGGGGGCCAGCTTGGGGCGCTGGGCGATGACCGTCACCCCCACCTGGACCGGCCGCCAGCCCTGGGCGGCCAGCAGATCCTGCACCCGGCCCAGGAGGACCAGGCTGTCGGCGTCCTGGTAGGCCGGGTCGCTGTCCGGGAAATGGCGGCCGATGTCGCCCAGCCCGGCCGCGGCCAAAAGCGCGTCCATCACCGCGTGGGTCAGCACGTCGGCGTCGGAATGGCCCAGCAGGCCCAGTTCATATGCGATGCGCACCCCGCCCAGGATCAGGGGCCGATCTGGCGCCAGGCGGTGCACGTCCAGGCCCTGACCGATCCGGGTTGCGCCCGCGCCCAACAGCGCCCCGGCCAGGGCCAGGTCGGCGGGCGTGGTGATCTTGAAGTTGTGCGCCTCGCCGGGCACCACCCGCACCTCCCGGCCCAGGGCCTCCACCAGGCCGGCCTCGTCGGTGGCCACGAGGCCCCGTTGCCGGGCCGCGGCCAGGGCCTCCTGCAACAGCGCCAGGCCGAAGCCCTGGGGCGTCTGCACCAGCCAGAGCCGGCCCCGGTCCCGGGTGGCGACCACCCGGCCGTCTGCCGGCTCGGCCTCCTTGACCGTGTCCACGCAGGCGCAGGCCGCGATGGCCGCGCCGTGCTCCCGGGCGGCGGCCAGCACCCGGCCAAAGAGCGCGGGCGAGGCCAGGGGCCGGGCGGCGTCGTGGACCAGCACCCAGTCCGCGCCCAGCTCGGCGGCGGCTTCCACCCCGGCGGCCACGCTGTCCTGGCGCTGGGCCCCGCCGGCCACGACGGCCATTAGCTTGGTCAGGCCGCGGCCCTGAACGCAGCGGCGGCGGGTCTCGTCCTCCAGGCCGGGCGGGGCCACCAGGACCATCTGGTCCACCGCCTTGGCGGCCTGGATCGCCATGAGGGTGCGGGTGAGCACCGGCAGGCCGGCCAGGGGCAAAAACTGCTTGGGCTCGCCGCCGCCCATGCGCCGGCCGCTGCCCGCCGCCGGCACCACCGCCACCACCTTGCCGTTCATCGTCACCCCTCGCGCCCTGAAACTTTCATATTATTACCTGAACCGGCCGGGGGCAAGACCGGCCGGATCGCCCTGGCCGCTTTAAAAGCCAACGGCAGTGATATATGATGAAGGGCCAGCCGGGAGAGATCGCCTGTCATGAAGTGGGCCCTGCAATTATGGATCATGCTGACCGGTTCGCGCTTCAAGGCGCTGCAACTGGAGGGCCGCCGTCTGCTGCGGGCCAAGCGCTACTCCGGGGCCCTGGCCGTGTATCGCCGCCTGGTGGCCGAATGGCCCGAGGAGCCGGTGGGGCACCAGGGGCTGAGCGATCTCTTTCAGGCCATGGGCCTGGTGGAGGAGTCCCGCCGCGAGGCCGGCATCACCGAGGCCCTGCGGACCCTGGCCACCAAGCCCGACGACCTGCCCAGCCGCCTGCGCCTGGCCAAGGAGTTCCAGGCCGCCGGCATGAGCAAGGCCGCCCTGGCCCACATGGAGCACGCCCTGCGCCTGGGCCGGCCCGGGCAGGATGTGCTGCGCCTGGCGGCGACCATCCTGCGCTACAACAGCCAGTTCAACAAGGCCATCGAGCTGGTCCAGCAGGCTCTCGGCCAAGAGCCCCTGGCCATCGACCTCTATGAGCAGCTCACCTTCAACCTGCGCGCCCTGGGCCGCCAACTGGAGGCGGCCAAGGCTCGGAACCTGGTGAAAAGCCTCAAGGCCGCGCAGCAGGAGCCCGGCAGCCCCGAGGTCCTGGAAAAGGCCATCTTCCAGCTCACCGTTTCCGGCCGCCGCGAACAGGCCCTGCCCCTGCTGGAAAGATCCTTGGCCGGCCATCCCGACGTGTGCGGCCTGCACGTGCTGCGCGGCGAGCTGCTCCTGGAAGCCGGCCAGCCCGGCCCGGCGCTCAAGACCCTGCAGCGGGCGGTGGAGCTGGAGGCCACCACCGCCAAGGCCCACGCCCTGCTGGCCCGGGCCCTGGAGGTCCTGGGCCAGGCCGAGGCGGCCGCCGGCCACCGCGACATCGTCCAGGAGATCGCCGCCGCCCGGACCGAGCGCGACCACCTGGGCTCGGAGCTGGGCCTGGTGGGGGTGCTGCTCAAGTGCGGCCAGCACCAGAAGGCCCTGGAGCGGGCCGACAACATGCTGAGCCTGTACGGCGAGGACTGGCGCTCTCACTACCTGATGGGCCTGGTGCAAAACGCCATGGGCAAGCACCAGGAGGCCATGGACAGCCTGCGCAAGGCCGTGCACGTGTTCGACAAGGCGCCGGAGGTCTTTTTCGCCATGGCCCGGCTGCAGGCCGAGTTCGGCCGCAACGAGGACGCCATCAGCCAGGCCCGCCATGCCGTGTCCCTGGCCCCCCGCCAGCCCTGGGTGCGCCTGGAGATGGCCAGCCTGCTGGACGATCTGGGCCTGGCCGAGCTGGCCCGCGAGGAGCGCGACATGGCCCAGGCCATCGTCAAGCGCCAGGCCATGCAGGAGTAAGCCCCGCCCCTAGGAGCGCAAGTTGCTCGCCCCCGTTGGGGGCCGCCAATTTGGCGGGCCATCCATGGCCCGCCTAGGAGGCTGTCGGAGCGGTTTCTCCGACAGCCTCCTAGGCCCCCAGCGCCAAAGCCTGATAGAGCTTGTCCCAGTCCAGCCGCTGCCCCACCAGCTCGATGCCGCGGGCGATCTTGCCCGGCGCGCGCAGCGGCGCGGCGGCCCGCAAGGCCTCCAGGCGGTGGGCCACGCTGTAGGTGTCGCTACGCACCACCAGCATGGGAACATCGTGCTCCTCGGCCCGGCTCAGGATGATCTCGCTGGGGTAGAGGTTGCCGGTGAGGATCAGGCAGGCCGCCCCGCCCTCGATGGCCGCCAGCTGCATGTCCGGCCGGTCGCCGCCCACGATGCAGGCGAAATCGCGCACCCCGCCGAAGAACTTGTGGGCGTGGCGCACCTGCATGGCCCCGATGAAAAACCGCATCACCAGGCGCTCGGCGAACTTGGCCCCGGTGAGCATCTTGGCGCCCAGCATCTCCACCAGGTCGGTGACGGTCAGCGATTCCAAGAGCTCGTCCTTGGGCAGGGATCCGAAGGTGACTATGCCCTCGGCAGCCAGGAAGGGCAGCACGGTGTCCTCCAGGGCCCCGTTCATCTCCTGGTCCACCGCGTTGATGACCACCCCCAGCAGGTGCTCGCCCAGGCAGTCGCGGGCGTTGAGCAGGTTGTCCAGGTAGAAGTCGTTTTCGTAGCGGTCCACCAGGATGACCTTGGCCCCCAGCTCGCCGATGAGGTGATAGCCGTTGGCCCCGCTCATGGAGCCCGAGGCCAGGGTGCCGCCGCCGGCCAGGAGCAGCAGGTCCCTGCCCTGCACGAGGTCCTGGCAGGCGCGGGTCATCACGCTCATCAGGTCGCCGGCCTGGTGGCGCAGGGAGAGCGCCACCAGGTCCTGGGTGCGCACCACCGGGCAGCACTGCTCCGGGGTCTGCATCAGGCCCAGGGTCTCGTTGATCAGCCAGGCGTCGCCGTCGGTGTGGATGTCGCCCACCCGCTGGGGGCTGGCCCCGTAGGGCTTGCAGAAGGCCAGCTTGTGGCCGTCGTCGAGGATGCGGCGGCCCAGGCCCAGGCAGAGCAGGTTCTTGCCGGAGTGGCTGGCGGTGGAGCCAATGTAGAGCATGTGCATGTTACTTCTCTCCCTTGACCGGGGTCAGGGCAATGCGGGCGTCCACGGCCATGGCGCCCTGGCCGCGGGGCAGCACCAGGAGCGGGTTGATGTCCGCCTCGGCCAGATCCGGGAAATCGTGGGCCAGGCTGCTCAGGCCCAGGAGCACCCCGGCCAGGGCCGCCAGGTCGGCCGGGGATTCGCCGCGCACCCCGCGCAGGAGCGGGAAGGAGCGGATGCCCCGGATCATCTCGTCGGCGTCGGCCCGGGCGATGGGCGCCACCCGGAAGCTGACGTCCTTCAGCACCTCCACGTAGATGCCGCCCAGGCCGAACATCAAGAGGGGGCCGAACTGGGGATCGCGCGACAGGCCCACGATGGTCTCGCGGCCGCCCTTGACCATCTCCTGCACCAGCACGCCGCGGATGTAGGCGTCCGGGCTGATGCGCCGGATGCGGTCGGTCATGTCGTGGAAGGCCTCGGCCACGGCCGACTGGCTGTCCAGGCCCACCTTCACGCCGCCCACGTCGCTCTTGTGGCTGATGGCTGGGCTGTCGATCTTCATCACCACCGGCAGGCCCAGGGTCCGGGCGGCGGCCACGGCCTCCTCGCTGGTGGCCGCAGCCAGCGAGCGGGCCACCGGGACGCCATAGGCCGCGAAACAGGCCCGGGCCTCGGTCTCGCTGAGGTTGATGCGGCCCTGGCGGCGGGCGGCGGCGATGATCTCGGCCACTACGGCCTTGTCGCCGGCCACCAGCTCGGGCTCGCGCGGCTTGGCTTCGCGCCAGGCGCGGTAATCCAGCATGCCCTTGAGCGCGGCCACGCCGTCTTCGGGGAACTCGTAGGCCGGCACCCCGTGGCGCATGCACTCGTCCCGGCCCTGGTGCACCGAGTGCGCGCCCATGAAGACCGCGAAGACCGGCTTGGCGGCCGGCGCGGCGCAGATGGCCTGGGCCACGTCGGTGGCCTTCAGGGTGGCGGTGGGAGTCATGATCACCACCACCGCGTCCAGGCCGGAGTCGGCCAGCATCACCTCCAGCGAGCGGCGGTAAAGCTCGGCCGGCGCGCCGCCGGTGATGTCCACCGGGTTGTAGACGCTGGCGATGGCGGGCAGGAACTGGCGCAGCTCGTCGGCGGATTCCGGGCGCAGGCTGCCCATGTGCAGGCCGTGGCCCTCGGCCGCGTCGGCGCAGATGATGCCCGGCCCGCCGCTGTTGGTCAGGATGCCCAGGCCGGGCCCGGCCGGCAGGGGCTGGTGGGCCAGGGCCAGGGCCAGGCTGAACAGCTCGCGCATGGTGCGCACCCGCATCACCCCGCACTGGCGGAAGGCCGCGTCATAGGCCGCGTCGGCCCCGGCCAGGGCCCCGGTGTGGCTGCTGGCCGCCCGGGCCCCGGCGCTGGTCACGCCGCTTTTCACCAGCACCACCGGCTTGATGCGCGTCACCCGCCGGGCCGTCTCCATGAAGCGCCGGCCGTCCTCCACCGCCTCCAGGTAGCCCAGGATGACCTTGGTGTCCGGGTCGGCGGCCATCAGCTCCAGCACCTCGACCTCGGTGAGATCGACCTTGTTGCCCAGGCTGATGAACTTGGAGAAGCCGATGTTGTTGTCCAGCGACCAGTCCAGGATGGCCAGGCCCATGGCCCCGGACTGGGAGAAGAAGCCCAGGCGGCCGGGGCGGGGCATCATGCCGGCGAAGCTGGCGTTGAGGCTGCTGGCCGTGTCCATGATGCCCACGCAGTTGGGCCCGATCAGGCGCAGGCCGGGGTTGGCCTGCACCACCTGCTTCAGTTCGGCCTCCAGCTCGCGGCCCCGGCCGCCCACTTCCTTGAACCCGGCCGAGACCACCACCACGGCCTTGGCGCCGATGGCGGCCAGCTCGGCCACCGCCCCCGGCACCAGGTGGGCCTTGATGGCCACCACCGCCAGATCCAGGTCCGCCGGCAAGTCCTTGATCTGTCTGACCACCGGCGTGTCCAGGATGACGTCGGCGGTGGGGTTGACCGGGATGACCCGGCCTTGGTAGCCCTGGGTGAGCAGGTTGTGCAGGACGTCGTAGCCAACCTTGCCGGGCTGGCCGGAGGCTCCGATCACCGCCACCTGCTGGGGTCTGAAAAAGGCCTCGAACAAGGTGCATCTCCTCGTGTGCGGACGACGGGGCGCGACGTATCCAGGATAGCACCGCCCATTGCGGCGGGCCAAGGGCGGGCGGGTGAAATCTCGGCGGCGGCGGACAGGGCTATTCAGACTGGGTGCGGCGGCTGACCTCGTCGTGATAGGCGGCGATCACGTCTTCGTGGCTGATCATGCCCAGCACCTTCTGTTTGCCGTTGTCGAACTCCACCACCGGTATCTGATTGTAGCCCGATTGCAGGAAGGTGACCAGGGCGCCGTTGAGGTCCTGGTCCGGGGTCAGGCTCACCGGCGCGGTGGCCAGCTCGCCCACCACCACCAGGTCGGCCAGGGAGTCCTCAAAAAGCACGTTGCGCACGTTCTTGAGCGACAACAGGCCGCCCAGGCGGCCGGCGGCGTCCAGCACCGGGAAGACGTACTGGCGGCTGTCGGCGATGACCTGCCGCAGGTCCTTGAAGCGCAGGTCGGCGGTGAGCTTGATGAAGTCGGGCTGGGGCTTAAAGACCTCGCCCACCGTCATCTCGCTGAGCACGTTGATGGTCAGGTCGCACTCGTGGGCCGGGGACTGGAACTTGTTGCCCACCTGCTTTTCATAGATGCCGGGGAAGCGGTTGAAGATGATGGCGATGACCGACACCAGCATCAACGGCGGCAGCAGGCCGTAGGAGAGCGTCATCTCCGAGACCATCAACAGCGCGCCCAGGGGTGCCTTGGCCACCCCGGCGAAAAAGGCCGCCATGCCCACCAGCACGTAGGCGCCGGGCTGGAGCACGATCTCCGGGAAAAGGGTGTGGCCCACGAAGCCCACCACGCCGCCCAGCATGCCGCCGATAAAGAGGGTGGGGCCGAAGACGCCGCCGCTGCCGCCGCTGCCGATGGTCAGGCTGGTGGTGGCGATCTTGGCGGCCGCGGCCAAGAGCATGATCCCGATGGCCAGTTCGCCGTAGATGGCCATCTGCAAATAGCCATAGCCGCCGCCGATGGCCTGGGGCACGACGAGCGCGATGAGGCCCACGCCCACGCCGCCGATCGCCGGGCGGAAGTGTTTGGGAATCTTGACTAGCTTTTCGCGGAAATAGTTGCGGGTGCCGTAGAAGCACTTGACGTAGAGTCCGCCGGCCGGCGCGCAGATCAGGCCCAGCACCGCGTAGATCAGAAGCTCGCGGGGATCGCGGAAGGCGAAGCGCGGGGTGCTGAAGATGGGCTCGAAGCCGAAGAAGTAGGTGAACAGGCTATAGGCGATCACCGAGCTGATGACGCAGGGAATGATGGCCTCGGACTCGAAGTCCTCGCGGTAGAGTACCTCCACCGAGGTGATGGCTGCGCCCAGAGGAGCCCGGAAGATGGCCCCCAGTCCGGCCGCGCAGCCGGCCAGCACGAAGATGCGGCGCTCGCGGGTGCTGAGCTTGAACATCCGCGCCACCCAGGAGCCGAAGCCGGCCCCGATCTGGGCGATGGGCCCCTCGCGGCCGGCCGAGCCGCCGGTGGAGAGCGTCACGATGGAGGCCACCGATTTGACGTAGGGCACCCGGGTGCGGATGATGCCCTTGAGGTTGTGGAACGAGTCGATCATGGCATCCATGCCATGACCCTCGGCCTCGGGCGCGAAGGTGTAGACCACCAAGCCGCTGATGAGCCCGCCGATAACCGGCAGCAGGAAGAGCAGCCAGGCCCGGTAGGGGGTCTCCACCGCGATGTGCACCAGGCGCTCGCCGGCAGGGGCCGGGGCCGGCGCGCCGGCCAGGTAGCCCAGGCAGAACCAGCGCAGCCACTCCAGGCAGATGAAGAAGGCCAGGGCCCCCAGGCCCGAGACCACGCCGATGAGCACGGAGATGCCGATGCGGCGGGCCAGGTCGCGCCCGAAGAAGTGGAAACGGCCTGATTCAAGTTCGCAGGCGGCGGGATTTGGCTTGTGGTCGAGCTCCGGCACGGCAGCTCCCGGCTAGACGATCAGCTATGCGACAACCCTGGAAAGCTACCGCCCAGGGCGGGGCCTGTCAACGCGCTGGGCGCGCGGGCCTCAATCCCAGAGCACCACCTCCACCCGGCCGGGGCCGTGCACGCCCCTGACCATCACCGCCTCGATGTCGCCGGTCTTGCTGGGCCCGGTGATGAGGTTCAGGGCCGGCGGCGGATCGGCCAGGGCCGCGGCCAGGTCGGTGAGATCCCAGAGCACGTCGGCCGTGGCCACCAGGGCGATGTGCAGGGGCGGCATGAGCGAGAGCAGGCGGCCGCCGCCGGGCCGGGCCAGGTGCACCAGGGCCCCCACCTGCGCCACGGCCAGCTCGGGCCGGGTGAGCCCGGCCGCCAGGGGCTCGGCGCTGGCGATTGCGCCCTCGCCGCCGTCGCCGGCCGCCACCAACGCCAGGCCAGCGTTGGCGGCGGCCTCGGCCAGGTGCGGCATCAGCTCCGGGCCCAGGTCGTGGTGGCCGATGGCCTGCACGCCGGCCGCGCGGGCCATGGCCAGGGCCGCGGCCAGGGCGGCCGCCGGGCCGGCGACGCGTTGCAC
>JAZDHW010000296.1:0-12372 GCA_043805555.1 Pseudomonadota bacterium
GGCTCACCCCCGCGCCCCTGGACGCCCATGTGCACCTGCACCTGGGGGGCCGGGCGGCCGACAACCTGGAGCGTACGGGTGCGGCCGGGGTGGCTGCGGTGCGCGACCTGGGCCACCGGCCTGGTCTGGCCACGCCCCAGGGCCCGCGCGAGAGCCCGCCCTGGGTGGTCAACTCCGGGCCGGGCCTGGGCGCCCTGGGCGAGGCCGGCTCCTGGCTGGCCGAGCCCCTCACGGGCCCGGCGCAATTCACCGCCGCGGCCTGGCAGCGGGCCCAGTCCGGCATGGCCGTGATCAAGCTCTTCGCCACCGGCCTGCTGGATTTCGAGCGCCCCGGCGTGGTGCTGCACTCCCAGGCCCTGACCGCCGCGGAAATGGCGGCCGCGGTTCAGGTGGGCCAGGAGGCCGGGCTCAGGGTGGCCGTGCACGCCAATGGCCCGAACGCCGTGGCTGCGGCGCTCCTGGCCGGGGTGGACAGCATCGAGCACGGCTATTTCATGGGTCCGGAACTTCTAGGCAAAATGGCCGCGCTCAAGGTGGCCTGGGCGCCCACCGCCGCAGCCGTGGCCGCCCACGCCAACGACCCCGAGAACCGCCACTCGCCCCAGGTGCGCGCAGCGCTGCGCCAGATCCTGGACGGCCAGTTGGAGGCCCTGCGCCGGGCCGAGCACTTGGGCGTGGACCTGGTGTTGGGCACCGACGCCGGCTCCTATGGCCTGGAGCACGGCGCGGCGGTTTTCGAAGAAATTACCTGGTGGCTGGCGGCCGGGCTCAACCCGGCCACGGTCTTCCGGGCCGCCACCCGCCGGGCCGCGGCGCTCATGGGCTTTGCCGGCGTGCTTGGCGAGATCGCCCCTGGCGCGCGGGCCTGGCTGCTGGCCGTGCCCGGCGATCCCCGCCAGGACCCGCGGCTCTTGGCCCGGCCTGGCTGGCGGAGTTTCTAATATCAGCATGAATAAATGAGATTTGGTAATCTCATATCCTAAGAAATAGCTGTCATTGCGAGGAGCGAAGCGACGCGGCAATCTTCCATTGTTTATATTAGAGCGCGAACATGCGGGGATAGTAGATTACGTAGCCCTTGGCCAGGTCCTGGTGGCGCTCGCGGGCGATGTCTTTGAGCACCGCGTAGAACTCTTGCAAGTTGTCCAGGGGGGCCACCCGGCGGGTGAAGCCGTCCAGGTCGGTGGCGTCGCGGTTCAGCGGCAGCATGAAGCGGCCGGCCCGGCCCCGCCAGCGCAGGCTGAGCTGGGCCGAGAGGCGGTCGACTTCCTGGTAGACCCGGCGGATGAGGTCTGTGCGCAGGATGGCGCAGGGGGTGTTGACCAGGGCTTCCATCAGGCAGGCCAGGTAGCCTACCTCGATCAGGGTGCTTTCGTCGGCGCGGTGGCGCAGGATGGCCTGGGCGGTGTCGTTGAGCCCGCCATCCAGTTGAAAATGCATGGGCATGTGCCCGCCCAGCAGCCGGCCGGCAGCCAGGTCCTCCTCGCGCTGGTCCTCGTAGGCCGCCGCCGCGCCCACGTGCACCGAGATGGGGTGGGTGGTGCGCCAATCGCCCCAGCGCAGGCGGTAGGGGGCCTGGCAGATGATGTGGTCGTCGGCCGGCATGGGCGCTCCGCGGGTTATTTCATGACAACACGAGAAGGTTAGCAGAACTTGGGCACCGTGGAAAGCGCGCCGCGCCAACGGCCGGCGCTGTGGGGCTTGTTCTGGTTGGTGGCTCTGGCGGTGTTCCTCTGGCCTCGGCCGGCCCTGGCCGCCGACCCCGCCCTGACCCCGCTGCAAGGCTTCCTGAAGGGCCAGGGCCTCAGCCCGCGCCAGGCCGACGCGCTGCTCAACAAGCCCGGCCTGGTTTTCGAGGCCAAGCTCATGGCCAACATGTTCTCCCGCCACGAGCGCACCCTGGACTATGGCCAGTTCTTGCAGCCGGCCACGGTGGCCAGGGCCCGCCAGTTCAAAAAGGCCCAGGCCCGGGAGCTGGCCCAGGCCAGCGCCCGCACTCACGTTCCGGCCGAACTGGTGGTGGCCATCCTGACCGTGGAGTCGGGCCTGGGATCCTACACCGGCAAATACTCGACCTTCGCCATGCTGGCTTCCCAGGCGGTGCTGGATCAGCCCCTGGCCCGCGCCCGCCTGGCCCAGGCCTGGCCCAAATCCCAGCGCGCCTATCTGGCTTCGGCAGAATGCGAAGCGCGCTTTCGTAAACGCGCGGCCTGGGCCCGCGAGGAAATCAAGGGCCTGCTGCAATTGTCCGCCCGCCAAGGCCGCTCGCCCCACTTTTATAAGGGCTCGCCCTTTGGCGCGGTGGGAATGCCGCAATTCGTGCCCACCAGCGTGTTAAAGTGGGGCACCGACGGCAACCGCGACGGTCGCGTGGACCTTAATTCCGTGGCCGACGCCATCCACAGCGTGGCGGTGTACCTGCGCGAGCATGGCTGGCGGCCGGGTCTGAGCCGCCAGGAGCAGTACGAAGTGGTGCACACTTACAACCACAGCCAAACCTACGTGAACACCGTGCTGGCGCTTGCGGACCGGCTGCGGTGAGCCGGGCCACGGGCAGCGCCGAGGTCTGGCCCACCCGCCTGGCCCTGGAAGAACGCCGGCGCGAGCTGGCCCGCTCCGCGCCCGGCGGCCTGCTGCTGGCCCCGCCGCTCTTCACCTTTGGCGGCCGCTCCGGTCTGCTGGAGCGCCTGGCCGCGCAGCTTCCGCCCGGCGGGCCCCGGCCCCTGGCCGAGCTGGCCGGGCCGCTGATGGTGCATGGCGTTCTGCGGGCGATGGCGGCCGATGAGCCCCAGTTCGGGGGCCTGGCCGCCGGCCGGAGGCTGCCGCATCGGCTTTGGCGGCTCCTGGTGCAGATCAAGGCCGCCGGGCTGGAGGCGGAGGGCTTGGCCGCCTTGGCGAAGGCCCAGGGCGGCGACGGCCGCCTGGCCGGGCTGGGCCGGCTTTTGGCCAATTATCAGGCGCGGTTGAACACCCAGGGCCTTTGCGACGAGGCCGACCGCCTGGCCGCCATCGAGGCGGCCCTGGCCAAGGACTGGCAGCCTCCGGTGCTCAAGGGCTTGGCCGAGCTGCGGGTGAAGCAGGCCCTGTGGCTGCGGCCCCTGGACCTGCGCCTGCTGCGGGCTTTGTCCGCGCGGGTGGGGGTGCTGGTGGAATTCGCCCTGGCCGAGCCCCGCGCCGGCCGGCCGGGGGTCTGGCACCTCTTGCGGGCCACGGCCGACGCCCTGGAGTCTGGCGCGGCGGACGGGATCGAGGTGACTTGGGCCGACGCCACGGCCGCGGGCGGCCCCCTGGCCGCAGCGGCCGGCGCGCTGCTGGACCTGGCCGCCCCGGTGGACGGCCCGGCCCCGCCCCTGGCGCTGATCCAGGCCGGCGGCCGCTATGCCGAAGCCGAGGCCCTGGTGGCCAAGGCCCTGGATTTGATCCAAAACGGCGCGCCACCCCACCAGATCGCCCTGGTCTTCCCAGACCTGGGCCTCTATGGCCCCATGACCGCTGACGCGGCCCGCCGCCTGGGCCTGCCGCTGAGTTTCCGCCGGGGCCAGCCCCTGGCCGGCGCGCCCCTGGTCCAGGCCTTCCTGGCCCTGGCCGGTCTGCCCCTGGCCGGCTATCCCCGCGAAGGTTTGGGCGAGGTGCTGGAAGCGCCCCAACTGGCCGCGCTCCTGGCCGCCTGGCTGCTGGGGCCGGGCGGCCATTTGCCGGCCCACCCTGGCCGCCTGCTGACCCAGGCCGGTTACGTGGACGGCCGCGAGACCCCGCCCGCCGCGTGCCTCCTGCGCAAGGCCACCCAGACAAACAACAAGGCCTACGCAGACTTGGCCGAGTTCTGCAACCGGTTGTTGAAGCAGCTCGCCGGCCTGGGCCTGGCCCGTTCGCAACCGTTGACCGACTACGTGCAGGCCTTGAGCAAGCTTTGGGCAGCCCTGACCGGCGACGGCGGCTGGCGCACCCCCGGCCCCTGGCCCAGGGGCGCGCGGCCCGCCGACCTGCCCGGCGTGGCAGGGCTCCAGGTGGCCGAGGGCATGGCCCAAAAAGCTTTGGGCGCGGCCCTGGCAGACCTGGCCGAGGCCGCCCGCCAGGCCGGCGACGCCCAGGAGCTGACCCCTGGCCGCTGCCTGGCCCTGGTGCGCGAGGCCCTGGCCGGGGCCGAGCTGGCGGTGGGCGGCGGCCAGCCCGAGGGCGGGGTGGCGGTGCTGCGCCTGGAGGACGCCCAGGGTTTGCAGCCCGCGCACCTGCTGGTGGGTGGGCTCAACCAGGGGGAATTCCCCCAAAAGCCCGGCCAGGCCCTGTTGGGCGGGGCCGAGCGCCTGGCCCTGGGCCGCCGGGCCCGGCTGCCGGTCTGGCGCACCGAGGAAGAGGAATACGGCGGCCAGGTGCTGCGCCTGGCCCTGCTCCTGGCCGGGGCCGGCCAAAGCGCCACCCTGGCCTGCGCCGCGGCCGACGCCGGCGGGCGCGAGCTGGCGCCGGCATTTGTTTTCGCCGAGCTGGCCGCGCGTTACGGCCCAGCCCAGCCGGCCGGAGGCGGGGCCTTTGGCCAGTTGCCGGACCTGGCCGCGGCCCGCGAGTCCCTGGCCCTGTGGGGCGGCCTGGCCCGCGCGCTGCTTTCTCCCGGCCGTGAGGCCGGCGCGGAGGCCGAGCTGGCCGTGGCCGCGCTCTGGCATCTGGCCCAAAACGCGCCCGGCGGGGCGGCCCGCTGGACGGACCTGGCCGGCCGGGCGGCCAGGGAGGCCCGGCGCGAGGCCCTGGACGCCCTGGACCCGGACGGCAGGGCAGGGGGGGCCGATGCCTTCAGCGGCCGCCTGAACGCGCCCGAGGCCGGATCGCTCTTGGCCGCGGTCATGGCCCAGCCCGAGCGCCGGGTGCTATCGCCAAGCTTTCTGGATGATTACCACACCTGCCCCCAGGCCTGGTTCCTGGGCCGGCTGCTGGGCCTGGCCGCGCTGGAGGCGCCGGGGTGGGATTTGGAGCGCCCGGGCGAGGGCCAATGGGTCCACCGCGCCCTGGCGCTCTATTTCGGTCCGGACGACACCGCAGCCCCGCCCCGCGTCCCGGCCGACCCCGGCCCGCGCCTGGCGGCCTGCCTGGACTTGGCCCGGCTCCAACTCCAGGGGGAGGGTAAGGCCGGCCATCCGGCGGTCTGGGCGGCCCGGCAAACGGTGCTGGCCGCTTGCCTCACCGAGATCTTGCGGCGCGAGGAGGCCGAGCTGACCGGCTGGCGCATCGCGGGCCTGGAATGGGACCTGCCCGAGGATGGCGGCCCGGACCTGGCCGTGGACCAGGGGCCGCCCTTGCGCTTCAAGGGCCGGCTGGACCGCCTGGAACGGGATGAAGAGGCCGGCCGCCTGCGGGTGACCGACTACAAGCATACAAGAGATAAGAGCAAGCTCAAGCAATCAGCCTATCCACCCGAAAACGATGAAGATAGCTCCGACATCACCAGCTATCAGATCCCGGTCTACCTGGCCGGCGCGGCCGCGGTTCTCGGCCTGGGGCCGGGCGGGGTGCAGGGCCGCCTGGTCAACACCCGCCTGATTTCCGAGAAAACCTGTTCCACCCGCACGGTGTCACCGGGCGACCCCCTGCTGGAAAAGGACCCGATCGCGCGCCAGGCCCTGGCCAAAGCGGGCCGGGTGAACCTCTACAACGCGGTGGCGGCCCTGTGGACCCGGCTCTGCAATGGGGATTTCGTGGCCCGGCCGGAGACCGACCTCTGCGCCTACTGCGACCAGCGCCTGGTCTGCCGGGCGCGGCCGGCCGCGGCCGGGGGCGGGGAAGGCGAGGGCGGCGATGTCTGAGGCCGCCGACCGCATCGCCCGCCTGGCCGGCAACCTCTGCGTGACCGCCGGGGCCGGGGCCGGCAAGACCCGCTGCCTGGTCGAGGCCTACCTGGGCCTGCTGGCTGGCGCGCCGGAGCGGCCGCCGCTCATGCCCGGGCGCATCGTGGCCATCACCTTCACCGAGAAGGCCGCCCTGGAGATGCGCGCGCGGGTGGCCACGGCCGTGGCCGAGCGGGCGCGGGCTGGCGCTCCGGGGCCGGACTGGACGGCGCTGCTGGCCCGGGTGGAGTGGGCCCCCATCGCCACCATCCACAGCTTCTGCGCCCAAATCCTGCGCGAGTTCGGGCCGCTGCTGGGCCTGGACCCCGAGTTCGCGGTGTTTGACCAGGACGCCTGGGACGAGCTCAAGGCCGAGGTGCTGGACGAGGGCCTGCGCGAACTGCTGGGGGCCGGCGATGCGCGTTTGCTGCGCCTGCTCAAGGTGCATCGCCTGGCCGACCGGGGCGGCGTGGCCGCCATCCTGGCGAAAATCCTGGCTGATCTGGCCACCGAGGGCCTAACCACGGCCGAGGCCTATGCCGCCACGCATGCGGCCCACCAAGCGGCCCTGGCCCCGGCCGCGGGTTTAGCGGCCCAGGTGGCGCGGGCGGTGGCGGAGATGGGGCCGGCGGCCAGCGCGGGAGACTTGAAGAAAAAGCCGCAGTATGCCCAGAAGGCCGCGGAACTCATGGCGATGTTTGCCAGCGCTCCCGGCCTGCTCCTGACCGGCGGCGCGCCCGAGCCGGAGGCTTTGCAGGCCGTGCTGGGTCTGCTGGGCGGCCAGTGGGGCAAGTTCAAGGCGATCAAGGACGCGGCCAAGGGACCGGCCGAGGCGCTGAATGAGCTGGCGGCCCTGCCCGCGGCGCAAGAGCGCGCCCTGGACCTCCTGGGCCTGGCGGCCGGTATGGAGACCGCCCTGGCGCGGGAGATGGCACGGCGCGGCGGGTTCTCCTTTGACCACCTGCTGCTCAAAACCTTGGAGTTGTTGACCAACCGCCCGGCCAGCCTGGCCGCCCTGCGGGAACGCCTGGGCGCGGTGTTGGTGGACGAGTACCAGGACGTCAACCCGGTGCAGGGGCGCATCATCCACCTGCTGGCCGGCCTGGACGGCGGCGAGGGCGAGGACCGGCCCCTGACCCTGCTGGTGGGCGACCGCAAGCAATCCATCTACGCCTTCCGGGGCGCGGACCTGGCCGAGTTTGGCCGGGTCATGGCCGAATTCAAGGCCGGCCGGGGCGGCGCGCTGGAGGTCCTGGGCCATAATTACCGTTCAACCGGGGAGTTGGTCGCTTTCTTCAACCGCGTCTTCCCGCAGGTTTTCGCCGACCAGCCGGGCAAAGAGGCCGCGCCCGCGGTCTTCGTGGACTTCCTGGCGGCCGAGGACACCCAGGCCGTGGGCGGTGCGCCGCGCCAGGGCCGGGGCCCGGCGGTGGAGGTGCTGGACCTGCGGCCGGAGGACCCCGAGGCCCCCAAACTGCCCTTGGAGGCCTGGCGGCGGCGGGAGGCCGCGGCGTGCGCCGCGCACATCGCCGGCCTGCTGGCCGCGGGCTGGGTTCCCGGCGATATCGTATTGCTCTTCCGGCGTCTTAGCCAGGTGCAGATCTACGAGGAGGCCCTGCGGGCGTCCGGCCTGGATTTCTACACCGTGCGCGGCCGGGGCTTCTACGCCTGCCGCGAGGTGGCCGACGTGCTCCTGGGCCTGCGCGCCATCCTGGACCCGGCCGACGACCAGGCCCTGGCCGGCTGGTTGCGCTCGCCCCTGGTGGGGCTCTCGGACGAAGCCCTGCTGGCCCTGGCCTATCCCGAGCCCCCCGCGCGCCGGGGCCTCAACCACGCCCTGGCCGCGGGCGCGGACCTGCCGGCCTGGTTGGGAGCCGCCCAGGCGCAGCGCTGGCAAGCGGCGCGGGCTCGTCTGGCCTGGCTTAGGCCCCTGGCCCGCCGCCTGCCCCCGGCGGAGCTGGTCGAGGCCATGATCGAGACCAGCGACCTGATCCCGGTGCTCCTGGGCCTGGCCGACGGCGAGCAGCGGGTGGCCAACCTGCGCAAGCTCATCGAGACCGCGCGGGAGGCCCAGGCTGCCAACCATGGCGGGGCGGCGGCCTTCTGCCGCGAGCTGGGCCGGCTGGTGGATGAGCCCCCGGCCGATGCCCAGGCCCCCCTGGCCAGCGAGGGGGCCTCGGTGGTGCGCCTGATGACCATCCACCAGGCCAAGGGCCTGCAATTCCCGGTGGTGGTGCTGCCGGACCTGGACAGCCACCCGCCGAAGGGCGGCGGGCCGGCCGGCTTGGGGCCGGGCGGGGTGCTGGCGGCCAAGGCCTGGGATTTCCGGGCCAACCAATGGCTGGCCACGCCCCTGAGCCAGGCCTTGAAACAACGTGAAGATGCGGTGCAAGCCGCCGAATCCGCGCGTCTATTTTATGTGGCCTGCACCCGGGCGGTGGCCAAGCTGGTCTTCTGCCTGCACGGCGGCGACGCCCGCAGATACCCCGGCCGCTGGCGGCCCTGGCTGGAGGGCGCGGTGCTGGCCGACCCGGCCACGGCCGTGATCCGGCCGGCCGAGCAGGCCTTCAACCCGGCCCCGGCCGCCGCGCGGCCTTCGGTCCTGGGTGCGGACTGGCTGCCCCCAGATCCTGGCCCGGCGCAACCGGCGGGCGCGGCCTCCGCCGCCGGAGTGGCCCTGGTGCGGGCCTGCCTGGAGCGGCCTTGGCTGGCCCTGGGCCGGGTGCGCGAGTCGGTCTCCGGCCTGGAGGACTGGCTGGCCTGCCCCCGGCGCTGGTGGTTCACCCGCCGCCTGGGCCTGGACACCGCGGCCCTAATCCCGGCCGGCGGGACAGGGGGCGGGGCGGCCGAGCTGGGCAGCCTGGTGCACGGCCTCATGGAGCGGGCCGACCTCTGGGCCGGGCCGGCCGGGCTGGAGCCGGCCCTGGCCGAGTTGAGCCTCCCGCCCGAGCAGGCCGCCGAGGTGCGCCGCCGGGCCGCGACGGCCTGGGCCACGCCCCTGGCCGGGCTGCTGGCCGCGAGCAAACCGGAGCAGGCCTGGCGCGAGCTGCCCTTCAGCCTGGTGCTGGGCTGCGGCCCGGATGGCCCGGAGCTGGAAATCATCGGCGAGATCGACCTGTTGCTGATCACGGCCAGCGGCGAGACCTGGCTGGTGGATTACAAGGTCAGCGCCCTTGCCGAGCCGGAGAAATACCGCGCCCAGATGGCCCTCTACGCCCTGGCCCTGTGGCGCGGCGCTGAGCAGCACGGCCCCCCGCCTCGGGCCGGGCTGTGCTTTCTCGGCCCAAAGGACGCGCAATGGCACGAGCTGGCGTTCAGCCCCGAGGAACTCATGGCCTGGCAGGCGCGCATCCATGAGGCCGGACGCCGGATCGCCAGCTATCCCGCCGACCTGGAGCCCACGGACCTGCCGTCCGGGCCGGAATGCCAAGGCGGCCGGGCCTGCCCCCTGGCCGCCCACGGGCTCTGCACGCCGCCATCCGAGGCCCCGGCATGAGCCAGCCCCCCCAGACCGAACTGCGCGGCCGGGTGATGACCATCACCTTTGCCAACCCCGACAACGCCTACACCGTGGCCAAGGTGCAGCCGGCCGGCCAGTCCGGCCTGGTCACCGTGGTGGGGCGCATGCCGGGGGTGAACGAGGGCATGGAGGTCAAGGTGCGCGGCCGCCAGGTACTCCACCCCAAATTCGGCCCCCAGGTGGAGGCCGAGGAGGTGGAGGCCCTGGCCCCCAGCGACGCCGAGGGCGTGCGCCGCTACTTATCCTCGGGCCTGGTCAAGGGCGTGGGGCCGGTGCTGGCCGGGGCCATCGTGGACGCCCTGGGGGCCAACGCCATCGACATCATCCTGAAAAATCCCAAGGAGTTGCGCAAGGTGGCCGGCGTGGGCCCCAAGAAGGCCGCCACCATCGCCAGCGCGGTGGCCGCCCACGGCGAACTGCGCGAGGTGATGGTCTTTCTCCAGGCCCATGGCGTGCCCGCCTCCACGGCCCTGCGCATCTGGCGGGAATACGGGGCCGGCGCCCTGGACGTGCTCCGCACCGAGCCCCACCGCCTGGCCGCCGACGTGCGCGGCATCGGCTTTGCCACCGCCGACCGCATCGCCCAGAGCATCGGCCTGGCCAGCGACCACCCCACCCGGCTCCAGGCCGGCCTGCTCTACTGCCTGGGCCAGGCCGCGGACGAGGGTCACGTCTTCCTGCCCTACGACGAGCTGATGGAGACCACCGCCCGCCTGCTGCGGGTGGAGCGCGAGCTGCTGGGGCCGGCCTTTGCCCGCCTGCACAACGACCGCCGCCTGGTGCTGGAGGAGGACGGCGACCTGCGGGCGGTCTACCTGACCGGCATGCAGGTGCTGGAGCAGCGCGCGGCCGAGTCTTTTGGCCAAATAGCCGGCCGGCCAGGGATTTTGCCAGAGAAACGCGCCCGCAAGGCGGTGGCGTGGGCGGCCGGGGAGCTGCGTTTCCAGCCCTCGCCGGGCCAGGCCCAGGCCCTGGTGGACATCCTGGGCGCGGGCCTGGGGGTGCTCACCGGCGGGCCGGGCACCGGCAAGACCACCCTGGTGCGGGCCCTGGTGGCCATCGTGCGGCGCATGGGCCTGCACCTGGTGCTGGCCGCGCCCACGGGCCGGGCGGCCAAGCGCCTGGCCGAGGCCTCCGGCCTGCCGGCTGCCACCGTGCATCGGCTGTTGGAGTACAGCCCCAAGGATAACCGCTTCCAGCGCAACGCGGCCAACCCCCTGCCGGCCGACCTGGTGCTGGTGGACGAATCCTCCATGCTCGATCTCTGGCTGACCACCCATCTCCTGGACGCCATCGGCCCGGAATCCCGGTTGATCCTGGTGGGCGACGCCGATCAGTTGCCCTCGGTGGGCCCGGGCCTGATCCTGCGCCAGGTCATCGACTCCGGCGCGGCCAAGGTCGCGGTCCTGGGCGAGATATTCCGCCAGGACCAGGCCGGGCTCCTGGTGGCCAACGCCCACCGCATCCTGGCCGGCCAGATGCCCCAGTTGCCGCAACCCGGCCAGATGGCGGACTTTTTCTTCCTGGCCGAGCCAGACGCCAACGCTGCGGCCGAGCTGGTGCGCCAGCTTGTAGTCGAGCGCCTGCCCCGGCGCTTTGGTCTGGACCCGGTGCGCGACATCCAGGTGCTCTCGCCCATGCACCGCGGCCCCCTGGGCTGCGCCAACCTGAACCGCCTGCTGCGGGAAAGCCTCAACCCCCGCGCGGCCGGGGTCGAGGGCCTGGCCGGCGGGGACAAGGTGATGCAGGTGCGCAACAACTATGACCTGGAGGCCTTCAACGGAGACCTGGGCCTGGTGCTGGGCCGGGACGAGGAGGGCTGCCGGGTGGAGCTGGGCGAGCGACAGGTGGTCTACACCCCGGCCGAAATGGACGACCTCACCCTGGCCTACGCGGTCACGGTGCACAAGTCCCAGGGCAGCGAGTACCCGGCCGTGGTCATCGCCCTGGGCCAGGAGCATTACGTGCTCCTGAACCGGCCGCTTCTCTACACCGCGGGGACCCGGGGCAAGCGCCTGGTGGTGCTGGTGGGCCATCCGGCGGCCTTGCAGCGCGCGGTGGACAACGCCCAGCCGGTGCGGCGCTTTGCCGGCCTGGACCGGCGGCTGCGGGGAATGGAGAAAACCTAATGTGATTATAGGTTTTTGAGTTGACGAACCCTTACGTTTTCTGAAAGATTATGTCTACGACTTAGCGGGGACGGAGTACCGTGGCAACGTGTCACAAAACTGGGAGTGTGGTTTAGTTAATTGTTTTAAGAGGACTTGAATGGGGGGGGGGGGGAAATGAAAAACGCACTAGTATTACTAGTTATCGTTGTTGGCCTAATAGGTGGATATGCAGTTTACAACCATACTGAAAATGAAAACGCAAAGTTACGTTTTCAACTCGAACATGAGCGAAAAGAGGCTGCACTAGAAATAGAGAGAAAAAAGGAGGCATTAGAAAGGGAGAGAAAAAAGGCAGCGCTTGAGGCAGAAAGAAGAAGGGAAGAGGAGGAGAAAAAGAAAAATGCTTCTTTAGCAAATAGGTATGCCAAGGTTGCAGGTGAGAACCTATTACATAAAATTCACCCTTTTCTGGGTGGGCAAAATCTATTGGTAAACGTGGATAAATGGAAATATGATAAATATAGCGATGAATTTTCAATCAATATAGAAATGTTTTGGGATGGGTCCATCATCAGTAGCAATCGTTACAATATCAATGGCGTGTTGACGTGCAACCACGCCGGAGATAAGTCTAGCTTTACAAGGACTTATGCTAATTCACAAATGCGAGATTATGAAGATTCACGAAACTGGCTTTTAGCAGTATTCGCAGGCGCTGTTATTTTGGGCTCACTAGATCAATAGATAATGCTGGGCCTCTAGCGGTTCGTTGATATTCGCTCCTATTAAAGCCGGCGGGCAAGCTATCCGCTTGCCCGCCTGGACGGCCAGCCGGCCGCCGTAAGTTCGGCGTAGGAGGGGACCTGCGCCATTTGGTGTCGGTCCAGCGTCCCGGACCGGGGAACCGCTACACGTAGGCCGTGGGCAC
>JAZDHW010000297.1:0-10214 GCA_043805555.1 Pseudomonadota bacterium
GCGCTCGCTGTAGAAAGTGACCGAGGTGTGTTTGCGGCAGAGGAAGCGCATGGGGATGCCAAGCGAGGTCGGCCAGGTGAGCCTTATCCAGATTTCCTCGGGCAGCTTGGGCGTGAGCCGGGGTGCCTCGCTCAGGCCAAAGGCAAAAGTGTCCGCAGCGGAGTGCGAGGCGTAATCAAGCCCCGCCTCGATCATTGCCAGGGCGCTAGGCACGGCCTACCAGGGCCAGGCGGCCGGCCGTCTTGGGTCCGGCCAAACGCTCGGCCTCGATGCGGGCATCCACCAGCGGCCGCCAGGTCTCCGGCCGCAAGGGGTCGGCCAGGCAAGCATCAGGCAGCGGAGCCGGCCGCCCCGGCGCGGACGGCAGGGCGGTGCGGATGGTCAGGGACGGCAGCCGCAGCCAGGAAAGATCAGAGCCGCCTGCAGGGCGGGTTTGAAGGCTTTTTGGGTTGGTCGCCATGTTGCCTTCTAGTCTCCCGGGCATGGGCGGTCGCGGTTGAATCCCCATCCGACCGCCGACGCGCCCAGCCCTCTTGATGGTTATCGCCATGCGGCCCGCGCGGGGCCGCGCCTTTAGACCTTGGAAAGCAAAACCTGCCGCCAGGCCACGGCGGCCCGGAGCAGGTCGTCAAGCTCCATCAGGCAGGCCCGCGCCTCCTGGCGATCTATGCGGCCGTCCTTCTCCAGGGCAGCGCAGACCGCGGCCGCGTGCTCGCCAGCTTCCTTGGTGATGCGGGTCAGAAATTGCAGTGCGTCCAGGGGGCTGGGCTCGCCGGCCGGCAGGGGCACCGCCACATAGCCCAGGTCCTCGGCTACCTTCTGCAGCGGCCGGCAATCGCCGGTTAGGCGCATGATCTTGACCCAATCCAGCAGGCCTAGCTTGTGGTTGGTGCGGCCTTCGCCTTCGTTGGGGTTCATCTCGCTGTAGAGGGTGCTGGCGGATTTGCCGAGGAACTCGGCTATGCCCTTGGTGCCTTCGCGGGACTCGGAGACCGTGGCCTGAACCAGCTCCAAAAGGCTCATGGGGCGGGTGTGGAGGTGCATGGTAGCCAGCCCTTTCAGATACCGTTTATTTGCCGGGCGCTTTGGGCCAAGCTGGAATCATGGTCTAGTCCCTGGCCAGTCTCACGAGGCCAAATATCTTCGACGGCCACTCCTAAGGTTCGGGCTATGTCACGGCGTAACGTGATGGAGTCGCGACGAGAGCCGTTGATTACTTGGCTGAGATGGTTACGGGTACGGCCCAAACGACCGGCGAAGCGACCGAGGTCCTCCCCAAAGACCAGGCCCGCCGCACACTTAACCTTATCCGCAGGAGCGGCGGGAGAGAGCTTGAGGATTGACCCTAAAGCTTGATTGTGGTTACAGTATGTTGCTGTGAAGGGGGCCATGTTTTGCGACTGCCTCCCGCCAGGGGTTACAGAGCGTTGCTGGCACTAAAAATAGTCCCTGAGGTTACAAAACGTCAATAAATAAAGTAAGCTAGGATATATTTTTGTCTAAGAAGGCAATCCCGCTAGATAATTTGGCTGCCTTGGGTGAGCGCTTAAAAGCCGCCAGAAAGGCGGCGGGATTGACTCAGGCTCAGGTTGGGGCTGCTCTGGGCGTTACTCACGTTGCCGTCAACCGCTGGGAGGCTGGCAAAGCTGAGCCGCCCCTAGGCGGTATTATTAAAATGGCTGAAATATACTCTGAGAGTACAGATTGGCTGTTAACGGGAATCAGACCAACTGCCTGGACTGAGCCTCAGGCCTGCATAGATCTGCCGGAAGCGGATTCCCGTCCACTGATGGCGCCAGAACGCGAGGTGCTTCGCAAGGCTATAGAGGTTTTACGAAGTCCTGGCCTGGAAAATGAACCCGACCTGACTCTACTTAAAACTATTAACGCCCTTCATAGCCTAGTGAGACAGCAACGCTCGGCCATTGATGGACCGGATGGCCGAGGAGGAGCGGGCAGGGCTGCTGGCAAACGTGGCTCCGCTCGCGAAAAAGCGGCAGCGGCCGCGGGTGGGGCCAGAAAGTAGGTCCGCTCCGCCTCACCTACATGTATGCCTGCCCCAAGGTGAAGGGGCGGAGTCTGCCGATGGGAACCCCGGGGGGGAACCAAGCCAGCCAGAACCGAAAAACCACCAAAATTCAGGCAAGAAGAGGCTGGGGAAGGCCAGACATTTATGCCTGGTGATATACCGGAAGTGAATACCCCCTTGGGGGGGCGGTGGCCTCCCCGGCGCGGAGTTTGACACCATGTCAAAACGCCTTGACTTATCAACCTCCAGGACCGATACATGGACATAGGGGAAGTCAAGCGGCTGATTCGCTTTGTCGCCAAAGGCAGCGGCTTGGTCAGGACCTCCCGGCACTGCCGGGAAAGAATGCGGGAGCGTGGGGTTTCGGAGCTTGACCTACAGCAGGTTCTCCTGTGGGGTGAAGTCTCGGAGCTTCGCATGGACCAGGACCGCAGCAACTTGAAATGCACGGTCAGCGGCGATGACCTGGATGGTGAGCCACTGACCATCCAGGTGGCCCTATGGCCCGAGGAATCCGCCGTGGTCTGCATCACGGTTTATTAGGAGCGCGATCATGCGTTGCCCTAGCTGCAATGCCGAGATGACCCGGAGGCTGGGGGATCATCACTACACGGAGTCCGGCCTGGACAACGTCTTCCTGCACCAGGTGGAGATATTCGACTGCCCCTGCGGCGAGCAGGTAGTGGGCATACCGAACCTGCCCAGCCTGCATGACCTCATCGCCAAGACCATCCTTGGCAAGAAGGCCTTGCTCACCGGCCAGGAGATCAAATTCCTTCGCAAGAACATGGGCCTCACCGCCCTGGCCTTGGCCAAGCTGCTGGGAGTGAACAACGCGACCATATCCAGGTGGGAGCACGACGAGCACCCGATCCAGGAACCCACGGACAGACTCTTGCGCCTGGTCTATGCCCTCAACAAGGGCATCCCGGCCGGCGAGCTCGTGCGGGATTTCCCAGAAATCCAGGCCCAGCAAACCGCACCAGCCCAGATCGACCTGACCAGCGAGAATTGGCAGGCGGCCTGAGGTGGCCTCCTGGCCCGAAGACACCGCCCAGGCGGCGGCCCTTGACAGGACTACCGAGCCGCGTTAGGTTAATGACACCCCATCTGACCGACCGCCGCTCGCCCAGCCTGGAGCCAATCCAGGTTGGGCGATTTGCATTCCATTCCTCCTGTCATACCCAGCGGCGCTCCTGTGGTGCTCACCCCAGAGGAGGTGGCCGCTATCTTGAAGATCAAAAACGTGGAGAAGGTGCGCAGGCTCATGCGCCTGGGCGAGCTGCCCGGCCACAAGTTCGGCGGGTCGTGGCGCACCACCCTGGAGGCGCTTAATGCCTGTCTGGCGGACAAAATACGGGTGGCGCACCCGGGTGGAGGTGAACGGCGAGAAAATCTATGGTCCCACGTTCCCGCGCAAGGGCTTGGCGGTCAAATGGTGCGAAGAAAAAAAGGCCGCACAGCGCCATGCTCCGGTAAGGACCATTTTGCCGACCTTAGAAACCCTGGCCCAAGGATATCTTGATTACGCCGAAACCCGCTATACGCATGACACCTACGTTGAAAAGCGGGCCTGCCTGTTTCGCCTGATAAATCAAGTCGGCAATATTGAGCTTTCCGAGATATCGCCTGCCATGATCTTGACCCTGCTGAATGAGCGGGCCAAAACCATTTCCGCCAACACCCATAACCGTGACCTGAAAAACCTGAAGGCATTTTTCTCCTGGTGCCGCAAGATGCATCGCCAGGCCTATGACCCCACCGCTCCCCTCGAACCCCTGCCGCATGACCGAGCCAGCCGGCGCCTGGTGCCGGTGCAGGATATCTGGAGGGTAATCATGGTGGCCCCCATGCCAGAGCGGGCCATGATCGGTGCCTACTGGCACACCGGAGCGCGCCGCGGCGAGGTGCTGCGTTGGACCTGGGCCGAGGATATCAACTTCGAGGAGCGCTGGGTCAGGCTGGGCACCCACAAGTCTAGGGGCGGGAGCATGGTCTACGAGCGGCTTTGGATGAACGATGATCTCTACACCCTGCTGTGGGAGGTGTGGAGGAAACATCGCCAGCCTGGCAGCCCCCATGTTTTCCCGAAGTATTATCAGCCAAACCAGCGCGGACAAAACCTGGCCGGCGAGCAGAGGGCTCAGCGGTTGTTGCTGGGCTACACCCGCCCGCTAGCCGTAGGAGAGAAGCGCTATCCTGGGCTGTGCGACCTGGCCGGGGTGGAGCCGTTTGGCTTTCACGACATTCGGCATTCGGTGGCCAAGTACCTTGCCGACATCCATAAGGTGGGGGCCAAGGGCGTTCAGCAGATACTCAGGCACCGTCGATTGGGCACGACCGAGATATATCTGGAGGGCAATTACACGGGTACGCGTGAGACCCTAAGCCTGCTGGTCCTCCCAGAATCGTCTCAAAAATCGTCTCAAAATAAAAACAAAGGGGCTAGCCGGTCAGGCTAACCCCTTGTTATATTTTGGCGTCCCCAACGGGATTCGAACCCGTGTCGCCGGCGTGAAAGGCCGGTGTCCTGGACCTGGCTAGACGATGGGGACCGGGTAACTGGTGGGCCGTGCGTGACTCGAACACGCGACTCTCTGCTTAAAAGGCAGATACTCTACCAACTGAGTTAACGGCCCTAGCCGGAGATTCGCTTTTTTATCATGGGGGTTGGGGGGTGTCAAGCAACCCCCCGCAAAGCCTTGCCAAGCCGCCGCCCATTGTCCGCCGCCAATCCCCGCCCGGCCCGGCGCAGCCAACCCGCCGCCGGGGTTGCGGGCCAAAAAGCCATGGACGGCCGTCACCTAGCTTGTTAGGATTGCACCACCCGACCACCGACGCGGCCGACACCCCAGCGGAGCCACCCGCGTGCCGCCCGTAACCAACCACGCCCCCCCCATGCCCCCCGACCAACCTTCGCTCCGGCGCGGAGCCCAGGCCCGGCTGCCCCTGCGCGCGGCCATCATCGGCGGCGGCAAGGCCTGCGAGGACCTGCTGGCCATTCTGGACCAGGCGCGGCTGCGCCCGCTTAACCTGGCCGTGGTGGGCGTGGCCGACCCCGACCCCCACGCCCCCGGCATCCTGCGCGCCCAGGAGATGGGCATTTACACCGCCGGCGATTTCAGCCACCTCTTCTCACTGCCCGGCTTGAACTTGATCATAGAGCTGACCGGCCACCCCGGCGTGCGCGAGCGCCTGCTGCGCCATACGCCCAAGAACGTGAGCATCATCGATCATCGCGGCGCCCGCCTGCTCTGGGACCTGGTGCAGATCGAGATGGACAAGACCCAGGTGGAGCGCCAGGCCGAGGCAACCCTGAAGCGCGAGCGCGACTGGTTCCAGGAGATCCTGGATTCGCTCACCGACAGCATCATGGTTTTAGACCCACGCATGCGCATCGTCATGGTCAACCGCACCTTTTTGCAGGCCGCCGGCCTGGGCCAGGACCAGGTGCTGGGCCGCACCTGCCACCAGATGCGCTACGGCCTGGCCGAGCCCTGCGACCGGCACGGAGTGGCCTGCCCCTTCCGCCGGGTGATGGAGACCCGGGCCCCGGTGGTGGTGATGCACAACCGGGGCCGGGCCGGGGGGCCCGCGGCCTATGAGGAAGTCAGTGCCACGCCCATCTTCGACAGCCAGGGGCGGGTGATCCAGGTGGTGGAGGGCGTGCGCGACGTAACCAGCCGGGTGCGCCTGGAGGCCGAGCTGCGCGAGACCGAGGGCAAGCTCATGGCCCTGATGGAAAGCGCCCAGGAGCTGATCAGCATCAAGGACCTGGACGGGCGCTACCTCTACGCCAACCCGGCCTATCTGGAGTTGAGCGGGCTCACGGCGGAGGCCATCCGGGGCAGGAGCGACTTCGAGGTCTATCCGCCCGCGGTGGCCAGGGCCATGCTGGAGCAGGAAAAGCTGGTGCGCCAGTGCCGGTCGCCGCTGTGCTTTGACGAGATGGTCAGCCTGGGCGGGCGCGGCCGCTGGCTGCACACGGTGCGCTACCCCATCCTGGACCACCAGGGCCAGATGACGGCCCTGTCCATCATCTCCCACGACGTGACCGAGGAGAAGGCCCTGGAGGAGGAGGTCGGCCAGGCCCACGACTACATGGAGGCCGTGCTGACCAACGCCAGCGACATCATCATCACCACCGACCTGGAGGGCCGGGTGGTGACCATCAACCCGGCCGGCGCGCGCCTGTTGGGCTATGAACCCGGCGAACTCAAGGGCCGGCCGGTGGGCGAGGTCTGGCAGGAGCCCGAGCTGCGCCAGAGCCTCATGCGCCGCATCGTGGCCGAGGAGGCGGTGAACAACCACCCTGCCGTGCTCTTGGCCAAGGACGGCCGCCAGGTGGAGATAACCCTGTCCCTGGCCCGCCTCAAGGACGGCCAGGGCCGGGTGCTGGGCACCGTGGGCATCAGCCGCGACGTGACCGAGGAGAACCGCCTGAAGCGCCAGCTCATCGAGAGCGAGCGTTTGATCGCCATCGGCCAGACCGTGGCCGGCCTGGCCCACTGCATCAAGAACATCCTTTTCGGCCTCAAGGGCGGGGCCTACCTGGTGGACTCGGGCCTGGCCCGCGGCCTGGCCCCGCGGGTGCAGGAGGGCTGGCAGACCGTGCAAGCCTGCATCGGCCGCATCAGCGACCTGAGCCTGGACATGCTGAGCTACACCCGCGAACGCGAGCCCGACCCCCGTCCCACCGACCCGGCCGCTTTGGTGGAGGCGGTGCTGGCCATGGTGGGCCCGGCCGCGGCCCAGGCCGGGGTGGCGCTCAGCGCCGACTGCGACCCCGGCCCGGACCTACCCCTGGACCCGGACCTGCTCACCCGCGCCCTTTTGAACCTGTTGACCAACGCGGTGGACGCCTGCCACGAGAAGGACTACCCCGCCGGACAGGCCCCCCAGGTGCGGGTGGAGGCCCGCCGCCGGCCCGGCCAGATCCAGTTCGTCGTCAGCGACAACGGCACCGGCATGGCCCCGGAGGTGGTGGCCCAGCTCTTCACCCGCTTTTTCACCACCAAGCAATCGCGCGGCACCGGCCTGGGCCTGGCCGTAAGCCAGAAGCTGGTGGCCGAGCACGGCGGCGAGGTGAGGGTGGATTCCACCCCCGGACAGGGCAGCGTCTTCACCATCCACCTGCCCCTGGCCGCAGACGCCCCCAGCGACGCCAATCCGGCCTGAGCCGGCCCCCAGCAAGGAGACCTACCCACATGCCCGGCAGCGACCTGAAACCCGGCCTCAGCGCCAGCCTGAGCGCCACCGTGACCCGCGCGGACCTGGCCTCGTCCTACGGCAACCCCGGCGTGGACGTGCTCTCCTCCATGACCCTGATGACGCTCTTGGAGGGCGCGGCCATCGCGGTGCTCACGCCCCACCTGGACCCCGGCCAGATGACCGTGGGCGCGCGCATGGAGATGGACCACCTGGCCCCCACGCCCGAGGGTTTCACCGTCACCGCCACCGCCGATCTTGTCGAGGCCGCCGGCCGCAAGCTGGTCTTTGCCATCAGCGCCCACGACGGGGTGGAGCAGGTCTGCCGGGCCAGCCACGTGCGCTTCCTCGTGGACGCGGCCAAGTTCCTGGCCGGAGTGGCGGCCAAGCGGGAGCGGGCGCAGGGATAAGAAACGAGACCCTTGGCATGAGGTTTTGCTGTGGGCGTCTGCAGGAGGCAAAAAAAGCCATCCATGGCTTAAATTGCCACGGCCGGGCAAAAGCGTGACTCCACCCCACAAAGCTTACGCTTTGTGGGGACCCCGTGGTTTTGCCCGGCCTTCGGCCGCTGGCGCGGCCGGCGGGACGTCCCTGGCCCGCTAGCCCACAAGCAAAAAGCCATGCCAAGGGCGGAGCCGGCGCGAGGCTCGTTGCGGCGGGCTTGGCATGGGTTTTTGCATCTGAAAGCCAAAAACCATGCCAAGCCCGCCGGACCGCGCTGTGCAATTAGCCACAAACCAATTGACCGCCCGCGCGCCCGCTGGTAAAAAACAACGATAATTTCAGGCTGTAAACCACTTTACCCCGCCCGGCCACCGGGAAGGCAAGGAAACACATGAGCGAAGTCAAGAACCAGCTTGTCCTGGAGGACGAGTTCACCTTTGCTTGCCATAAAGGCCTGGAGTGCTTCACCTCCTGCTGCCGCGACGTCACCATCTTCCTCACCCCCTACGACGTCATCCGGCTCAAGAAGGCCCTGGGGCTCACCTCGGGCGAGTTTCTGGAAAAATACACCGACCTGGTCATCATGCCCGACAAGCACCTGCCCCTGGTGCAGTTGCGCATGAACGCCGACGAGAACCTCAAGTGCCACTTCGTGCGCCCCCACGGCTGCATCGTCTACCCGCACCGGCCCTGGGCCTGCCGCATGTTCCCCCTGGACGAGCGCTTCGCCGGCGGCTACCGCCTCATCCCCAGCCCGGAGCGCTGCCACGGCCTGGCCAAGGGCGATCAGTGGAAGGTGCGCGAGTGGCTGATGGACCAGGGCGCCACCCAGTCCAAGGAGATGGACGGCTCCTACGACTCCCTGGCCGCCCACGAGTTCCTGCGCGAGCTGGACATCACCAACGAGCAGATCCAGCAGATGCTGCTCATGGCCCTGTGGGACATGGACCGCTTCCGCGAGTTCGTGTTCAAGACCAGCTTCCTGGACCGCTTCGAGCTGGAGCCCGAGCTGATCGAGGCCATCAAGACCGACGACAACATCCTGCTGGAGCTGGGCTATGCCTGGGTGCGCTTCGGCCTCTTTGGCCAGAAGTCGCTGAAGCTCAAGGAGGGTGCGGACAAGGCCGGGAAGAAGGCCAAATGATCCCTCCGCTCCACGACGGCCGCTTACAGGAGCTCAAGGAGGAGGGCTTCACCTTCGCCTGCCATCCCGGCGTGGCCTGCTTCAACCAGTGCTGCCGGCGGCTCACCCTGTGGCTGACCCCCTACGACGCCCTGCGCCTCAAGCGCCGCCTGGGCATCACCAGCCTGGAGTTCATCGAGCGCTACGCCGAGATGGAGACCGGCCAGAACGGCTGGCCCATGCCGCAACTGGCCATGCGCGCCGACGACCCGGAGCACACCTGCCCCTTCCTGGGCCAGGGCGGCTGCACGGTCTACGAGGACCGCCCCGGCGCCTGTCGCACCTATCCCCTGGGCCGGGCCACCAAGGGCGGCCGCGACGGCGGGCCCAGCGCGGAGGCCTTTTTCCTGGTGCGCGAGGACCACTGCCAGGGCTTTGCCCAGGGCCGCCACTGGACCCCGGCCGAATGGACCCAGGACCAGGGCCTGGAGACCTACAACTACGTCAACGACCTGTTTTTGCCCATCATCACCCGCCAGGCCCCGGACCCCGACCCCCAGGTCATCGCCCGCAAGATGCAGATGTTCATGATGGCCTGCTACGACCTGGAGAGCTTCCGCAAGTTCATCAACAGCACCCGCTTCCGGCAGGTCTTCGCCATCCCGGCGCAGCGTTTGGAGCTGGCCGAGGCCAACGACCTGGAGCTGCTGAAGCTCGCCTTTGACTGGCTGCGGTTTGCCATCTTCAGCGACGAGACCCTGACCCTGACCCCCGAGGCCGCCAGCCGGACCCGCTAGCCGCGGCCCGACAGCGCGTAAAAGCCAAACCCGGCCCCCAGTTGCGGGGCTGGGTTTTTTTTGCGGGCGTTGTCTTGACGGGCGGCCACTGGCGCGGTATGTTTTGCAGAAAATCAGAATAATCGAAAATGCGAAATTACTTGTGATGCATTTGAGGTGTTGCGATGTCCTTGGTTACGGTACGCGAGCGTTTTCAGATAACTCTGCCTAGGCAGTTGCGTGACCGCTTTATGGTGGGAGGGCAGATCGAGATCGTGCCCACGCCGGACGGCGGGGCAATCCTGCGGCCCATGCAGGTGATCCCGGCCGCCAAGACCAGTTTCAAGCCCGAGGAAATGGCCGAGCTTATTCGTTTGGCGGCCGAGGCCCGCGACGGTGTGAACACCGAGGGTCCCTATAATAAAATGACTGATTTTATACGGGAGTTAAGGAAAGATGCAGAAACCGGGAGCGATAAGTAGGCACAAGCGGTTCACGAAAGCTTATAAGGATTTGAGCGAGGCTAAACGAGGAAGGGTTGACGAAGCGCTGACGCTCTTCTCCTCCGATCCCCATCACCGCAAGCTGAACCTGCACGAGCTGGAGCCCAAGGGCTCCGGGGTCTGGTCAATCA
>JAZDHW010000298.1:0-2636 GCA_043805555.1 Pseudomonadota bacterium
GAGCGGGCCTTGGACGGCCCGCCCGGATTGGCGCCAAATTAATTTTTGGCGCCATTCCGAGAACTTGCCAAAATTCACTTTTGGCAAGTTCCAAGAGGAGAAAGCCTTGGATGGCTTTCTCCGACACACACCTAGACCCCGAACTGGGTCACGGTGAGGTTGTTGTTCACCCGGGTCACGCCCTCCACCTTGGCCGCGGCCTCGCCGGCCAGGGCCTTGGTGCGGGCGTCGGTGGCCAGGCCGCGCAGGGTGACCTCGCCGGACTCCTCCACCGCCACCACGATGTCCTGGGAGTACATGGTCTCCACCTGCTTCTTCACCGCGCTCTCCACCCGCTTGGCAAAGGCCAGGCTGGCCAGCACCGGGCCCATCTTGGCCTGGTCGTACTTGGCGTCCAGGCGCTTGGCCGCCAGGGCAATCATGTCGGCGGCGTCCTCGGCGGCCAGGGCGGCGGTGTTGATGACCAGGTCGAAGTTCTTCCAGTCGAACAGGTCGTACTCGTACACGGCCTCCAATAGGGCCCGGCGCTCGTGGTCATACTTGCGCACGAACTCCTGGGCGTCTTCCAGGTTCAGCTTCATGCGGCTGGCCACCCGCTCCACCCGCACCTCGCTGGGAGCCACCACCCGCACCTTGAGCACGCCGGGCAGGTGGCTGAGCACCACCTGGGCCCCGCGTCCCACCATGACCACGTTGCCCTTCTTGGCCAACTCGTAATTGAGGCTGGCAAAGAGCGCGGCGTGAGCCGGGTTGCTGAAGGTCAGGCGCTCGAAGAACCCGTGGGGTTTGACCTCGGCCTCATAGGCTTCGCAGGCCTGTTTGAACTGCAGGTCGCAGGCCTGGGCCAGCTTGTGGATGTGGTCGCGGTCGATGAATTCATAACCCAACTGCTTGGCCGCCATCTCGGCGATTTCGTCGCCATAGCTGCCCACCTGGCGCGATACGGTCACGATGCCCATGCTGTTTACCTCGGCCCCCCCAAGGTTAGGTGTTTGCCCGCCCCGCCAATGGGGCGTGCACCTAATTATAGAATGCCGGGCCGTCGCGCGCCTATATTTAACGAGGGCGCACCCGCGTCCGGCGTGATCAGGGCGGCGATTTTTGGCCCCGGCCCTGGCCGCGGCCGCGGCCTGTGCTAGCATTAGGCCCAGCCCGAACCCGCATCGACAACCGCAGCAAGGTGGCAATCATGGCGCCTACCCCGCCCATCCCCGCCCGCACCCCCCGCCTGGTCATCGCCTGCCGGGTGATGGAGCCCGAGCTGGCCGCGCTCAGCGCCGGCATCCCGGATCTCGGCATCGTCTACCTGGACCAGAGCCTGCACCGCACCCCCCAGGACATGGCCCCGCTGATCCAGGCCCGCATCGACCAGGCCGGCGGCAGCGTGGCCCAGGTGGTGCTGGGCTACGGCCTGTGCAGCAACGGCATCGCCGGGGTGCGCGCGCGCACGGCCGAGATCATCGTGCCCAAGGCCCACGACTGCATCGCCCTGTTCATGGGCTCCCTGACCCGCTACGCCGAATTGTCCTCGGAAAACCCAGGCACCTACTACCTGACCCCCGGCTGGGTGGCCGAGGGTAAGGACCCGTTGGGCATCATGGAGGACGAGTACACCCAGCGGGTGGGGCGCGAGAATGCCGAGTGGGTGATGCGCGAGGAGCTGAAGCACTACACCCTGGTGACGCTGATAGACACCGGGGCCCTGCCCATGGGCGCCCTGCGGGCGCGCGCCCAGGCCAACGCGGAGTTTTTCGGCATGCAATTCCAGGAATTGACCGGCGAGCCGGAATACTTCCGCCAGCTCTTGCACGGCCCCTACCCGGCCGAGCACTTTTTCCGGGTGGCGCCGGGCCAGGAGATCCAGCCCGGCCTGGCCGCCGCGCCGGCCTAGCCCCGCCCCAGGAGCCGGCCCAGGCGCTCCACCGCTTCGGCCGGGGTGGGGCAATACAGATCGGCCCCGATGCGGCGGGCGAACTCGGCGTCCACCGGCGCGCCGCCCACCATCACCACCACGCCCTGGCGCAGGCCGCGGCGGCGCAGGCCCTCCACCACCTTGCCCATCTCGCTCATGGTGATGGTCAACAGCGCCGAGAGCCCCACCACCGCGGGCTTGAGCTCCGCCACCTGGGCCACCACCTCGGCCGCCGGCACGCTCACCCCCAGGTCCACCACCCGGTAGCCGGCCCCCTCCAGCATCATGGCCAGGATGTTCTTGCCGATGTCGTGCAGGTCGCCCTTGACCGTGGCCAGGAGCACCAGGCCCCGGTGGCCCGAGGCCGGCCGGCTGAGCAGGGGGCGCAAAAGCGCCAGACCCTTTTTCACCACCGCGGCGGAGATGAGCAGCTCGGGCACGAAGATGGTTTTTTGGCCGAATTCCCGGCCCACCGCGTCCAGGCCGGCCACCAGGCCCTGCTCCAGAATGGCCTCCGGGCTGACGCCCTGGGCCAGGGCCGCACGGATGAGGCCCTCCACCGCCTCGGTCTGGCGCTGGACCACCGCCGCCTGGATGGGTTGGATCAAGTCGGACATGCGGCAAACCCCGGCCCTAGTTGCGCCCCCCGGCGCAATTATGCCGGTCCGGCTGGAGTTTGTAACCGTTAAAGTGCGGCGGCGGGGCGGGGCGCAGGGGCGGGCCC
>JAZDHW010000299.1:0-2938 GCA_043805555.1 Pseudomonadota bacterium
GGCCGCTCGCTCTTGATCGCCGACGAGGTGCACGCCTACGACGCCTACACCACCGAGCTGCTGGCCGGCCTGCTGCGCTTCCAGGCCGCCCTGGGCGGCAGCGCCGTGCTGCTCTCGGCCACCCTGCCGCTGAAGACCCGGCGGCAGTTGACCGAGGCCTTCGCCCGTGGCCTGGGTCTGGCGGGCGAGATCGACCAGCCCAGAAGCCTGGCCTATCCCCTGGCCACCTGCCTGCAAGCCGGCCGGCTGCACGAGGAGCCGGTGCCCCTGGCCCCCGGCCTGAGCCGCGAGCTGCGGGTGCGGCTCGTCCACGACGAGGCCGCCATCCGGGAGCGTCTGGCGCAAACCGCGCGGACCGGCGGCTGCGCCTGTTGGATTCGCAACACCGTGGACGACGCCATGCGGGCCTACCGCGACCTGCGGGCCGAGCCGGGCCTGGAGCCGGGCGGGGTGGAGCTTTTCCACGCCCGCTTCGCCATGGCCGACCGCCTGGCCATCGAAGACCGGGTGCTGAACGCCTTCGGCCCCCACAGCCGCCCCCAGGACCGGGCCGGCCGCGTCCTGGTGGCCACCCAGGTGGTGGAGCAATCCCTGGACCTGGACTTCGACCTGCTCGCCTCCGACCTGGCCCCGATGGATTTAATCATCCAGCGGGCCGGCCGCCTGCACCGCCACCAACGCGTCCACCGCCCCCTGGCCGAGCCGGAGCTGCTGGTGCTCTCCCCGCCGCCCACCCCCGACGCCCCGCGCGGCTGGTTCCGGTCCTTCCTGGAAAAGGCTTCCTTCGTCTACACCCGGCCGGGCCAGCTCTGGCTGACCGCCAACCGCCTGGCCGCATCCCCCCGCCTGCGGCTGCCAGAACGCGCCCGCGAGCTGGTGGAGGGCGTCTATGGCGATGAAGCCGCCGAGCAGGTGCCAAAGGCATTGCGGGGAATTGAGGAGAAAGAGGAGGGCAACGAGAGCGCCGAACGCTCCCTGGGCCGGCTGCACTGCCTGGACCCGGAGCGGGGCTACGCCCTCGGCGACGTGCCCTGGGGCGAGGACACGCCCACCCGCCTGGGGCCGCCCAACGTGGTGCTGCGCCTGGCCCGCTGGCAGGCCGGCGTCTTGCGCCCCTGGGACGCTGGCGAGGGCATGCTGGCCTGGGAGCTGAGCCAGGCGCGGGTGCGGCGCGGCCTGGTGGCCGGCGAGGATCCCCGCCCCGGTCCGGCCCTGGCCGCGGCCCTGGCCCAGGCCAAGGCCGCCATGGCCGATCAATGCCGTTACGCCCTGCTCATCGCCCTGGAGCCGGGGCCGGACGGCGCCTGGCAGGGCAGGGCGGTGAATCACCGGCAGGAGGCAGTGGAAATTTCTTACCACAAGGCTACAGGTGTTGATATAATTATCCAGCGGTGATGTTGAGAACCGCGAGAGTGCGCCTGGCTTTGACCGATTACGACCTACCGGCTTGACGCATGTTCCCCGCCCACGCGGGGATTGACCCTGCCCCACTTCATGCTCTTTTTTCGGGGGGACCGATGCCCTACAACCTGATGGCGGAGCCCTGGCTGCCCCTGCGGCGGCGGGGCGGCGGGGTGGAACTGGTGGAGCCCTGGCGGCTGACCGACCGGGGTTCCGACGGCGACAGCCCTTTCCTGGCCGTGGATGCTCCCCGGCCGGACTTCAACGGCGCGCTCACCGAATTTTTGATCGGCCTGGTGCAGACCGCCTGGCCCCCGCCGGACGAAAAGGCCTGGCACCAGGCCTGGCGCGACCCCCCGCCGCCGGAGGAACTGCGCCGGGCCTTCATGGAGGTGGCCCACGCCTTCGACCTGGACGGCCCCGGCCCGCGCTTCATGCAACAAACCCTGCCCGCCAAGGCCGAACGCTGGCCTTCCCATCTCCTGCTGATCGAGCAGCCCGAGCCCACCAAGGAAAAGGACAACAAGGATCATTTCATTAAGCGCGGCCAGGTGCAGGCCCTGTGCCGCCCCTGCCTGGCCGCGGCCCTACACACCCTGCAAACCTACGCCCCCAGCGGCGGCCGGGGGCACTTCACCTCCCTGCGCGGCGGCGGCCCCCTCACCACCCTGGCCCTGGGGCGCAGCCTCTGGGAAACGGTCTGGCTGGCGGCGCAGCCGGCGGGCCGGTTCTGGGCCAAGGAGCCCCGCGCGGCCGAGCCGGCGCGCATCTTCCCCTGGCTGGGGCCTTCGCCCCAGAGCGACAAGGAAACCCGCGTCACCCCCGCCCAGGCCGACCCGGCCCAGGCCTTCTGGGGCATGCCCCGCCGGGTCTGGGTGGATTTCGCCGCCGGGGTGGAGACGGGAGCGTGCAGCCTGTGCGGCCGGGGGCCGCAGCCCCTGGTCGCGGGCTTTCTCCTGCGCCCCAACGGCATCAAATACGAAGGGCCGTGGTTGCATCCGCTTTCGCCCTACTACTGGAAGGACGGCCAGCCCATTGCGGTCAAGGGTCCGTCCGGCGGGCTGAACTACCGCCACTGGCTGGGCCTGGCCGTGGCCAGCGGACAAGACGACAAACGCAAAACCGACGGGGCCGAGAAGACCATCGTGGCCCGCGCCCAGGCCATCGCCCTGTTCGACGAGCGCCGGCGCGGGCTGACCGGCCTGGCTGACGACCCGGCCTCGCGCCGGCTCTGGGCCTTTGGCTACGACATGGACAACAAGAAAGCCCGCGCCTGGGTGGACAGCCGCATGCCCCTGGTGACGGTGGAGCCCCACCTGCGCCCGGAATACGAGGCCGGCGTCAAGGCCTTGGTGGAGACGGCCAGCCAGGCGGCCAAGACCATGGCCGGCTGCCTCAAGGAGGCCTGGTTCGGCTCCGGCGCCAAGGTCAAGTCCAACCAGGGCGACCTGGAGCGCCTGGGCCAGCTTTTCTGGAGCCAGAGCGAGGCCGGCTTCTACGACGCCGTGAACCGGCTCAAGGCGTTGCTGGAGGAAGG
>JAZDHW010000300.1:0-12922 GCA_043805555.1 Pseudomonadota bacterium
TTTAAAACCCGGGGCGGTTCTAACCCCCCCCCCCCCAAAAACACAATCTTTTTTTTTTTGTGTTTTGTTTGGGGGGGGTTTTACCCCCGCCCGTATTCTGGCTTTTACCGAAGACCATGTGATCGCGGGGGGGGCGCTGTCACATGTTGTAAAGCTCGTCGCCGTAGAGCCGGATCCAGTCCTTTTTCAGCGCCTCCACGCCTTCATTGATCTGGGCCACGCCCAGGATGAGGATGGTGGCCTCGCCGGTCTGGATGCAGGGGTAGAGGTACTCCACGTTGACCCCGGCCCTTTTGAGCGGATTGAGCACGGCCAGCAGGCCGCCGGCGTGGTGGGGGGTCTCGGCGGCGATCACCTCGCCGGTCTCGGTGGGGATGCCCTGGCCGGCCAGTACGTTGGCGGCCTTTTCCGGGTTGTCGGCCACGAAACGCATCATGCCCTCGCCGCCGGGGGTGGCGGTGGAGACGAACAGGGCCACGATGTTGACCCCGGCGTCGCCCATCATCTCGCTGATGCGCGAAAGCTGGCCCGGCTGGTTGGGGATGCGGATGGTGATCTGCTTGACGGTCATGGCCTCTACTCCTTGCCAATGGCCCGGCGGGCGGCCGCAGCCCCCACCTCCAAGGCCTTGCGGTTCAGCTCAAGCACCTTGGGCTTCTTGCCCAGGTTGGTTTCGGCCAGGGCGGCCTGGAAGGCCCCCAGCCCCAGCAGGCCGGTCACCTGGGCGAAGGCGCCCATCATGACCACGTTGGCCGAACGATCCTCGCCCAGCTCGTGAGCCAGCTCGTTGGCCGCCACCTCCACCACGTTGACGTCGCTGCGTCCCACCTTGGCCTGCACCAGGGAGCTGTTGACCAGGATGGTGCCGCCGCTGCGCACCACGTTGACGTACTTCATCAGGCTGGGGTGGTTCATCACCACCGCCACGTCCGGGCTGCTGGAGACCGGGCTGGCGATCTCCTCGTCGCTGACCACCACGGTGCAGTTGGCGGTGCCGCCGCGCACCTCGGCCCCGTAGGCCGGCAGGTAGGTGACCTCCTTGCCCTCGCGCATGGAGGTCAGGGCCAGGAGGTAGCCCATCATCAGCACGCCCTGGCCGCCAAAGCCGGCGAATACGCTCTTAACGGTCATGCTTCCTCCCCCTTGCTGGCGTAGCCGGTCACGTCCTTGATCACTCCCAGGGGGAAGACCTGGGTCATGGTCTTGTCGATCCACTCCAGGGCGGCCACCGGGCTCTGCTTCCAGTTGGTGGGGCACATGGACAGCACCTCCACCAGGGCGAAGCCCAGCCCGTCCAGTTGCACCTGGAAGGCCTTCTTGATGGCCGCCGCGGCCTTCTTGATGTTTTTGGGCGAGTTCACCGCCACCCGCTCCAGGTAGGCGCTGCCCTTGGCCACCGCCAGCATCTGGGTGAGATCCAGGGGCGTGCCGTCGCGGTCGGGGTTGCGGCCCTGGGGGGTGGTGGTGGAGCCCATGCCCACCAGGGTGGTGGGGGCCATCTGGCCGCCGGTCATGCCGTAGGTGCCGTTGTTGACGAAGATGGCGGTGATCTTCTCGCCGCGGTTGGCGGCGTGGATGGTCTCGGCGGTGCCGATGGCGGCGATGTCGCCGTCGCCCTGGTAGGTGAAGATCACCTTGTCGGGCATCACGCGCTTCAGGCCGGTGGCCACGGCCAGGGCCCGGCCGTGGGGGGCCTCGCCCATGTCCACGTCGAAGTAGTTGTAGGCCAGCACCGCGCAGCCGGCCGGCGGCACGCCGATGGTCTTTTCCTGGATGCCCAGCTCGTCGATGGCCTCGGCCACCAGGCGGTGGATGATGGAGTGCCCGCAGCCGGGGCAGTAGTGGAAGACGTTGGGCTTGAGGCTCTTGGGCCTAGCGGTTAGCTGCTTCATGACTGCCCTCCCGCCCGGCGCTGGTCCGCGTCGGCCTGGTGGAGGTGGGCGCCATAGTAGTAATGGCTGATCTGGTGGGCCACCTCCTCCGGGGTGGGGATGACCCCGCCCGGCCGGCCGTAGAAATGCACCTGGGCCTGGTCGCCCACGGCCAGGCGCACGTCCTCCACCATCTGGCCGGAGTTCATCTCAAAGGCCAGCAAATGGCGCACCGAGCGCGACAGCTCGTTCAGGGCGTCATAGGGGTAGGGCCACAGGGTCTTGGGCCGGAAGAGCCCCACCTGCATGCCCATCTCCCGCACCCGCTTGATGGCCCCCTTGGCGATGCGCGCCGCGGTGCCGAAGGCCACCACCACCAGGCGGGCGTCGTCGCAAAGATACGTCTCCCAGTCCACCTCGTTGCGGGTGATGGCGTCGTACTTGCGGGTCAGCTTGTAGTTGTGGGCCTCCAGGACATTGGGGTCCAGGAGCAGGGACAGGATGCTGCGCGAGGGCCGGCCGGCGGCGCCGGTGAGCACCCAGTCTTTGACCGGCAGGCTGGCCGGGTCCACCATCTCGGGGAAGACCACCGGCTCCATCATCTGGCCCATCATGCCGTCGCCCAGGATCAGCACCGGGTTGCGGTACTTGTCGGCCAGGTCGAAGGCCCGGATGGTCAGGTCGCACAGCTCCTGGCAGGAGGCCGGGGCCAGCACGATGCAGCGGTAGTCGCCGTGGCCGCCGCCCCGGGTGGCCTGGAAGTAATCGCTCTGGGCCGGGGCGATGTTGCCCAGGCCGGGACCGCCGCGCATCATGTTGCCGATGACCGCGGGCAGCTCCAGGCCGGCCAGGTAGCTGATGCCCTCCTGTTTCAGGCTCACGCCCGGGCTGGAGGAGGTGGTCATCACCCGGGCCCCGGCCATGGAAGCGCCGATGACCATGTTGATGGAGGCGACCTCGCTCTCGGCCTGCACAAAGGTGCCGCCCACATCCAGCAGGCGCCCGCTCATGAACTCGGGCACCTCGTTCTGGGGGGTGATGGGATAGCCGAAATAGTAACGGCAGCCGGCGCGCACCGCGGCCTCGCCCAGCACATGGCTTCCGCGCATCAATACCCTAGTCACGGTACACCTCGATGGCCAGGTCCGGGCAGATCACTGCGCACAGCGTGCAGCCCGTGCAGGCCTCTTTCCCCTCGGCCGGGGTGAACTCGGCGGGATAATAGCCTTTTTGATTAAGCCCCTTGCTGACGCCGATGCGCTGCTTGGGGCAGACCGAGATGCATAGCTCGCAGCCCTTGCATCTTTCGCGGTCGATCTCGATCTTGCCTTTGGCCATAGGTTCGCTCCGCAGGTCCCGGTCCGGGCCGGGCGTCCCCCCTGGAGGTGGTTGAAGACAGCATAACCGAAAGGATTTCTAAGTAGCAGAGGGGCACCAAGGTGTCAAGCTGCGATACAGCCAGGGCCGGGAAAGCGGTTGACATAAAGCGCGGCCGCGGGTTTACTTGGAGCCCGTAGCAAAAGGCCAGGCCATCCCGCGTGTTGCGCGACCCAGGCCCGCCCCCGGCAGCGGGCGGGGCGGCGCGGCGGGCGCGGGGGGCCGCAAACGGTCCGGGCCGGGGCGCAGGCCCCGCTCCCGGTCCTGTGATGCTAGAAGCAAGGAGAGACACATGCGCGGCCCCCGCCTGGCGCTGGCAGCCCTGATAGCCTTGGTTTTCCTGGCGGTTCCCGCGGTGCAGGCCCAGGAGGTGGACCTGGGCGTGATCACCGTGAAGCAAAAGGCGGCGGCCGAGGCGCTGCGCCAGCGCCTGATGAAGGGCGAAAGTTTCGAGGCCCTGGCCAAGCAATACTCGGTGGGCCCCACCGCCAGCCGGGGCGGCCGCCTGGGCCTGGTGCCGGAAAAGCGCCTGCGGGCTGAGTACAAGCAGGCCCTGGCCGGCCTGCGCCCTGGCCAGCCCAGCGCGGTGATCCCCACCGAGGAGGGCTACAACCTGCTGATGCGCTTTGACCAGGCCGCCGTTGCGCCCGCGCCCCGGGCCGGCGCACCCGCCGCGCCCCTGGCCCCGCGCCTGCCGGGCGGCTCTGCCGCGACCCCGCATCCCCAGACGGCCGCCCCGCCGCAGAACCTGCAACCGGAGACCCCCCAGTTGGCGGCCCGCCAGCAGGTGATGGCCGCCCTGGAGCGGCTGGCCGGCGGCAACGCCAAGGCGGCCGAGGCCGACCTCAGCCGCGCCCTGGGCTTCAACCCCCGCGAGGACAGCGCCTTGTTTTTGCTGGAGATCGTGCGGGCCAGCCTGGCCGGTCAACTCCAGGCCAAGGCGGTGAGCACCTTTGCCCAGGGCTTTATCGCCATGTTCGACGGCAATGACGCCGAGGCCCTGACCCTGTTCCGCCAGGCCCGCCAGAGCGACAACCGATTTTGGCAGGCCACCTTGTTCGAGGCCAACGTGCTGGCCGGCACCGGCCAGGCCCAGGCTGCCACCGAGCTGTTGCAGCGCCTGATCAAGGACCACCCCAAGGTAGCCCGGGCCTATCTCTCCCTGGGCCTGATCGCCCTGGATCAGCGCAGGCAGGAGGAGGCCGTCAACCGCTTCCAGCATGCCCTGGCCCTGGAGCCTGAGCTGGCCGAGGCCCACTACCGCCTGGGCAACCTGGACCTGGCCAAGGGCGACCTGGCCAAGGCCGAGACCGAGCTCAAGGCCGCCATCGCCGCCGATCCCTTCAAGGAGGAGGCCTACAACGACCTGGGCCTGGTCCTGGCCAGCCTGGGCCATGCCGCCGAGGCTGAAAAGCTCTATCGCAAAGCCCTCGAACTCAACCCGGCATATGTGGCGGTGCACGTGAACCTGGGCACCCTGCTGGCCCAGACCGGCCGGGTGAGTCAGGCTATCGACGAGTTCAACAAGGCCCTGGCCATGGACCCGGCCCTGGCCGACGCCCACATCAACCTGGCCGTGGCCTACGTGATGCGCGAGGAGTGGCCCCAGGCCATCCGCCACGCCGACCAGGCCGAGAAGATGGGCGCCCGCGTGCCCCAGATCATCAAGGACAAGCTGGCCCCTCACCGCAAGTAAGCAGGGCGGGGGCCGGGGGCTCAGGCCTCGGGCAGGGCCACCAGGCCCCAGAACGTTTCCAGGCGGGCGCGCAGCTCGGGGTCCTCTACCCCGGCCGCGCCCATGAGGTGCAGGCCCACCCGCACCAGGGCCTGGCCCTGGGCGTCCAGCACTTCCACCGTGGCCAGGCCATCCTTTTCCCGGCGCCGCTTGGCCACCGCCGCCGCGCCGGCCCCCGCCAGGCGGGCCAAGGCGCTAAGCCCCCGAAAATCCGGAACCGGCAGGGCCGCCATGTTCGCCAGCAAGGCGGGCCAGGCCGCCAGGCCCAGGCCCAGCTCCGCGGCCAGGTCGGCCACGGTGGCCGCAGCGGCGCTGGCATAGGCCCGGCCGCCGGCCAGGGCCGCGGCCTCGGCGTCCAGGTAGGCGGCCAGCATTGCCCTCAGCTCGGCCGCGGATTCGGCCGGCCAGGCCCAACCCAGGCGGGCCAGGTAGCCTTTGAGGCGCAGCAGGTTCTGCAGGCCGCGATCCAGGCCCCGGAAAGCCGACCCCCCCACTTGGGCATAGTCCAGGTCGCGGACGATGATGCGCCAGTAGCCGCGCACCGCCGCGCCCTGCAGGCAGGCCAGCTCGGCCGGGTCCAGCGCGTCCAGGTGATGGCGCGATTCGGCGAGCGCCACCTCCGGCATCTCCCCGGCCGTCTCGATCAGCCAGGCCTCGTCCTCCAGGTGAAGGGGGCAGGGAGGCAAAATAGCGTCAAAATGCATTTTTTTGGTCGCTTAATCCCAACTAGCCGTTGCCAAGGTGCACGGCGGGTGTTAATAAAAGCTGGCAAGCACAGTTGTTTGCGAAGGCCGCCGGGCATCGGGGTTATGCAGCGCGGTGGTTGATCGAAAGGCGGCCGGAACGACACGCCCCGAATGCCCGCCGTGCCAAGCGGCTGCCCCCGGGGCGGGCCTGAGCAGGAAGGTTACACCATGGGTGGTGATTTCCATACCAATTATCGCGAGGAGACGCTCATCTCCCGGCTGGAGAGTTCGCGCCAGTCGGCCTGGGGGCGTCAACTGCACCAACTGTCCGATTGTGCCGATCAACTGGCGCAGCGCCTGGCCATGAAACTGGTGGAGAACCAGTTGCTGGAGACCAACAGCCTGCGCGACGTTGAGGAACAATTGGCCGGGGCCCTGGGCGAGCTGTTGCACGCCGAGGACTTCGATATCCAGTTTGCCATCGCCCAGGTGCGCAACCTGGTGGCGCGGCCCAACCGCATCAGCCTCTACGTGACCGCATTCATTATCGAAAAACTGGTAAACCACCCCAAAGTGGTGGATGTCTACGGCACGGACGAGGAGATCTACAACGTGGTCAACCAGGAGGTCACCCGCCTGATCCGCTGATCTCCGACCAGCCCCGAAAGCGTTGCGCCCGGCCAATGACGGCCGGGCGTTTTTTGTTCCGGGCGGCGGTGGCCGGCGGGCTCAGGCCCCGGAGCGCAGGTTGCCCAGGTGCACCACAAAGGAGCTGGTGCCGGTGGCCTTGTCTTTAAGCTCGCGCTCGCGGGCGCTGAAACTGGCCTGGTTGCGCTCCAGAATCAGGGAGGCGCGCGGGGTGCGGATCTCGATGCCGGACTCGGCCTTGCCCCGCACGTCCAGCCAGGCGGTGCCGGGCGGCAGCAGGGCCTCCATCTCGGCCAGCTTCTCGCCAAGCCGCTGGGATTCGTAGGCGATGTCTTCCAGGCGCTGGCGGCCCTGGATCACGCCCTCTTTCAGGGTGTCGCGCAGGGGCTTGATCATGTGGACCTGGGTGAGCAGGTTCTCGCGTTGGGCCTGTTGCTCGGGGTCGGCCAGGGCGGCCAGGATGCCGCGCAGCTCCTCTTCGGTGGCGCTGAGCTCGCCCTCCTGGCCGATCAGCACCTCCTCCAGTTGCGCGCCCTCCCGGGTCAGGGCGGTGAGCTGGCGCTTGACCGCGGTGAGCTTTTGCTCGAACTCCGGCCGCACGCCCAGGCTCACCTGGGTGTTGTTCTTGGCCGAGCTGACCAGGTCGGTGGTGGTCACCCCACGGATGGCCGAGACCTGGGTGTTGACGATGCGCCCGTCGTTGGCGCTCACCACCACCCGGCCGTTGCAGATCACCTGGGATGAGACGATCTCGTTGGAGATCACGCAGTCGCTGGCGCAGTTAATGCGGCTCTGACGCACGTAGCGGGCGGTGACCTTGCCGCCGGCGATGACCATGGCGCCCATGATGCCGCCGTTGACCTTGAGATCGGCCACCACTTCCACCCGGCTGCGGTTTTCCAGGGTCTCGCACTCCAGAGTGTGGGCCCGCACCCTGAAATCCGACAGCACCGCGCCATGCACCCGCACCAGGCCGGGGAAGTCCACGTGGCCCACGTTGAAATCCACGTCGCCCTTGATCTCCAGGGTTTCGAGGATCTCGAACTTTTCTTCCTCGGGCCGGTTGATGATGCCCCGGGCCGTGGCCACCGCCACCCGGCCGTCCTGTTGCAGCTCCACCCCGCGGCCTTTTTTAAGCCTGAGCACCCGGGGCGCGGACGGTTTTATGTCCTGGCCCAGCACATTGCGGCCGGGCTTGCCCGGCGCGGGCGGATGCAGGGCCGCCAGGGGCGTGCCGGCCTCCACCGTGGGCCAGGCCCCGCGGTCGCGGAAATCGATGTTGCCCTGGTCGTCCTGGCGCCAGGCCCGCTTATCGGGCAGGGCCACCAGCACCTCGATGCGGGCGTCCTGGGGCGGCTCGCAGGGCTGGCCCTGGGCGATGACCAAGTCCTTGATCTCCTGGCCCTCCAGCAGCAGGTGCATGGCCTCGCGCATGTGCTCGTAGGACAGGCCGAACTTGACCCCGCGCTCGCGCAGCAGGTTGGTGATGTGCACCTGCACCTGGCGGCGATCAACCCCGGCCTCGGCCCGGCCCGAGAGCGCCGCGGTCAGGCCGTCGGGGCTGATGGTCAGCCAGACCAGGCTCTTAGCCTGGTCGGACGGCGGGACGCCGTTGGGTGGTGTGTTCGCCTGATCGCTCATTACGCCGTCATACCGCAGGATTATCGCCGTCAGGGCAAGGAGCTTCTAACCATAGCAAAAGGTTGTGGGTTTTGTCGAGCTTTGCGCACAAGGGTTTGGCCGCCGCGGCGCCTAATTCCCCAGGCCCAGCAGGCCCGCCCCGCCGTGGGCGAAAAGCCCGGCCACGCAGCCGGTCATCACCGTGGCCAGGGTGGCCGACCACAGGGCCTTGAGGCCCAGGCGGCTCAGCTCGCCCAAACGGGTGGGGGCCAGGGCCCCGAAGCCGCCCACGAAGATGGCCACCGCGCCCACGTGGGTGAAGCCGCACAGGGCGTAGGAGGCCACCAGGGCGCTGCGGGCAAAGGTCAGCTCGCCGGCTTTAAGCATCTGGGCCAGGTGGCCGTAGGTGGGTATCTCGGTGACCAAGAGGCGCTGACCCAGCAGCGCGCCCACCTGGGCCGCGTCGGCCGGGGGCACGCCCATCAGGATGGCCAGCGGCCAGGCCAGCCAACCCAGGATGCGCATCAATCCCCAGCTCTCCAGGCCGATGAGGCCGCAGACCCAGCCCACCACGGCCTCGCCCAGGGCCACCAGGGCCAGGAAGCTCAACAGCAGGCCGGCGATGTTCACCACCAGCTTCACGCCGTCCTGGCTGCCCTGGATCACGGCCTCCAAAAACCCGGCGTGGCGGCCCAGGTCCGGGTCCACCACCCGACCGGCGGTCAAGGGTTCGCCGGTCTCGGGCTCCATGAGCTTGCTGATCACCACCGCCGCCGGCGCGCTGATCACCGAGGCGCTGATGAGGTGGCCGGCGATGTTGGGGAAGACGCTTTGCAGGGTGAGCACGTACACGCCCAGGGTGGAGCTGGCCACGGTGGCCATGGCCGCGGTGAGCAGGGTGAACAGCTCGGAGCGGGTCATGGTGGCCAGGTAGGGCCGGATCATGCCGGCCGACTCCACGCCCACGAAGATGTTGCTGGCCGCGCCCAGGGACTCGGCCCCGCTGGTGCCGAGCGTGCGCACGAAGACCCGGCCGAAAAGCCCCACCACCCGCTGCAGGATGCCGGCCTGGTAGAGCAGGGCGGTCAGCGCCATGAAGAAGACCACGGTGGGCAGGGCCTGGAGCGCGAAGATGAAGCCCAGGCTGCCGGGCTGGCCGGGGCCGATGGCCAGGGGGCCGAAAAGGAACTCGATGCCGGCCCGGGCAAAGCCCAGCAGCTTGACCACCCCCGCGCTGAGCCCCAGCAGGAAGCTGCCGCCGGCGGGCAGGGCGAAGACCAGGGCCCCCAAACCCAGTTGCAAGGCCAGGCCCCATGCCACCGGGCGCAGCCTGGTGTGGCGGCGGTCGCGGCCGCAGAGCCAGGCCAGGACGCAGATGGCCAGCAATCCCAGCAGGCTCACTAGATTGTAGAACCAGGGGGCTTCCTGCATCGGCCAACACACCCGTCCGGAGTCGGGCCGCATTGTAGCACGGGCGGCCCGCGGCGGGACAGGATTAAGCCGGCTTGCTGGCGGCCGGCCGCCCTGGTAATTAACAGGCCATGATCACCCTGCACCAAATCCACAAGTATTACGGCCGCCAGGACGTGCTCAAGGGCGTGAGCCTGCACGTGAGCCCCGGCGAGCGCCTGGGGCTGGTGGGGCCCAACGGCGCGGGCAAGTCCACCATCCTGGGCATGATGCTGGGCACGGTGGAGCCGGACAAGGGCGAGGTCTTCCGGGCCAAGCACCTGCGCCTGGGCTACCTGCCCCAGGAGCTTTTGCACCTGACCGGCCAGACCGTGCTGGATCTGGCCATGGACACCGGCGAGGGCCTGGCCGATTTGGAGGCCGAGCTGTGGGAGGTGCACCAGGAGCTGGCCGAGAACCCGGAGCCCGGCCGCGCCGCCGAGCTGATGGCCCGCCAGGGCCAGCTCCAGACCGTCTTCGAGGGCCTGGGCGGCTACGACCTGGAGGCCCGGGCCGGCAAGGTCCTGTCCGGCCTGGGCTTCAGCGCCGAGCAACTGGCCCGGGACGTGGGCACCCTCTCCGGCGGCTGGCTGATGCGCGCCGCCCTGGCCCGCATCCTGCTCAGCAACCCGGACCTGATCCTGTTGGACGAGCCCACCAACCACCTGGACCTGGAGTCCATGCTCTGGCTGGAATCCTACCTGGCCACCAGCCCGGCCTCGGTGGTGCTGGTCAGCCACGACCGGGTGTTCCTGGACAAGGTGGCCAACCGCATCGTGGAGGTGGACGAGGGCCAGCTCTTTGCCTACGGCGGCAACTACAGCGACTACGAGGCCCAGCGCGAGGCCCGCAAGAAGGCCCAGCAGGCGGCCCATGACAACCAGCAGGACCGCATCCGCGAGATCAAGAACTTCATCGAGCGCAACCGCTCGCGCAAGGATCGGGCCAAGCAGGTGCAGTCGCGCCTGAAGATGCTGGAAAACATGGAGATGCTGAGCGCGCCCGACAGCGACGAGGCCATGAGCTTCGAGCTGCCGACGGTGGAGGAATCGAGCAAAAACGTCATCGAGCTTCTGGGGGTCGATCTCTCCTACGGCGACAACCCGGTTTACCGCGGCCTGGATTTCCTGGTGCAGCGCGGCGACCGCCTGGCGTTTCTGGGCAAGAACGGGGCCGGCAAGTCCAGCCTGCTCAAGCTGCTGGCCGGGGTGGTGCACCCGGACCGGGGCCGGCGCCTGGTGGGCGGCCGGGTCAAGCCTGGGCTTTTCAGCCAGCACGCCCTGGAGGACCTCAACCCGGAGAACGACGTGCTCTCCGAGCTGATGACCGTGGCCGGGCTCATGGCCGTGAGCCGGCTGCGCTCCATCCTGGGCTGCTTTTTGTTCCGGGGCGATGAGGTCTTCAAGAAGGTCAGGGTGCTCAGCGGCGGCGAAAAAAGTCGGCTGGTGCTGGACAAGCTCCTGCTCTCCGGTCCCAACCTGCTGCTCCTGGACGAGCCCACCAACCACCTGGACCTGACCAGCCGCCAGGTGCTGGAGGAGGCCCTGCGCAAGTACCAGGGCACCATTGTGCTCATCAGCCACGACCGGCATCTCATCAACGCGGTGGCCAACAAGGTGGCCTTTGTGGAGACCGGCCGGGTGACCCTCTTCCCGGGCAACTATGACGATTTCCACCGCCTGTGGAAAAAGCGCCTGGACCCGTTGCCGGCCGTGGCCGCCGAGCCCGCGGCCGTGCGCCGCGCCCCCGTGGCCGCGCCGGCCGAGGACGCCGCGGTCAGCGTACCCAAGCGCCAGGCCACCAAACGGGCCCAGGCCGAGGCCCGCAACGCGCTCTACCGCCGGCTGAAGCCCATGCGCGACGATCTGGCCAAGGTGGAGGCCCAGGTGGAGCAGGCCACCGCGCTCTTGGACGGAATTGTGGGGGAGATGGTGGACCCGGCCGCCTATGCCGACGGCGAACGCTGGAGCGAGCTTTCCCGCCGCCACGACGAGGCCAAGCGCCGCCTGGAGCGCATCAGCGCCAAATGGGAGGAGCTGGCCCTGAAACTGGAGGAACTGGAGGCCCAGGCCAACGCCCAGGCCGAGGGCTAATCCAGCCTCAATCCAGCCCCAGCTCGCGCTCCAGCTCGGCCAGTTGGGCCTGAAGCCGCTCGCGCTGGGCCGGGTCCAGATCGGGCCGGGCCAGTTGCCGCCGCAGGGAGTTGAGAAGCTGTTCGTTGCGATACACCCCGCAGGATGCCTTGATCTGAGCCATCGTCCGACTCCCTCCAGGCGTTCTCCTTCAGCTTACCCCCGGCGCTTTGCTCCGGCAAGCCGGCCCGGTTGACAGCCTCCGGCCGACAGTCCACAATTGACCCGCCCGCCAAAGAGGATTCGCCATGCCAGTCAAGCCGTTCAATGTGCCGGCCGAAACCATCCTGGACCACACCAACGACGGCATCTACGTGGTGGACCAGGATTGCCGCATCCTGTATTGGAACCGGCCCGCCGAGCGCATCACCGGCTGGAAGGCGGAGGAGGTCATCGGCCGGCGCTGCCGCGATGACGTGCTGGTGCACGTGGACCGTTTCGGCCAGGAGCTCTGCGAGCCGGGGCGCTGCCCCCTGCACCGCTCCATGGCCGAGGGCCGCGCCCTGAGCGCGCCTTTCGTGGTCTATGCCAAGCGCAAGGACGGCCAGCGGGTGCCGGTGGCGGTCTCGGTGGCCCCGCTCTATGACCAGCAGGGCCAGGTGATCGGCGGGGTGGAGGTATTCCGGGACGAGAGCGACCTCATCGCGGACATGGAGCGCGCGCGCCTGGCCCAGCTCCACGCCCTGACCGGCGACCTGCCCCGTGAGCCGGTGGAGTTCCGGGTGCTCTACCGGCCCCACGAGATGGTGGGCGGCGACTACTACCGGGTGGAGACCCTGGACAACGGCCGGGTGGCCTTCATGCTGGCCGACGTGGCCGGCCACGGCGTGGCCGCGGCCCTGTACACCATGACCCTGCGGGCCCTGTGGGAGGAGCACCGCCAGTGGCTGGCCGCGCCTGACCAGGCCCTGGACCGGCTCAACCGCGCCCTGGACCCGCTCACCACCGGTGACAGCTTCACCACCGCCTTCCTGGGCCTGCTGGACCCCCTGAGCGGCGATTTGACCTATGCCTCGGCTGGCGCTCCGCCGGCCCTGCTGCGCCGGCCAGACGGCCAGGTGCAGACCCTGCCGCCCCTGGACCTGCCCTTGGGCATGCTGCCGGACCATCCCTTCGAACTGGCGCGCACCACCCTGGAGCCCGGCGGCCTCCTGCTGCTCTGCTCGGACGGGGCCATCGAGGCCCACAACCCCGGCGACGAGGAGTTCGGCCTGGTGCGCCTGATCGACCTGATGGCGGTGGCCGACCCCGGCCAGCCCCAGGCCCTCTTGGACGGCATCGAACAGGCCCTGCTAACCCACGTGGAATCGGTGCGCCTGCCCGACGACCTGGCCCTGCTAGCCGTAAGCCGCCCGCGGGCCTGAGGCCATGCCGCCGGCCGCGCGCAGTCATGAGCGCCAGGCC
>JAZDHW010000301.1:0-10169 GCA_043805555.1 Pseudomonadota bacterium
GCCCAGGCGGGCCCAGCCGGCGGCGTTGCTCAGGCCCGGCTCCGGCGGCTCCCGGGTCTTTTCCAGGCGCATCACCAGGGTCTGGTCCGGGTCCGGGTCCGGGCCGGGCGCGGTCGCCAGGTTGCACAGGCCCAGCACCGCCTGCAACAGGTCCACCGGATCGGCGCGCACCAGCAACAGCGAGTTGGGCACCTCCAGGACCAGGCGGGCGCCCTCGCCGCCCAGCCAGCTCTGCTTGCCGGCCTCCTTGACCAGGGGGTTCAGGGCCAGGCGGGTCGCCTCGCCCGCCTGGGGCCGGCACACGGCCGAAAACTGGCGCAGCAGTTGCGAGGAGCGCTCCAGCGCGCCCAGGACCTCCGCCAGGTCCGGCCGCACCGGATGCTCCGGTTGCAGCTCCTCCATGGCGATCTCGGTGAAGCCCAGGGCCGCGCCCAGGGCGTTGTTCACCTCGTGGGCCAGTCCGGCGGCCAGGACCAGCAAGGTGCGCAACCGCTGGTTTTCAGTGCCCGCCGCGCTGTCGCCAAACGGCTCCTTCTGCAAACTCGCCATCGCAACGCCGCCCAATCCCCTGCCAAGGCAGGCCTTTCCTCCGCACCCCGGCAGGCGTGGCTGGGCGCGGCCACTAAATCACCCTAATACAAATTGTGGCGATATGCTAAAAATATTGCTCAGCGTTCGTATAACCCGCCTCGGCGGCACCCCAAGCCCGGAGTAGCCCCATGCGCACGGCCCCCCGCCTTTTTTGCTGCGCGGCCCTGCTGCTGGGCCTGGCCGGCTGCGGCTCGTCGGAAGAACCCGCGCCGGCCGCCGGCCCCGCGCCCGACCCTTGCGCCCTGATCAGCCAGGCCGAGGCGGCCCAGGCCCTGGGCCAGCCCCTCAAGGCGGGCAAGCTCCACGAAACCGCCAACCCCCTGGGCCAGAAGATCTGCTTTTACGCCGGCGCACAGGACGCCCCGCCGGTGCGCTTCGTGCAGATCAGCCTGGTGACCAGCGCGGGCATGCAGCCGGCCCTGCGTGAGCAGGGCTATGACGCGGCCAAGCTCTACGCCGATTCGCGGGCCCTGGTGGCCGAGCCCCAGGACGTGCCCGGCCTGGGCCAGGCCGCCTTCTTCGGCGGCGGCGGGCTCAAGGCCGGGGCCGGGCTGCACGTGCTCAAGGGCCAGGCCTACCTGGTCATCCAGGTGGCCGGCGGCCCGCCCACGCGCCAGTTGGAGGCGGCCCAGGGCCTGGCCGCCCAGGCCCTGGCGCGCCTGCCCTAGCCGGAAGCTCCCAGGCCTGCGCCCGGCCCGCCCCGGCCGGGCGACCGGGCCGCGCTGGCGAACACTGGACAAGCACCGGGGCCGGATGGCAAAATCCGCCCACCTTTAACGGATTTGGGTGGTGGTGCATGCTCCCGGATTTCGTTCCCTCCTATAGCGTCGGGCCGCTGATCGGGCTGTGCATCAACGGCATCCTGGCCCTGCTCTGCCTGGTCATCGTGGTGGTCTACCGCGCCTACCGCCCCCTGAAGCCCCTGGCCCTGTTCTACGTTTTTCTCGGCGTCTACTTCCTGGGCTTCACCATCTACGGCTACCAGCGCTCGCCGGAGAGCATCATCCTGGGCTACAAGATGATGCTGGCGGCGCTGTGCATCCTGCCGGTGCTGTGGATCTGGTTCATCATCATCCTGCGCAACCTGCGGCCGGGCTTCTGGGCCTGGGCCCCGCTCTGCCTCTCCCTGGCCCTGATGGCGGCGGTGCTGGGCGTGGACCACCCGGCCGTGCTGGGCCTGCCGCTCGTCTTCAAGCCGGAGGTGGGCATCTTCCACCCCTCGGCCTGGCTGTTCCGGCCCCTCATCTACACCTACGACCTGGTGGCGGTGCTGGCCACCATCCTGGTGCTGGCCTTCCGCTGGTTCCCCGGCCTGGGCAAGCCGGCCTACATCTGGGCGGTGCTGGCCGGCCTGGCCCTGTGGTTCCTGGGCGGGGCCCACGACGCGGCCTACGCCCTGCACCTGCCCACCCTCTTCCCCCTGCCGGTGATGTGGCTGGGCTCGGTCTGGCTCTCGCTGTGCCTGGCCCTGGCGGTGGCCTTCCACCTGCGCGACCTGGAAAGGGCCCTGCGCTCCGAGCAGGCCCGCTTCAGCACCGCCTTTGCCCTGAACCCCGACGGCCTGGCCATCCTGGACCTGGCCGAGGGCCTGTTCCTAGAGGTCAACGACGCCTTCGTGCGCCTGTGCGGCCTGCCGCGCTGGTCCATCCTGGGCCGGCGGCCCCAGGCCCTGGGCCTGCTGCCGGCGGCCAGCGGCTGGGAGCGGATGCTGGCCGAGGTCACCGCCACCGGTCTGGTGGAGAACATCGAGGGCCGCCTGGCCCCCACCCACCGCGGCCCGCTGACCGTGCTGTGGTCGGCCGGGCTGATCAGCCTGCAGCAGAGGCCCTGCCTGCTGGTGGTGGTGCGCGACATCAGCGAGCGCAAGCGGGCCGAGGACGAGCTGGCCCGCCACCGCAACCACCTCCAGGAGCTGGTGGCCGAGCGCACCGGCGCGCTGAGCCGGGCCAACGCCGAGCTGCAGCGCCAGATCGCCGAGCGCATGCGCACCGAACAGGCCCTGCGCCAGAGCCAGGCCAACCTGCAAACCCTCTTCGACTCGCTGCAAGACTTCTTGTTCGTCTTCGACCGCCAGGGCCGCCTCATCTCGGTCAACCCCACCGTGACCCGGGCGCTGGGCTATGCCCGCCAGGAGCTGATCGGCTCGCCTGTCCTGCAACTGCACCCCCCGGACCGCCAGGAAGAGGCCCAGAAGGTGCTGGAAGGCATCCTGGCCGGCCGCGGCGACCGCTGCCAGATACCCCTGATGACCCGCGACGGCAACCTGGTGCCGGTGGAGACCCGCATCGCCGGCGGCCGCTGGGGAGATGAAGAAGCCTTTTTCGGCATCAGCCGCGACACCAGCGAGCGCCAGCGGGCCCAGGAGGTGCTGCGCCAGCTCGCCGCCGGCGTGGCCCACAACTTCAACAACCTGCTGGCCGCCATCCTGGGCAACGCCCAGGCCGCCGAGGATCTGCTGCGCCCCGGCGCCGAGCCGCCCCTGGAGCGCCTGCGCCAGTTGCTGGCCAACGTGGTCCATTCCACCCTGGCCGGCCGCGGGGTGGTGCAGCGCCTGGCCGCCTACGTGGGCGGCCGCCAGCCCGGCGCGGCCGAGGTGGAGGCCTGCGACCTGGCCGAGGTGGTGGGCGCGGCCCTGCGCATCGCCCAGGCCGCCTGGCGGCCGCCGGCCGCCCCGGTGGAGTACGTCACCGACCTGGAGCCGGGCCTCACCGCCGGCCTGCCCCGCGACGAACTGATGGAGGTCTGCCTCAACCTGATCCGCAACGCCCTGGAGGCCATGCCCGCCGGCGGCTGCCTCACCGTCACCAGCCAGCGCCAGGGCGACCAGGCCCGCCTGGTTTTCGCCGACACCGGCCACGGCATGGACGCCGTCACCGCCCACCGGGTCTTCGAGCCCTTCTTCAGCACCAAGGGCGTCTCGGGCCAGGGCCTGGGCCTGCCCAGCAGCCGCGGCCTGATCCAGGCCTACGGCGGCGACATTGAGGTGCAGTCGCGGGTGGGCCGGGGCGCGGCGTTCACCGTCAGCCTGCCCCTGGCCGGTCCGTCCGCGGCCCAGGCCCCCCCGGCCCCGGTCCCGGCTCCGGCCCCGGCGCGCCCCTTAAGGGTGCTGATGGTAGAGGACGAGGCCCTGGTGGCCATGGGCATGCGCGCGCTGTTGGAGCAGGCCGGCCACCTGGTGCGCACCGCCGGCCGGGTCTCCGAGGCCATCGCCGCCCTGGGCGATTTCCAGCCCCAGGTGGTGGTCTGCGACCTGGGCCTGCCCGACGGCGACGGCTGGGAGGTGGCCCGCGACCTCTGCCGCCGGCCACAGCAGCCGGTGCCATTCATCCTGCTCACCGGCTTCAACACCGACCAGGCCCGCCAGACCCCGCCGGCCGGGGTGCCCCCCGCCTACCGGGTGCTGCACAAGCCGGTGGAGCGCTCGCTGCTGCTGGCCACCGTGGCGCAAGCTGCTGCTTAATGTAGTATGCCATCCAGGCCCCATCCCTGGCCTGGATGGCCTCGGCCCGTGGGAGAGATAGCCACCACCAACTGACCCCGCAACCAGGGCTGGCCGTCATGGACCTGCTGGTGCTCGCCGTCTTCGTCATGGTCTACCTGGGCATGATCCTGGGCCGCCTGCCCGGCCTGGCCCTGGACCGCACCGGCCTGGCCCTCTTGGGGGCCATCGCCCTGCTGGCCGGCGGCCGCCTGGACCTGGAGCAGGCCTGGCTGGCCCTGGACCTGCCCACCATGGCCCTGCTGTTTGGCCTGATGGTCGTCTCAGCCCAGTTCCGCCTGGGCGGTTTCTACAGCCGCCTCACCGCCCGCCTGGCCGCTGCGCCCCTGGCTCCCCCCGCCCTCTTGGCATTGCTGGTGGCCGCGGCCGGGGGGCTGTCGGCCTTGCTGGCCAATGACATCGTCTGCCTGGCCATGACCCCGCTGCTGATCGAAGGCTGCGCCCGCCGGGGCCTGGATCCGGTGCCTTTCGCCCTGGCCCTGGCCGCCGCGGCCAACGTGGGCTCGGCCGCCACCCTGATCGGCAACCCCCAGAACATGCTCATCGGCCAGGTGCTGAACCTCTCCTTTGTGGGCTATCTGGCCGACAGCCTGGCCCCCTCCCTGCTGGGCCTGGCCGCGGTCTGGGCCGTGGTGGCGGCGGCCCACCGGGGCCGCTGGCGACGCGTGCTCAGCGTGCCCCCGGCCGCGCCGCCGGCCTTCAGCCGCTGGCAGACCGGCAAGGGCCTGATGGTGCTGGCGCTGGTGGTGGCCGCCTTCCTTTGGGCCCCCTGGCCGCGCGAACTCAGCGCGCTCACGGCCGCAGGCCTGCTGCTCACCAGCCGCCACATGCGCTCGCGCGAGATGCTGGGCCTGGTGGACTGGCAGCTCCTGGTGCTCTTCGCCGGCCTCTTTGTGGTCAACCACGCACTCAACCAGTCCGGGGTCATGGCGCGGCTCTTGGCCGGCCTGGCCGGGGCAGGGGTTGACCTGGCCCAGCCGGCCTGGCTCTTCGCGGCCACGGTGGTGCTAAGCAACCTGGTCAGCAACGTGCCGGCGGTGATGCTGCTGTTGCCCGCGGCCCAGGGCCCCGGCGCCGGGACGCTGCTGGCCCTGGCCAGCACCCTGGCCGGCAACCTGCTCCTGGTGGGCTCCATCGCCAACCTGATCGTGGCCGACCAGGCCGGGCGCATGGGGGTGCCCATCGGTTGGCGCGAACACGCCCGGGTGGGCGTGCCGGTGACGCTGGTCACCCTGGCCCTGGCCGCGGCCTGGCTCTGGTGGAAGGTCTATTAGCAGGATGTTGAAAAAGCCCATCCATGGCCTTTTTCAACCCCAGTTGGCCGAAATGAATTCGGCCAACTGGGCGAAAAGCTTGGCCTCGATATTAGGCCTGCGCTTTTCGGCGGGCCATCCTTGGCCCGCACAGGCTGTTTTCAACAGCCTGTTAGGCGGCGGCTGTTAACCCCCTTGACCGGGCTGGCATTTCCGGTAGCCTTGCCTGGGGCCGCGCCAGAGGCGGGCCCCGCATCTAACCGGGGCGCTTGGCCCCCCAGCCAAAAGGGATGGTGCGCATGTCCGTGGCCAAAGCTGGCGACTTTGTCCAGGTTTTCTACACCGGCTCGCTGACCAACGGCGAGGTCTTCGACAGCAACGAGGGCGCCAGCGCCCTTGAGTTCCAGTTGGGCCAGGGCCACGTCATCCCCGGCTTTGACAACGCCGTGGCCGGCATGACCATCGGCGATGAGAAGCAGGTGACCATCCCCCCGGCCGAGGCCTATGGCGAGTCCGATTCGCGCCTGGTCATGGAGATTCCGCTGAGCCAGGTGCCCGAGGGCATGCAGATCGAGGTGGGCATGGCCCTGGAGCTGACCGCCCGCGACGGCCAGCCCCTGCCGGCCAAGGTCACCGCCCTGGACGAGGCCAACATGACCCTGGACCTCAACTCGCCGCTGGCCGGCGAGACCCTGATCTTCAAGATCCGCCTGGCCGGCATCACCGACGCGCCCACCCAGGGCGCGGGTTGCGGCTGCGGCTGCGGCCACGACCCCAACGGAAGCTGCTCCTGCTAAGCCGTTCGCCCGCGCCGGGGGGCGGCCCCCGCCGGCGCGGGCGGGTTCATCAAGCCTCGAACAGCTCCGTGCTCAGGTAGCGCTCGCCGGTGCTGGGCAGGATGACCACGATGGTCTTGCCCACGTTTTCCGGCCGCCGCGCCACCTGATAGGCGGCCCAGGCCGCCGCGCCGGAGCTGATGCCGCAGAGGATGCCCTCGTAGCGGGCCACGGCCCGGGCGGTGGCAAAGGCCTGCTCGTTTTCCACCGTGATCACCTCGTCGATGATGCTCCGGTTCAGGATCGGCGGCACGAAGCCGGCCCCGATGCCCTGGATCTTGTGGGGCCCCGGCTGGCCGCCCGATAGCACCGGGCTGGCCGCCGGCTCCACCGCGATGGCCTGGAAGCCGGGCTTGCGGGCCTTGAGCACCTCGGCCACCCCGGTGATGGTGCCGCCGGTGCCCACCCCGGCCACCACCATGTCCACCGCGCCGTTGGTGTCGCGCCAGATCTCCTCGGCCGTGGTGCGCCGGTGCACCTCCGGATTGGCCGGGTTGGCGAACTGGTTGGGCATGTAGGCGTTCTGGTTCTCGGCCGCGATCTCCTCGGCCCGGGCGATGGCCCCGGCCATGCCTTTCTCGCCCGGCGTAAGCACCAGCTCGCCCCCCAGGTGCCTGAGCAGCTTGCGCCGCTCCACGCTCATGGTCTCGGGCATGGTCAGTAGCAGGCGATGGCGCTTGACCGCGCAGACAAAGGCCAGGGCGATGCCGGTGTTGCCGCTGGTGGGCTCCACGATCAGGGTGTCCGGGCCGATCTGGCCGGCGGCCTCGGCCGCGCCGATCATGGCCACCCCGATGCGGTCCTTGACGCTGCCCAGGGGATTGAAGAACTCGCACTTGGCCGCCACGGTGGCCACCAGGTCCTGCTCGCAACTGGCGCCCAAGAGCACCAGCGGCGTGCGCCCCACCGTGCGGATGATGTCCGGGTTGATGCTGACCATCGGCAATCCTCCTTAGTCCTGTCACGGCCCCCGGCCGGCCCGCCGCCGGGAAGTTTCGCGCCTATTTCCGATCCACGTAAACCAGCTCGGGCTTCTTGATGAAAACCTTGGTGCCCGGCGGCACCGACTCGGTCAGCCAGACATTGCCTCCGATCACCGAGCCGGCGCCCACCACGGTCTGGCCGCCCAGGATGGTGGCCCCGGAATAGATGGTCACGTCGTCCTCGATGGTGGGGTGGCGCCTTTGGCTGCGCAGGGCGTCGTTGGCGTCGCGGGGCAGGGAGAGCGCCCCCAGGGTCACGCCCTGGTAGATGCGCACCCGGTCGCCCAGCACCGCGGTCTGGCCGATGACCACGCCGGTGCCGTGGTCGATGAAAAATCTTTCGCCGATGTGCGCGCCGGGGTGGATGTCGATGCCGGTCAGGCCGTGGGCGTATTCGGTCATGATGCGCGGCAACAGCGGCACGCTCAGGTGATACAGCTCGTGGGCCAGGCGGTAGACCGTGATGGCCATCAGGCCCGGATAGCTGAAGATGATCTCGTCGAAGCTGGCGCTGGCCGGGTCGCCCTCATAGGCCGCGCGCACGTCGCCGCCCAGCACCCGGCGCAGCTCCGGCAGCGCGCGCACGAACTCCAGGGCCTTCTGGTGCCCCTGGTCCTCGCACAGGCTGCACTCCTGCTCGTAGCGGTAGCAGTCGTGGCGGACGGCCCAGGTGATCTGGCGGGCCAGGTCCTCGTAGAGTTCGGTCACCTCGCGCCCCAGGTGGTAGGGCAGGTTCACGTCGTCCAGGCGCTCGTTGCTGTAGTAGCCGGGGAACAGGATGCGCCGGCCCTGTTCGATGATGTTGATCACCGCCCGGCGCGATGGGATGGGCACCGGGTTGACGTGGGAGAAGCAGCCCTGCACGTGGCAGGATGCCACCAGGGCGTTGACCACGTCCGGAATCTCCTGGGCCAGCCGGGCGGCCGTTTCGGCCTCGGGCTTGCAGCCCAGGGGGTCGCGCTCTTGCTGCATGGCGGGAACCTCGCTGGGGTTGCCGGCAACGGGGCGGCGGCGTGCCGCCTGAGATTAGATCATGATAGCACGGCGGCCGGACGGAGTCAGGAATCCTGGTCCATCAGGTCGGGATAGAGGAGGCGGGCGCAATCGGGGCAGATGCCGTGGCTGAACTGGGCGTCGCTGTGCAGGCTTATGTAAGATTCGATCTGGTTCCAATAGCCCTGGTCGTCGCGCACCCGCTTGCAACTGGCGCAGATGGGCAACAGCCCGCTCAGGGTCTTGACCTCGGCCAGGGCCTGGGTGAGCTGGGTCACCATCTCCTCGCGGGCGCGCTCGGCGGCCAGGCGCTCGGTGATGTCCGCGGCGAAAACGGCCACGCCCGCCACCGCACCGCCGGCCTCGCCCACGGGATAGAACGACAGCTCATAGTCGCGCCCCTGGCGGGTGTCCGTGAAAAACTGGGGTTGGCCGTCGGCCAGCACCTGCATCAGTCGCCGGCGCCGGCCCTCGCGCACCTCCGGACTAACCACCGCCAGGAACTCGCACCCGGTCAGTTGCTCCACCGTGCCGCCCAGGCGCGTGGCCGCCACCTGGTTGATGGCCCGGATGCGCAGATCGCGGTCCAGGAGCAGCGCCGATTCATGCGGTGCGTTGAGCAGGGCGCGCCAGGTCTCCTCGCTGGCCTGCAAGGCCTGTTCGCTCTGCTTCAACTCGCGGAAGAGCAGGTCGTAGGGCCGGCGCAGGCCGGTCTCGATCAGGGCCTTGTACACGAAAAAGTAGGCCAGCAGCTTGAACAGGTGGCCCATCAGGTTGCTGAGATCGTAGACGCCCACGTAGAAGGTGAAGGCCAGGTCGGAGATGATGCTCATGGCCAGGGAGACCATGAGCGCGCGCTGGACCGCGGGCGCGAACTGGCCGCGCCGGCGGTGCAGCAGCCACATGGCCAGGACGAACAGGGCCATGATGACGTACTCGCTGACCACCTTGAACTCGGTCAGGCCCTGGCCCTCGCGGTAGCAGTCCGGGAAGACGCCTTCGAAAATCGACCACACCAGCAGGGCGCTGAGCGCACCCAAGCCGGCCAGCAGCCAGCGCGCATGGACCTTGCGGTCCAGGAACCAGGGGGCCAGCAGGAAGCTGAACGCCAACAGATAGCGCGAGGCGATCCAGAGCTGGGTGGGCAGGTTGGCGTCGTGGTCCGGAAAAACGCCCATGCCCTTGTAGGCCAGGGTGTGCAGCAGGTCCAGGCCGGCGGTGTAGGCGAAAGCCACGCCGATGAAGATCAGGTATCCGTTGTGCAGGAAACGGCGCGCGTTCCAGGCCAGCAGGAAGATGGCCCCGGCCACCACCATGCAAAAGGCTTCGGCCAGGCCGTGGAAAAGCAGGTAGGAGTGTTGGCGGGCTCCGAACAGGCCGCAAAAGGCCAGGAGCCCGAACAGGATGTCACGCCAAACGATCAGCGTCGCGCCGGGCTGCGCTGGGGTGGGCGGCATCGCATTTCGCCTTTGCGCGGGAAAGTGAACTGGGCGAGTCATGCTGTGGTGCGGCCCCCGAGGCTCCCGCCAACAGGCCCTGGGCCTTCAAACCCCCATCACCATATCACCCCGACCGCCGCGCTGCTCTTTTTTTGCGCCTCGGCCCCGTCCAGGCGCTCCAGGCGCGAGGCCAGCACCGTCAGCGCCGCGCGGCCGCTGGTGCTCAGGCGCAGCTCCACGCCGCCTGCCGGCGCGGCCAGGCTGAAGGGCAGGACCAGGTCTCCCGGGCCGCCGGCCTCGGCCCGGGCCAGCACCGCCCGGCCGCCGCCAGCGGCCACGTCGGCGCTGGCGATTACGCCGGGGCCGGGATTGGGCGCGGTTTCGAGCTGGAACACGGCCCGGTAGCGCCCCGGCGGCAGATCCAGGTATTGGCAGCAGACGATGAGCCCGGCCGCACCGGCCGGGGCCGCGATGCCGGGGCCTGTGGGCAGGGGCTGGGCCGGGGCGCGGACATAACGGCGCGGAGGCAGATCCAGGCTGAGCCGGCCGGCCAGGGCCGCGCGGCCGGCCGGGTC
>JAZDHW010000302.1:0-25945 GCA_043805555.1 Pseudomonadota bacterium
GCGGCGGGGGCGAAGGCCGGTTGTAGCCCGCGGCCGGCCGGCTGGGCGGCGGGGTCCAGGTCCGCTGGCCGAGGCCGGGGCTGCCGCCGGTCATGGCGCGCAGGCGGGCGATGCGCTCGGCCAGGGGCGGGTGGGTGGAGAAGAGGCTCATCATTGAGCCGCCGCTCAGGGGATTGACGATGAACAGGTGGGCGGTCTGGGGGTTGGCGTCGGGCATGGGCTGGGCCTGGTTGGCCTGCTCCAGCTTGCCCAGGGCCAGGGCCAGGGCCTCGGGGTCGCGGGCCATGAGGGCGCCCTCGTGATCGGCCAGGTATTCGCGGCTGCGGCTCACGGCCATCTGCACCAGCATGGCGGCGACGGGGGCCAGGATGGCCATGAAGAGCATGCCCACCACGCCCAGGACGCCGCCGCCGTGGTCCTCGTCGTCGCTGCGGCCGCCGCCCAAAAAGGCCGACCAGCGGGCCAGGTTGGCCAGGACCATGATGGCCCCGGCGATGGTGGCGGCCACGGAGCTGATGAGGATGTCGCGGTCCTTGACGTGGGCCAGCTCGTGGGCCAGCACCCCGCGCAGCTCCCGCGGACTCAGGATGCGCAGGATGCCCGAGGTCACCGCCACCACGGCGTGGTCGGGGTCGCGGCCGGTGGCAAAGGCGTTGGGGGTGTCCTCGGCGATGATGTAGACCCGGGGCATGGGCAGTCCGGCGGTCTGGGCCAGCTCGGCCACCATGGCGTGGAGCTGGGGGGCCTGGGCCGGGTCCACGGGCTGGGCGTGGTACATGCTCAGGACGATCTTGTCCGAGTACCAGTAGGAGAAAAAGTTCATGGCCGCGGCCAGGATGAGGGCGATGAGCATGCCGCTCCTGCCGCCCACGAACCCGCCGATGGCCACCAAAAGCCCGGTGAGAAGGCCGAGCAGGAGCACGGTCTTCATGCGGTTCATGTCGCCTCCTTGGGGCGTGCAAGCCCCGGTTATTCCGGCCATAAAGGTAATCGGCCGCCGCCCGGTTGTCAACCGATGGCCGTTTGACAGGTTTTGGCGGGGGGGCTAGACTGCCTGGCGACGGCAACTTATGCAACCGGAAAGGCCGTAAAAGCATGCGCATCCTGATTACCAACGACGATGGGGTGTACGCGCCGGGCCTGGCCGCGCTGCACGCGGGCCTGGCCGCCGCGCACCAGGTGACGGTGGTGGCCCCGGAGACCGAGCAGTCGGCGGTGGGCCACGCCATCACCCTGGTCAACCCCATCCGGGTGCGGCGGCTGGGCCCGCGCACCGGGTTCGCGGGCTGGGCGGTCAGCGGCACCCCGGCCGACTGTGTGAAGCTGGCGGTGAACGAGCTGATGCCCGAGCCGCCGGAGCTGGTGATCAGCGGCATCAACCTGGGCGGCAACGTGGGGGTGAACGTGCTCTACTCGGGCACGGTCTCGGCCGCCACCGAGGCCGCCATCCTGGGCCTGCCGGCCATGGCCGTGTCCCTGAACACCCACCGCGAGGCCGACTTCCGCTACGCGGCCAGCGTGGCCGCCCGCCTGGCGGGCGAGTTTTTCGGCCTGGGCCTGCCGGCCGGGGTCATCCTCAACGTGAACGTGCCGCCGCTCGGCCCCGAGGCGGTCAAGGGCGTGGTCTGGACCCGCCAATCCAACGCGCGGCTGATGGAGAAGTTCCTGCGCCGCACCGACCCCCGAGACCAGGTCTACTATTGGCAGGCCGGCGAGACCATGGGCGAGGAGGGCGACCTCAGCACCGACTACCCGGCCCTGCTGGCCGGCTACGTCACCCTGACCCCGGTCAGGCACGATCTGACCGACCACGAAAGCCTGGCGGCTTTGCGGCTGAAAACACTGCAACTTCCAGGGGCGGACTAGCGCATGGGGCAAATCGCCCCAGAGCGTGGGGCAGGAAGCCGCTTTTAGGGGCGCGTAGTGACTATGTGAAAAATGTCGCCAAAACCCCACTTTCTGATTACATTTAGATATCTTTTCATAATCAGGGCCTTGCTGCTGAAGGCCGCCGACGCGGCAACCGTGGCATGCAACTTGCTATCTTGGCGGGTGTCATCAACCCGGACCGGCGGCACCCGGCCCAAGGAGAAAGCCCATGCCCGCTTACGAGTACACCTGCACCAATTGCGCCCAAAGCGAGGTCCGCATCACCGGCATCGACGACCATACCGTGATCTGCGACCGCTGCGGTCAGGTCATGGTCCGGCAGATGGACGTGGACGCCCTGCTGGCCCCCTACGCCCCGGCCCAGGAGCAGGTAGAACTATAAGCCGCGCCGCTTCCTCCGGGCCGTCCCCCGGGGCGGCCCTGCCCGCTAATTTACCGCAATGACATCGCAATCGCCCAGCGACCCCGCTTGGCCGCCCGAGTTGGTCCAGAACCTGGCCTGGGCCCGGCAGAGCGGTCTGTCCGCGCGTCTGAGCGGGCTATACGCGCGCCTGCCCGCCACCACCTGCGCCCGGCAGGGCCATTGCTGCGGCCTGTTGCCTCCGCTGCAACCCATTGAAATGCTTGCCTGGTTATCCAGATGGCCGGCCGGGGGCCAGGCCGGGGCCGACCAGTCCGCGGACCTGGCCGAGCACTTCCTGGCCAACGCCATGCAGCGCCGGCCCTGCCCCTGGGCCCGGCCAGGGGCCTGCGCGGAATATGACATGCGCTTCCTGGCCTGCCGGGCCTATGGCTTGTGGTCCGAGGAGGCCTACGCCGCCCGGCGCCGGGCGGCCCTGGCCCAGCAGGAGACGGTGACTGCGGCCTGGGCCGGGCTGGGGGTGCGCCTGCCGGAGGCAGTGCTGGCCCCGGGACCGCACAACTGCCAGCAGGTGCGCTTGTGCGACGATGGGGAGAATCGCCCCAGCCTGGATGCGGACCTGGCGAACCTGGAGGCGGAGCTGGCGGACCTGGCTCAGAATCTGGCCTGGGGCCCAGGCCTGGCCGCCTGCAACGGGGACCTGGCCTTTCTGGTGGCGCGCCTGGCCCTGGGTGAGCAGGCCTGCCTGACCCTCAAGGTGCGGGCGACTCGGGCTGGATTGGCTGGGCGACGGGCCGAGCTGGCCGGGATCATGGCCAACGCGCGGCAGCGGGCCCGGGCCTGGGCCGCGGCCCGGCCGGCGCAGGAGCCGGCCGCGTCAGCGCCCTAGCCCGCCGGCTGGCAGGCCGGGCAGAAATGGGTGGAGCGGCCGCCCAGCACGATGCGCTCCACTGCCGCGCCGCAGGCCGGGCAAGGCTGGCCGGTGCGGCGGTAGACCCGGTGGGCCTCCTGGAAGGTGCCGGCCCGGCCCTGGGCGTCCACGAAGTTCTTCACCGAGCTGCCCCCGGAGGCCAGGGCCTCGTGCAGGGTGGCGATGAGTTCGCCGTGCAGGCGCAGAAGCGCGGCCGGGGCCAGCGCGGCCGGGGCCCGGGTGGGCGAGAGCCGGGCCCGGTGCAGGGCCTCGTCGGCGTAGATGTTGCCCACCCCGGCCAGGATGCGCTGGTCCAGCAGCAGGCTTTTCAGCGGCGCGCGGCGGCCGGCCAGGCGCTCCAGGAAGACCGCGGCCGGGATGTCCAGGGCGTCGGGGCCCATCTGGCCATAAAGCCCGGCCATGAGCGCGGCCTGGTCGGGACAATAGGCCAGGTAGCCGAACTTGCGCATGTCGCGGTAAAAGAGGCTGGGGCCGTCGTCAGCGAAGCGCACCCGGACGTGGATGTGGTTGGCGTCGGGCCGTTTCCGGGCCAGGATGAGTTGGCCGGTCATGCCCAGGTGGGCGGCCCAATAGGCGCCGTCATCCAGGGTGAGCACCAACAGCTTGCCCCGGCGCAGGCTGCCGGTGACCGTGCGGCCCGCGAGCCCGCGCCGGAACTGGGCCAGGTCCGGCCGCAGCACCTTGCTGGGTTCGGCCTCCACCGCGCGCACCACCCGGCCCTGGATGCCGGGCATCAGGGTGCGGCGCACGGATTCGACTTCGGGTAGTTCAGGCATGCCTATAGATATAAGCCCGGCGGGGTCGGGCGGCAAGGGGCGCGCCGGCGTTTATCGCACAATACCCCACTATTCTGTGGTTGACACCCGCCAGGAACCTATATACAGTGTCATTGGTGGAGTTTACTAACCCCTGACAAATCAGCGCCATCCTCCAGGGGAGAAGGCCCCGTGCCCGACCTAGAGCAGACTAAAAAGAGCTGCCCCAACCACAAGGCCAACCTGGCCCAGTGCACCTGTTCCTACTCCTCCTGCGACAAACAGGGTCTGTGCTGCCAGTGCGTGGCCTATCACCGCAAAATGCGCCAGATACCCGGCTGCTTCTTCAGCGCAGAGGGCGAGCGCAGTTACGACCGGTCATATGCCAATTTCTGCCGCGACTGCCGGTAACATCCTCCGGCAGGCGGACCAGGCCCGCATGGATCATCGTCCGGAGCTCAAGGACGCCATCAACCTGTTGGCCGACCTGACCGAGGCCCACACCGCGGCGCTGTTTCTGCGCGACCGCGGCGGCGACAACCTGCGGGCCGCGGCCTGGCACTCCATGAGCGCCTCTTTCCGCCACGACACCGCCATCCGCCTGGGCGAGGGCCTGGTGGGCTACGTGGCCAAGCACGGCGCGGTGGTGGACGTGGACCGCTACCAGCAGAAATCCACCGCCACCCGGCTCTACGACCAGGACGAGGGCATCAAGGCCTTCCTGGCCATGCCGGTGGGCGATTTCGGGGTGCTGGTGGTGGACACCCGGCAGCGCCAGGTCTTTGGCGAGCGCGAGAAAAAGGTGGTGCGCGACTTCGCCGCCTTTTTCGCCCACCTGGTCATGCAGCAGGACACCAGCCACCGCGAGGCCATGTACGGCCGCATCCTGGACCTGCTCTACGACGTGGAGAACGCCAGCCTGGGCTTCGGCGAGGCGCGCGAATATTTTTCCACCGTCCTGGACGCCGGCCGACGCTACACCGGCCTGTCCATGGGCGTGTTGTGCCTGCTGCATCCGGGGCGCAAGCAGTTCGTGGTCGAGGCGGTGGAGGGCCCCTCGCTCTCCACCCTGCGCGGCCGCTCGTTTCCGGTCAGCCTGGGCCTGGTCGGCTGGGTTTTGCGCGAAATGCGGCCGCTGACCCACTCGCGGCTACAGCCTTTGCAAGGAAAATCATATCTGATATCGCCGGATGAGCCCATGCGGGGGTACAATGCTTTCGTAGGGGTTCCGCTGTTGGCCTGGCGCAGCCTGATCGGCGTCTGGGCCTTTGCCGGGCGCACCGAACGCCACATCGACGAGGAAGAGGAGCGGGCCTTGCAGTTGGCCGGCCACCGGGTGGCCTCCACCATTGAACACTACCGCCTGGGCTCAGCCAAGGGCTAATCAGACCCCGGCTTTTGGATTGCGGAGGGCGAGGCAGATGATTTTCGGCAGACTGCTGGGTCTGTTCGGCAAAGACATGGCCATGGACCTGGGCACGGCCAACACCTTGATCTACATCAAGGGCAAGGGCATGGTGCTCAACGAGCCTTCGGTGGTGGCCATCCAACGCGAGAGCGGCAAGACCATCGCGGTGGGCCACGCGGCCAAGGAATACCTGGGGCGCACCAGCCCCAGCATCCTGGCCAGCCGTCCGCTGAAGGACGGCGTCATCGCCGACTTCGACCTCACCCGGCTGATGATCAAGGAGTTCATCACCAAGGTGCGCACCTCCGCGGGCCTGATCAAGCCGCGCATGCTCATCGGCGTGCCCTCCGGCGTGACCCAGGTGGAGAAGCGGGCCGTGATCGAGAGCGCCGAGCAGGCCGGGGCCCGGGAGATCTACCTGATCGAGGAGCCCATGGCCGCGGCCATCGGCGCGGATTTGCCCATCGAGCAGCCCCGGGGCAGCATGATCATCGACATCGGGGGCGGCACCACCGAGGTGGCCGTGATATCATTGTTCTCCACGGCCTATTCCGAGTCGGTGCGCGTGGCCGGCGACGAGGCCAACGAGGCCATCATGCGCCACATCCAGCGCAAGTATCAGATGCTGGTGGGCGAGAACACGGCCGAGAACGTAAAGATCGCCATCGGCAGCGCCTTCCCCCTGGAGGAGTCGCTGTCCATCGACATCAGCGGCAAGGACCTGGTCAACGGCATCCCCCGCACGGTGACCCTCACCGACGAGGAGGTGCGCGAGGCCATGGCCGAGCCGGTGGGCGTGATCGTGGAAAGCGTGCGCCGGGCCTTCGAGAAGACCCCGCCGGAGCTGGCCTCCGACGTGGCCGAGCAGGGCGTGACCCTGGCCGGCGGCGGCGCGTTGATCCGGGGCCTGGATCGCCTGATCCAGCACGACTTGCGCATCAAGGTGCGCATCGCCGAGGACCCGCTGAGCTGCGTGGTCCTGGGCGCCGGCAAGGCGTTGCAGAACTTCAAGGAGTACCGCCGCGTCTTCATAAACTGACCCGCGCCCAGTGCGGGGCGGGCCACTAGCCTGCGAGGGACGTTTTGGCCAAACGCCTGGAGCCCCAGGACCTGGAAGACCGCATCGACTGCTTTGGGGAGTTCGAGCGCAACGACCCGGTGTGCCTGGCCCATTGCAGTCTGAACTTTGAATGTGCCGCCGCCCGTGAGCGTATCTTCGACCTGCAACTCCACGACGAGTCGCTGGACGAGGTGAGCTGCCCCCACACCGCCTGAGCGCACCCGGATTCCCTGGGCGGGTCTGGGGCCATAAGGCCACGCCTCCATAAATACACGGGCGGGGACAAACCCCGCCCTTACGAAGAAAATACCGTTTTTTCGCTCTTGATTTCGTGGGGGCGGGGTTTATCCCCGCCCGCCTTGGTTTTAACCGCCTGCGGCCCAGCCAATCACATGTCGGAAACGCTGGCGCTGACCTCGTCGCGCCCGCCTCAGCCTCAATCCCTCACCAGCACCTCCCGGGGCCGGCTGCCGTCGCTGGGGCCCACCAGCCCCTCGCGTTCCATCTGCTCGATCATGCGCGCGGCCCGGTTGTAGCCCACCCGCAAGCGCCGCTGCACGTAGGAGATGGACGCGTTGCCGGTCTGCCTGACCAACGCCACCGCCTCGGCGTAGTGCTCGTCCACCTCGCCGCCGGCCCCGCCGTTCTCCTCGTCATCGGCCGCGCCGGCCACGATGGATTCGTCATACTGGGGCCGGGCCTGGCCCTTCCAGTGGTCCACCACCCGCTCGATCTCGCGGTCGGTGACCAGGGCGGCGTGCACGCGCCTCAAGCCGGCCGAGCCGGGGGGCATGAAGAGCATGTCGCCGTTGCCCAACAGGTGCTCGGCCCCCTGGGTGTCCAGGATGGTGCGGCTATCCACCCGGCTGCTCACCTGGAAGCTGATGCGGGCCGGGAAGTTGGCCTTGATCAGGCCGGTGATGACGTCCACGCTGGGCCGCTGGGTGGCCAGCACCAGGTGGATGCCGGCGGCGCGGGCCATCTGGGCCAGGCGGGTGATGTGGGCCTCCACTTCCTTGGAGGCCACCATCATCAGGTCGGCCAGCTCGTCGATGATGACCAGGATGTGGGGCAGCGGGCTCATTCGGGCCGGGTGCTCCGGGTCGGTGGCCGCGCCGCCGGGGCCGCCGTCGCTGGGCGCGACCAGGCCCTCCTTCGCCAGGCGCTGGTTGAAGGAGCGGATGTTGCGCACCCCGGCCTTGGCCAGCAGCTCGTAACGCCGCTCCATCTCGTTCACCGCCCAGCGGAGCCCGGCGGTGGCCTCCTTGGGCTGGGTGATGATGGGGTAGAGCAGGTGCGGGATGTCGGCGTAGGTGGATAGCTCGATGCGCTTGGGGTCCACCATCAACAGCCGCACCTCGTCGGGCGTGGACTTATAGAGGATGGAGAGCACCAGGGTGTTGACGAAGACGCTCTTGCCGCTGCCGGTGGCTCCGGCGATGAGCAGGTGCGGCATGCGGGTCAGGTCCTCCACCACCGGCTGGCCCAGGATGTCCTTGCCCAGGGCCACGGCCAGGGGGGAGCCGGCCTGCTGGTAGGCCTCGGAGGCCAGGAGCTCGCGCAGGTAGACCGTCTCGCGCAGGGCGCTGGGGATCTCGATGCCGATCACCGCCTTGCCGGGGATGGGGGCCACTATGCGGATGGAATGAGCGCGCAGGTTCAGGGCAAGGTCGTCGGCCAGGCCGGCCACCTTGCTGATCTTCACCCCCGGCGCGGGCTTGAACTCGTACATGGTCACCACCGGGCCGGGGGCGACCTCCACCACCGCGCCCTGCACCCCGAAGTCCAGCAGCTTCTCCTCCACCAGGCGGGAGTTGTAGCGCAGGGTCTCCTCCTGGTCGGGCGGGCGCTGGCCCTGGGGCTCGGAGAGCAAACCCAGGCCGGGCAGGCTGAACTGGCCGCGCACAAAAGGCAGCCTGGCCTGGGCGGCCGGGGTCAGGGCCGGGGTGCGCGGCTTGATGCGCGGGCCATGGTCGCGTTCCCGGCGGTGAGTCTCGGCCGGGGCTGGCTGGTCGGGCCCGGCCGTGTCGCCCGGCGCGGGGGCCTCGGCCGCAGCCGGCTCGGCCTGGCCGGTGTCGTAGTCCGGCCACTCGGGATCCACCGGGGCAGGCGTGGGCGCGAGGCGCGGGGCCACCGGCCCTCCGGGCAGGGCTGGCCAGACGGCCCAGGCCACCGGCACGCACCCCACCAGGGCCAGCAGGATGAGCAGCAGCCAAGCCAGCAGCGGGCCGATCAGGCCCACCAGGTCCTCGGCCACGGCCTGGCCGGCCGGCCCACCCAGGGGCCAGGACGCGCCGCCCAGGCTGAGGCTCACGCCCGAGAGCCCCAGCAGGCTGGCCACCACCACCACGAGCCACAGGCAGGCCGCGGCCAGGGGCAGGCTCCAGGCCGCCCCGCGCAGCTTGAGGGCCAGCCAGCCGGCCAGGGCCATGAACAGGGGCAGCAGCCAGGCAGCCAGCCCGCCCAGCTCATAGGCCAGCCAGGCCAACAGCGCGCCGGTGTCGCCCAGGAAATTGCGCACCGGCGGCGCGGCCTGGTTCAGCGGGGTGGGATCGCCGGCGTGGAAGCTGATGAGCGCGATGGCCCCCAGCCCGGCCGCGGTCCAGAGCAGCAGGGCGGCCACCAGGCGGGACCAGGGGCGGTCGCCGGCAGGGGTTGGGTTGGCGCGTGGGGGCATCAAGTGGGCCTGCTAGGGTTTTTAGCCTGTCATCGCCGACGCTTAGGCGTAGGTAGCACTCTAGGCCATGCCGGCCGGGGTGTCAACCGGCGTGGTCCAGGAGCTCCTGCACCTTGCGCCGGGTCAGTTCGGCCAGGGCTTCGCGGTCGCCGGTCTTGAGCCCGGTGGTGGGCAGCGGATCGCCGAGGATCACCCTGATGCGGCCGGGGTTGAGCAGCAGGCGCTTGGCCGGCAGGGCGCGGGAGCTGCCCACGATGGCCACCGGCACCACCGGCCGCTGGCTTTTCAAGGCCAGCATGAAGCCGCCGCTCTTGAAGGGCAGCAGCTTGCCATCCGGGGAGCGGGTGCCCTCCGGAAAAATGACCACGCTCACCCCGTTCATGATGCGCTCCGCCGCGCGGGTGATGCTGGCCATGGCCTTGCGGTGGTCGCCGCGGTCGATGGGGATGTAGCCGGCCGCGGTGAGGGCCGGGCCGAAGATGGGGATGGAGAACAGCTCCTTCTTGGCGATCCAGCGGAAGTTGCGCGGCAACAGCGACAAGAGGGCCGGAATGTCCAGGGCGGACGAATGGTTGCAGGCGAAGACATAGGCCCCGCCCGGCTCCAGCTTCTCGCCGCCTTCCAGGCGGATGGGGCAGCCCGCGCCGCCAATGAGGATGCGGGCCCAGAAGCGGGCCAGGTACTGGGCGCGGTCGTCGCCCAGGCGCAGCCAGCCCATCACCACCACCATGGATGCGATGGGAATGGTGGTGATCAGCAGCCAGAGTATGGCCCAGCCGGACCAGAGGTAGCGTAGGGGTTTAGGCCAGTCCATCGGTTCTCCAGACTGCCCCCGCCGCCGGGGCCGGCCTTGCCACTGGGGGCGGGGTGTGCTAGATTCTAACGGTTGCGAAAAAGGAGGTCCCCATGGCGCGTGGTGTCAATAAAGTAATTCTTGTCGGTAATTTGGGTGCTGACCCGGAGATGAAGTACACCCCCAGCGGGACCCCGATCTGCACCTTCCGCCTGGCCACCAGCGAGAGCTTCAAGGACCGCGAAGGCAACCAGCAGGAGCGCACCGAGTGGCACCGGGTGGTGGCCTGGTCCAAGCTGGCCGAGATCTGCGGCCAATACCTGAGCAAGGGCCGCCAGGTCTACATCGAGGGCAGCCTGCGCACCCGCTCCTGGGACGACCAGGACGGCAACAAGCGCTACATGACCGAGATCGTGGCCCGCGACGTCCAGTTCCTGGGCTCCGGCGCCGGCGGCGGCTCCGGCAGCGGCAGTGGCGGCGGCTCCGGCGAGTTCGGCGGCCCGCCGCCCCTGGGCGACGACGACATACCGTTCTAACCAAACCCAGCGCCCGTCACGCGCCGCGATTATAAGGCGGCCGGACGCACAAAGCAAGGCGGGGCGGGGCAACCCAATGCTGGTGCCCCGCCCCGCCAGTGTTTTCAGGCGCTTGGCGCTACTTCTTCTCGGCGGCCTTGTCCGCGGCCAGGGCCGGGGAGACCAACTCGACCAAGGCCATGGGCGCAGCGTCGCCGCGGCGCACCCGGGTGGGAATCACGCGCACGTAGCCGCTCATGCGGTCGTTGAAGCGGGTCTGGGCCTCGCCGAAGAGCTTGCCGCAGACCTTGTGGCTGCGGATGAAGGCTTCGGCCTGGCGCCGGGCGTGCAAGTCGCCGCGCTTGGCCAGGGTGATCAGCTTCTCGGCCAGGGGTTTGAGCACCTTGGCCTTCACGGCGGTGGTCTCGATCTTCTCGTGCTCAAACAGCGAGGTGACCATGTTGCGCAGCATGGCCTTGCGATGGGCCGTGGTGCGGGACAGGCGTCGGTTTACGCAACGGTGTCTCATTTTTCCTTACCCCTGGACTCCAGGTCCTCGCGGCTGGGGAAGCTCTCGAGCCCCATGCCGAGGGACAGGCCCATCTCTGCCAGCATCTCCTTGATCTCGTTCAGGGATTTGCGGCCAAAGTTCTTGGTCTTAAGCATCTCGCTCTCGGTCTTCTGCACCAGCTCGCCGATGTACTTGATGTCGGCGTTCTTCAGGCAGTTGGCCGAGCGCACCGATAGCTCCAACTCGTCCACGGTCCGGAACAGGTTCTCGTTGAGCGAGGGCTCCTCGCTGATCTCGATGTGCTCCGGCTCGGGCTCCTCGGGGAAGTTGATGAAGATGGTAAGCTGTTCCTTGAGGATCTTGGCGCTGAAGGCCACCGCGTCCTCGGGGCGCACCGCGCCGTTGGTGTGCACCTCCAGGGACAGCTTGTCATAGTCGGTGATCTGGCCCACGCGGGCCTGGGTCACCACGTAGTTGACCTTGGTCACCGGCGAGAACGCCGCGTCCAGGGCGATGACCCCGATGGGGTCCTCCAGGTTCTTGTTGCGGTCAGCGGTCACGTAGCCCTTGCCGGTCTTGACCGTCAGCTCCGCCTCCACCCTGCCCTCGGGGCCCACGGTGCAGATGTGGTGCTCGGGGTTGAGCACCTCCACGTTGGGCGGACACTTGATGCCGCCGGCCTTGACCACGCCCTCGCCGGACTGACTGATGGTCAGCCGGGTGGTGTCGTTGCCCAGGTAGCGCAGGCGCACGCCCTTGAGGTTCAAGATGATGTCGCTGACGTCCTCCAACACCCCCGGGATGGTGGAGAACTCGTGCAAGACGCCCTCGATGCGCACAGAGGTGATGGCGGCGCCCTGCAAAGAGGAAATCAGGATGCGCCGCAGGGCGTTGCCGATGGTGTGACCAAACCCGCGCTCCAGAGGCTCGCAGGTGAACTTCGCGTAATACGGAGAGCGGGACTCGTCGTCCACCTCCATACGCGAAGGCTTGATCAACTCTCTCCAGTTTCTCTCCATGAGAGTCTCCCTCGGGTCGATTCAGAAAACGGGCGCTACCTGGAATAGAGCTCTACGATGAGCTGCTCCTGCATAGGCATGGTCAGCTCCTCGCGGGCCGGCAGTGCCTTGACCGAGCCGCGGAAGTTGGCCGGGTCGGCCTCCAGCCAGGCGGGAATCTGCCGCCGGGCCACGGCCTCCATGGCCTCCTTGATCTGGGGAATCTCGCGGCTCTTGTCGCGCAGGCCCACCACGTCGCCGGCCTTCACCTTCAGCGAAGGGATGGTGGCCTTCTTGCCGTTGATGGTGAAATGGCCGTGGCGCACCCAATGCCGGGCCTGGCTGCGGCTGCCGGCGAAACCCAGGCGGTAGACCACGTTGTCCAGCCGAAGCTCCAGGAGCATCAGCAGGTTGTGGCCGGTGACCCCGCGCAGGCGGGCGGCGCGCACATAGGTGATGTGGAACTGCTTTTCCACCAGGCCGTACATGCGCTTGACCTTCTGCTTCTCGCGAAGCTGCAGGCCGTAGTCGCTGACCTTGCTGCGGCCCTGGCCGTGTTGTCCGGGAGGATATGCCCGGCGCTCCACGGCGCATTTGTCGCTGTAGCAGCGGTCACCCTTGAGATAGAGTTTCTGGGTCTCGCGGCGGCAGAGCCGGCAGACTGAGCCTCGATATCTGGCCAAAGTAATTCCTCCGAAAACGCCCGGCGTCCGCGCCTAGACGCGGCGCCGCTTGGGCGGCCGGCAGCCGTTGTGCGGAATAGGGGTGATGTCGCGGATCAAGGTGACGTTGAGCCCGGTCTGGCCCAAGGCCCTGAGCGCGGCCTCGCGGCCGGCCCCCGGACCCTTCACGCTCACCTCCACGGTGCGCATGCCGTTTTCCATGGCCTTCTTGGCCGCGTCCTCGGCGGCCAACTGGGCCGCGAAGGGCGTGGACTTGCGCGAACCCTTGAAGCCCTGCACCCCGGCCGAAGACCAGGCCACCACGGCCCCGTTGGGGTCGGTGATGGTGATGATGGTGTTGTTGAAGGTGGACTGGATGTGCGCCACCCCCATCGGGACGTTCTTGCGCTCCCGCTTCTTGCCGCGGGTGGACTTCTTCTGCGCTTTGGCCATTTACTTCTTCCTCTTACCCACCACCGAGCGGCGCGGGCCCTTGCGGGTGCGTGCGTTGGTGCGCGTGCGCTGGCCGTTCACCGGCAGGCCGCGGCGGTGGCGCAGGCCGCGGTAGCAGCCCAGGTCCATCAGCCGCTTGATGTTCATCGACACCTCGCGCCTCAGGTCGCCTTCGACCTTATAGGAGGCGTCGATGACCTGGCGGATGCGATTGACCTCTTCCTCGGTGAGGCGGTCACTGCGCACGGCAGGATCCACGCCGGCGCCGGCCACGATCTTTTTGGCCGAGCTCGGTCCGATGCCAAAGATGTAGGTGAGCGCCACCTCAATGCGTTTGTTGCGCGGCAAGTCGATGCCTGCGATGCGTGCCACTTATCCGCCTCCTAACCCTGGCGCTGCTTGTGCTTGGGGTTCTTCTTGCACAGGACGCGCACCACACCTTTACGCTTGATGATGAAGCAGTCCTTACAGATGCGCTTCACCGAAGCCCGTACCTTCATGGCAAAACCTCGTTTACGGCCGCCGGGTCGCCCCGACCTGCCAATGCTTGCGCCCCCGCTCGGCGCCCCGCGATTTGCGGCGGCCGTGCCACCGCCGGGGCGGCCTCAGGGCAGGCTAAGTATGCGCGGCCCGTCTTGGGTGACAGCCACGGTATGCTCGAAGTGAGCAGAAAGTTTACCGTCTACCGTCACCGCCGTCCAGCCGTCCTTGAGAACCTTCACCTCAAACCCGCCGGCGTTGATCATGGGCTCGATGGCCAGCACCATGCCCGGCTTAAGCTTCACGCCCCGGCCGGGGGCGCCCCAGTTGGGCACCTGGGGTTCCTCGTGCAGGCCGCGGCCGATGCCGTGGCCCACGAACTGCCTCACCACCGAGTAGCCGGCCCCCTCGGCCACGGCCTGGACGGCATGGGAAATGTCGCCCAACTGGTTGCCGGGTCGGCATTTTTCGATGCCGGCGGCCAGGGAGGCGGCGGTGGCGGCCATGAGGTCGGCCGCCTCCCGGCTCACTTGGCCCACCGCCACCGTGGTGGCGGAGTCGCCGTAGAAGCCCTCCAAGAGCACCCCGAAATCCAGGGAGAGGATGTCCCCCTCCTTGAGCGGCTCCTTGCGCGGGAACCCGTGGACCACCTCGTGGTTCAGCGAGCAGCACAGGGAGAAGGGGTAGCCCCGGTAACCCTTGAAGGCTGGCAGCGCGCCGCCCGCGCGGCAGATATCCTCGGCCATCTTGTCCAACTGCAAGGTGGTGGCCCCCGGCAGGGCGGCGGCCTTCACCTTTTGCAGAACCTCGGCCACCAGGCGGCCGGCGCGGCGCATTATCTCCAGTTCGGCCGAACTCTTGATAACAATCATGCGCCTGCCCGACAAATCCTTAGCCCAGCACCGTCTTGATGCGGCCGAAGATATCCTCGATGCTGCCCACGCCGTTGATGGCGCGCAGCAGGCCCTTGGCCTGGTAATAGTCGATCAGCGGCTTGGTCTGCGCCTCGTAGACCTCCAGGCGATTGCTCACCGTGGCCTCGTTGTCGTCGTCGCGCTGATACAGCTCGCCGCTGCACTTGTCGCACTTGCCCTCGGCCTTGGGCGGGTCGAACATCACGTGGAAGCCCTGGCCGCAGGCCTTGCAGGTGCGCCGGCCGGTTAGCCGCCCCAGCAGCTCGCTGCTGGGCACCTCGATGCTGATCACGTGGTCGATCTTCTTGCCCATGTCGGTGAGCACCTTGTCCAGGGCCTCGGCCTGGGGCACGGTGCGCGGGAAGCCGTCGAGCATGAAGCCCTTGGCCGCGTCGGGCTCGGCGATGCGGTCCTTGGCCAGGCCGATCACCACGCTATCGGGCACCAACTGGCCGGAGTCCATGAACTTCTTGGCCTCCAGACCCAGGGCGGTCTGGTTCTTCACCGCTGCGCGCAGCATGTCGCCGGTGGAAACCTGGGGGATGCCGTAGGCATCGATGAGCATCTTGGCCTGGGTGCCTTTGCCAGCCCCGGGAGGGCCCAACAGAATGATGTTCATAACCTCACCTCGCTCCCGTTGAATCGGTTGCCTGGCGCCTCTCCCCCGCGGAGAGGCCCCCATGAGCGCCGCGGCTTCCCCTAGCCGTTGCGCCCCTTCATAACTCCCTTTTTCATGAACCCTTCGTAGTGGCGCTGGAGCAAGTGGCTCTCGATCTGGCTCATGGTGTCCATGGCCACGCCCACCACGATCAAAAGCGCGGTGCCGCCGAAGTAGAAGGGCACATTGAACTGGCCCACCAGCACCGTGGGCAGCACGCAGACCGCCGCCAGGTAGGTGGCCCCGCCCAGGGTGATGCGGGTCAGCACCCGGTCGATGTAGTCTGCCGTGCGCTTGCCCGGCCGGATGCCCGGGATGAACCCGCCGTACTTCTTCATGTTGTCGGCCACGTCCACCGGGTTGAAGGTGACGGCCGTGTAGAAGTAGGCGAAGAAATAGATGAAGCCGATGTAGAGCAGGCTGTAGGCCCAGCCGCCCGGAGTCATGGCGTTGGCCGCGTTCTGCACCCACTCCACCTGCACGAACTGGGCGATGGTGGCCGGGAACATGATTATGGAGCTGGCGAAGATGGGCGGGATCACGCCGCTGGTGTTTATCTTCAGCGGCAGGTGCGTGCTCTGCCCGCCGTACATGCGCCGGCCCACCACCCTTTTGGCGTATTGCACCGGCAATCGCCGCTGGCCCTGCTCCACGAAGACGATCACCGCGATGACCGCGATCATGAAGGCGGTAAGGAAGACCAGCAGGAAGATGCTGAGCTCGCCCAGGCGCACCATCTGGAAGGTGCTGGCGATGGCGCTGGGCATGCGGGCCACGATGCCGGCGAAGATGATCAGGCTGATGCCGTTGCCGATGCCGCGCTCGGTCATCTGCTCGCCCAGCCACATGATGAAGGCCGTGCCGGCGGTCAGGGTGATCATGGTCATCAGGCGGAAAGACCAGCCCGGATCCGGCACCACCAGGGCGCCGCCGGGGCTGGTCATGGATTCCAGGCCGATGGCGATGCCCAGGCCCTGGACGATGGAGAGCACCACGGTGCCGTAGCGCGCGTATTGGGTGATCTTCTTGCGCCCGGCCTGGCCCTCTTTCTTGAGTTGGGCCAGGGTGGGGATGACCACCGTCAGGAGCTCCAGGATGATGCTGGCGCTGATGTAGGGCATGATGCCCAGGGCGAAGATGCTCATCCGCTCCAGGGCGCCGCCGCTGAACATGTCGAACAGGCCCAACAGGGTGGACTTGTAACGCGCGAAAAATGCGGCCAGGGCGTCGCCGTTGATGCCCGGCGTGGGCAAGGCGCAGCCCACCCGGTACACCGCCAGCATGGCCAGGGTGAAGAAAACCCGGCGCTTGAGCTCGGGTATGCGCGCTATGTTGCCGAAGCCCTGCACAGCCACGTTAGACCAGCTCCACCGTCCCGCCGGCGGCCTCGACCTTGGTCTTGGCCCCAGCGCTGATGCGGTCAACCTTGACGGTCAGGGCCACGCTCAACTCGCCCTGGCCTAACAGCTTCACCGCGTCGAAGGCGCCCTTGATCAGCCCCGCCTCGGCCAGGGCCTGGGCGTCCACCATGCTGCCGGCCGCGAAACGGCCCAGGTCGCGCAGGTTGATCTCGGCCACCTTGGGCGCGAAGTTGTTATGGAAACCGCGCTTGGGCAGCCGGCGCTGCAAGGGCATCTGCCCGCCTTCGAAACCGGGGCGCACGCCGCCGCCGCTGCGGGAGTTCTGGCCCTTGTGGCCCTTGCCGGCGGTGCCGCCTTGGCCGGAGCCCTGACCGCGGCCGATGCGCTTCTTGTTGCGCCGCGAGCCGGGAGCCGGAGACAACTCGTTGAGTTTCATTTCGCCACCTGCCTAGTCTTCCAGCACCTGGACCAGGTGCGAAACCTTGTTGATCATGCCCCGCACGGAGGGAGTGTCCTCCAGGGTGACCACCTTGTTCAGCTTGGTGAGACCCAGGCCCCGCAGGGTGTCCTTGTGGGTCTGGGGGCGGCCGATGCCGCTTCTCACCAGCTTGACGCTAATCTTGTCCGCCATGGTTGCTGTCCCCTTGGCCTTTAGGCCTGCACCCGCACCGCGGTGGTGGCCATGTCGCGCTTCCTGGCCACCGAGTCGGCGCTTTTCAGGCAGCGCAGGCCGGCCAGGGTGGCCTTGACCACGTTGTGGGCATTATGGGTGCCCAGGCACTTGGTCAGGATGTCGGTGACTCCGGCCGCCTCCAGCACCGCGCGCACCGCGCCGCCGGCGATGACGCCGGTGCCGGGCGCGGCCGGCTTCAGGAGCACCTTGCCGGCGCCGAACTCGCCCTGGATCTGGTGGGGGATGGTCCCGCTCACCAGCGGCACGGGCTTCATGTCGCGCTTGGCCTTTTCGATGCCCTTGCGGATGGCCTCGGGCACCTCGTTGGCCTTGCCCAGACCGGCGCCTACGCTGCCCTGACCGTCTCCAACCACCACCACGGCCGAGAAGCTGAAGCGGCGACCGCCCTTGACGACCTTGGCCACGCGGTTGATATAGACAACCTTGTCGATAAGCTGGTTTTCTTCATCCAGCCCCTCACGTCTCGCTCTGCTGCGTCTCTCCAGCAAGGCCTTATTCCTTCACCTTGTAGTGACCGCTCACGCCACAACCGCAATGGCTGCGCAGATTTCTCAAAATTCCAGGCCACCCTCGCGGGCGGCCTCGGCCAGGGCCTTGACCCTGCCGTGGTACAGATAGCCGTTGCGGTCGAAGACCACCTTGGCAATGCCCTGGGCCTTGCAGGCCTCGGCGATGGCCGCGCCAACTTTCTTGGCGGTGGCAATGTTGCCCTTGTGCCCGGCCTCGTTCTTGATGGCCGCCATCAGGCTGCTCACCGAGGCCAGGGTTGAGCCCAGGTCGTCGTCCACCACCTGAGCGTACATGTTGTTCAGCGACCGGTACACGGTCAGCCGAGGGCGCAGGGCGGTGCCGCGGATCTTGCGGCGCACCCGCGCCTTGCGCTTGGCCCAGGCCACCTTGGAGGGATTGGTCTTGCCCATGGTAAACCCCTAACCTACTTGACGCCGGCCTTGCCGACCTTGCGCCGGATGACCTCGCCCTGGAACTTGATGCCCTTGCCCTTGTAGGGCTCCGGGGGACGGTACTTGCGCAGGTTGGCGCAGGTCTGGCCCAAGAGCTCCTTGTCGTAGCCCTTCAGGGTCACGATGGTGTTCTTCTCCACCGCGCCGGTGATGCCGGCCGGCAGGGGGAAGATGACCGGATGGCTGAAGCCCAGGGCCAGTTTCAGGGTGCTGCCGTCCACCTCGGCCTTGTAGCCGACGCCGACGATCTCCAGCACCTTGGTGAAACCCTGGCTGACGCCCACGACCATGTTGTTGAGCAAACTGCGGCTGAGGCCCCACAGGGCGCGGCCCTGCTGGGTGTTCTCCCGCGGGGTCACCCGCAGCACGCCCTCGGTGCTCTCGACCTGCACCATGGGGTGGAGCTGGCGGCGCAGGGTGCCGTTGGGCCCCTTCACCTCCACGTCCTGCCCCGCTATCACAACCTCGACCCCGGTGGGGAGGCTGATGGGAAGTTTGCCGATGCGGCTCATGGCTGCTACTCCTCTCCCCCTTACCAGACCGAGCAGACCAGCTCGCCGCCCACCCGGTCCTGGCGGGCCTGGCGGTCGCTGATGACGCCCTTGGGGGTGGACAGGATTTGGATGCCCAGGCCGCTCATGACCCTGGGAATCTCGTCGTGGCCCACGTACACGCGCCGGCTGGGCTTGCTCACCCGCTTGATGCCCTCGATGACCGGGCGGTTGCCCACATACTTGAGCTTCACGCGCAGCACGCCCTGGCGGTCGTCGGCCTCGGTGCCGTATTCGAGGATGTAACCCTCTTCCTTGAGCACCCGGCAAATGGCCACCTTGTGCTTGGAGGAGGGCATGGCCACCTCGCCCTGGCGCGCCATGAGGGCGTTGCGCAGGCGGGTCAGCATGTCGGCAATGGGATCTGATAAAGACATGACCCTTCTCCTACCAACTGGACTTGATCACGCCAGGGATTTCTCCCTTAAGCGACAAGTTGCGGAAGCAGATGCGGCAGATGCCGAACTTGCGCAAAAACGCGCGCGGGCGGCCGCAAATGGGGCACCGGGTGTAGACGCGCACCTTGAACTTGGGCTTCGCCTTGACCTTGTTCATCATCGCCTTGGTGGCCACTTCAAATGCCTCCGGAACTTGGGCTTAGGACCTGAAGGGCATGCCCAGCAGTGTGAGCAGAGCGCGCCCCTCTTCGTCGGTCTTGGCCGTGGTCACGATAGTTATGTTCATCCCCTTGACCTTGTCGATCTTGTCGTAGTCGATCTCGGGGAAGATGATATGTTCCTTGATGCCCAGGGTGTAGTTGCCGCGGCCGTCAAAGGCCTTGGCGCTGACGCCCCGGAAGTCGCGCACGCGCGGCAGGGCCACATGCATCAGCTTGTCCAGGAAGAACCACATGTGGTGGCTCCTGAGCGTCACGCTGGTGCCGATGGGCATGCCCTCGCGCAGCTTGAAGGCGGCGATGGAGCGCTTGGCCCGGTTGACCATGGCCTTCTGGCCCGCGATCAGGGTCAGCTCGTCGGCGGCCTGGTCCAGCACCTTGATGTTCTGGATGGCCTCGCCCACGCCCATGTTCAACGTCACCTTGACCACCTTGGGGATCTGGTTGACGTTCTCATAGCCGAACTGCTCGCGCAGCTGGGGCGCCACCTCGCCGAGGTACAGGGTCTTGAGCCGGGGCGTGACCTTGATGGCCGCGGGCTTGCCGGTCTTGGCCGCGGCCTTCTCGGGCGCCTTCTTCTCGGCCCCCTTCTTGTTGTCGGCGCCCTTCTTGGCCGGCGCCTTGTTATCGGCCTTTTTCTTTTCTGCCATCTTCGTGCTTTCCGTACGTTGAAGCCGCTTTTGCTCGCGGCTCGTCCCGCGTCAGGCCGGGAGCCTAGGTTTTAAGCTTCCAGCTCCTGGCCGCACTTTTTGCAGGTGCGCACCCGGCGGCCGTCTTCCAGCTCCTTGATGCCGATGCGCACCGCCTGGTTGCACTTGGCGCACATGACCATCAGGTTGCTGATGTGCAGGGCCGCCTCTTTTTCCACGATCCCGCCCTGCCCCTGCTGGTTGGGCCGCGTGTGGCGCTTGATCATGTTGATCTTCTCGACGACCGCCCGCTGTTTCTCAGGGTAGATCTTCAGGACCTTGCCGATCTTGCCCTTGTCCTTGCCGGCGATGACCATCACCCGGTCGTTTTTCTTGATCTTGAGCTTCATGGCACCACCTACAGCACTTCAGGCGCGAGGCTGACGATCTTCATGAAGTTGCGCGCCCTCAGCTCGCGGGCCACCGGTCCGAAGATGCGGGTGCCGATGGGCTCGCGGGCGTTGTTGATCAGCACCGCCGAGTTGTCATCGAACTTGATGAAGGTGCCGTCGGCGCGGGCCACTTCCTTGGCGGTGCGCACCACCACGGCCTTCATCACGTCGCCCTTCTTCACCTTGGAGTTGGGCAGGGCCTCCTTGACCGAGACCACGATGATGTCGCCCAGGCTGGCATAGCGCCGCCGACTGCCGCCAAGGACCTTTATGCAGTACAACCGCTTGGCGCCCGAGTTGTCCGCGGCCAGCAGGTTGGTCTCCGGCTGGATCATGGCTAATGCTCCTTCAGTTTGGGGCCCTAGGCCACCCGCTCCAGGATCTTGCTGATCCGCCAGCGCTTCATGCGGCTCAACGGCCGGCTCTGCCTGATCAACACGGTGTCACCCACGTGGCACTCGTTGTTCTCGTCGTGGGCGGCGAACCGGTTGCGGCGGCGCACGTATTTCTTGTACACGGGGTGTTTGACCAGGCGTTCGACCTGCACCACCACCGTCTTGTCCATCTTGTCGCTCACCACCACGCCGGTCAGCGTCTTGGCGTTTCCGCGATCCTTCTCTGCCATGGAACCCGCTCTCTCCTGGCCCGCAGAGGGCCCGCTAGGCCTGGGCCAGCTCCTTTTGCCTAATCATGGTCAGCACCCGGGCGATGTCTTTTTTGGTCTGGGGAAGCCGCATGGGGTTCTCCAGTTGCCCGGTGGAGTGCTGGAACTTCAGGTTGAACAGCTCGTCCTGCAGGTCCTTGAGCCGTCCGTTGAGCTCCTCCAAGGAGAGCTCCCTGGCCTCGCTAGCCTTCATGGCCCACGCTCCTTTCCAGGAACCGGGTGGGGAAGGGCAGCTTGTGGCTGGCCAGGCGCAGGGCCTCCCGGGCCACCTCTTCGGTGACGCCGTCGATCTCGTAGATCACCCGCCCCGGCTTGATCACCGCCACCCAGCCCTCCGGCGCGCCCTTGCCCTTGCCCATGCGGGTCTCGGCCGGCTTCTTGGTGATGGGCTTGTCCGGAAAGATCCGGATAAAAACCTTGCCGCCGCGCTTGATGTAACGGGTGATGGCAATACGGGCCGCTTCGATCTGGTGGTTGGTTATCCAGCCGCGGTCCAGGGCCTGCAGGCCGAACTGACCGAAGTTCAGCTCGTTGCCCGTCAGGGCCTTGCCACGCATGCGGCCCTTCATCTGCTTGCGGTGCTTTATTCTCTTGGGTGCCAGCATGGTGATGCCGCCCTTTCAGCCTCGGTTTAGGACCGCGACCCGGCCGCCGTCGGCCGCGCCTCGTCCAGCACCTCGCCCTTGAAGATCAGTACCCGGACCCCGATGACCCCATAGGTGGTCTTGGCCTCGGCGAACCCGTAGTCGATGTCGGCGCGCAGGGTGTGCAAGGGCACCCGGCCCTCGCGGTACCATTCGCGCCGCGCCATTTCGGCCCCGCCCAGACGGCCGGCGCACTGGATGCGGATGCCCTGGGCCCCGAACTTGAGCGCGCTGGTCACGGCCCGCTTCATGGCCCGGCGGAAGGCGATGCGCCGCTCGAGCTGGCTCACCACGTTCTCGGCCACCAGTTGGGCCTCCACCTCGGGCTTGCGCACCTCGTGGATGTCGACCATGACGTCGCGGCGGATGCGCTTCTCAAGCTCCTTCTTCACGGACTCGATCTCAGCGCCCTTCTTGCCGATCACGATGCCGGGACGGGCGGTGTGGATGCGAATCTTGGCCTTGTCCGCCGCCCGCTCGATCTCGATCTTGGCGATGCCCGCGTGAGCCAGCTTGGCCTTCAGGAACTTGCGGATCACGTAGTCCTCATAGACCAGCGCCGCGTAGTCTTTGCTCGCGAACCAGCGGGAATCCCAGGAACGGATCACGCCCAGCCGGAAACCTATCGGGTGAGTCTTCTGTCCCAAACCCTCGTCTCCTTCTCTATTTCTCGTCAACCACCACGGTCAGGTGGGCGCTGCGTTTGCGGATGATGAAGGCCCGCCCCATGGCCCGGGCCCGCCACCGCTTCATGGTGGGGCCCTCGTCCACGTAGGCCGCCTTGATGTAAAGGTTGTCCACGTCCACCCCCGGCTGCTGGCTGGCGTTGGCCACCGCCGAGTTGAGCACCTTCAAAAAGAGCCCCGCGGCCTTCTTGGGAGTGAACTTGAGCTTGCCCAGTGCATCGCCCACCTTCAGGCCGCGGATGGCGTCTGCCACCAGGCGGGCCTTATGGGCCGAGATGTGCACGAATTTCGCTTTGGCATTCGCTTCCATGGCACCACCCACTTATTTCTTGCCGCCCTTGGCCTTGCCCTTCTTGTCGCCGGCATGGCTAAAGAAGGACCGGGTGGGGGCGAACTCGCCCATCTTGTGACCCACCATGTTCTCGGTCACGAAGACCGGGATGAACTTCTTGCCGTTGTGCACGGCAAAGGTGAGCCCCACGAAGTCGGGCATGATGGTGGAGCGCCGGCTCCAGGTCTTGATCACCTTGCGGCTGCCCGTGCTCTGGGCGTCCTCGACCTTGCGGGAGAGGTGATCGTCGATGAAGGGTCCTTTTCGCAGGCTACGCGCCATTTCTCACGCTCCCTACTTCTGGTACCGGCGCCGCACGATGAAGCGGTCGCTGGGCTTCTTGCGACGGGTGCGGTAGCCCTTGGTCGGCATGCCCCAGGGGCTGACCGGATGCCGGCCGCCGCTGGACTTGCCCTCGCCGCCGCCCATGGGGTGGTCGACCGGGTTCATGGCCACGCCGCGCACCTGGGGTCGCTTGCCCTGCCAACGGGTGCGGCCGGCCTTGCCCAGGCTGACGTTCTCGTGGTGCTCGTTGCCCACCTCGCCCACCGTGGCGCAGCAGCGCAGGTGGACCCGCCGGGTCTCGCCGCTGGGCAGCTTCAGGGTGGCGTAGCCACTCTCCTTGGCCATCAGCTGCGCGTAGGTGCCGGCCGAGCGCACCATCTGGCCGCCCTTGCCAATCTTGAGCTCCACGTTGTGCACGTGGGTGCCCAAGGGGATGTTCTCCAGCGGCAGGGTGTTTCCGGGCCGGATGTCGGCCTTGGTCCCGCTGACCACCTCGTCACCCACCGTCAGGCCCTTGGGGGCCAGGATGTAGCGCTTCTCGCCGTCGCTGTAGAACAGCAGGGCGATGTTGGCGCTGCGGTTGGGGTCGTACTCGATGGCCGCCACCCGCGCGGGGATGTCGGTCTTGTCGCGCTTGAAGTCGATGATGCGATACAGGCGCTTGTGGCCGCCGCCCCGGTGCCTGGCGGTGAGCCGGCCCAGGTTGTTGCGACCGCCGGATTTTTTCAGCGGCTCGACCAGGCTCTTCTCGGGCGAGGACTTGGTTATCTCTTCGCTCACCAGTTGGGTGACGAAGCGACGCCCCGGCGAGGTCGGCTTAAAGGTCTTGATGGCCATGGAATCGTCCCTCTATTAACTTGACGCGCTGTTAAAGCGTTCGCCGGCTGCGGGCTAGGCCCCTTCGAAGAACTCCACCGTCTGGCCCGGGGCCAGGGTGACGTAGGCCTTCTTCCAATCGCTGTGCTTGCCGGTGATCCGCCCCACGCGCTTGTCCTTGCCATCGAAATTCAGCGTGCGCACCTTGAGCACCTTGACCTTGAACAGCGCTTCCACGGCGCGGCCGATCTCGATCTTGTTGGCGCGCCGGTCCACCTCGAAGACGAGCTGGTTGCTCATCTCCTTGGCCAGGGTGCCTTTTTCGGTGATCAGCGGCCGCCGCACCACCTGACGCAGGTCTTTCACGACAGCGCCTCCTCGATTCTCGCCACGGCAGGCTGCAGCAGGACCAGGGCGTCGTGGCGCAGGATGTCGTAGACGTTGAGGCCCTCGGCCCGGAGCACCTTGACCTTGGGCACGTTGCGGCTGCTCTTCTCCAGGATCTCGTCGGGCTGGTGGGTCACCACCAGGGCGTCGGCCAGGGAGAAGCGCCCCAGCACCTCGACAAAGGCCTTGGTCTTGATGGCCGCGAGATCGAACCCGCTCATGACCACCAGCTTTTCCTCGCGCAGCTTGTCGGACAGAGCCACGCGCAGGGCGGCCTTCTTCACCTTCTTGGGCACGCTGTAGGCGTAGGAGCGGGGATGCGGCCCGAAGATGGTGCCGCCGCCGCGCCACACCGGCGAGCGCCGGCTGCCGGAGCGGGCCCGGCCGGTGCCCTTCTGGCGCCAGGGTTTCTTGCCGCCGCCGCGCACCTCGTGACGGACCTTGGTGTCGGCCGTGCCTTTACGGCGCTTGGCCAGCTGCCAAAGGACCACCTCGTGCAGCAGGTAGGGCTTGAGCTCCGCGCCGAAAACGGCCTCGCTGAGCTCGATCTCGCCCACCTTCTCGCGCTGGGAGTTGTAAACGTCCACCTTAGGCATCTTGTCCACCCGTCGGGATCGGCCCTTAGGCCTTTTCCACCAAGACGATGCCGCCCACCGCGCCGGGCACGGCGCCCTTGACCAGCATCAGGTTCTGTTCCGGACGCACGTCCACCACGCTCAAGTTGCGCACTGTGGTGCGATGGGCCCCATGTTGGCCCGGCAGGCGGGTGCCCTTGAAAACCCGGGAGGGATCGGCGGAGGCGCCGATGGAGCCCGGACTGTCGTGGGTGGTGCAGCCATGAGTGTCGCGCCCGCCGCTGAAACCGTGGCGCTTGACCACGCCGGTGAAGCCGCGGCCCTTGCTGGAGCCGGTGACTTTCACCTTTTCGCCGGGAGCGAACATCTCGGCCGTCACCTCCTGGCCCACGCTGTAGGCGCCCGCGTCGTCCACCGCGAACTCCCTCAGCACGGCCTTGGCCTCCACGCCGGCCTTGGCGAAGTGGCCGGTCAGCGGCTTGTTGACCCTTTTCGCCTTCTTGGCGCCATAGCCCAACTGGACTGCGCTGTACTTATCACTGGCGGGCGTCTTCACCTGCACCACCGTGCAGGGCCCCAGCTCGATCATGGTCACGGGGACCTCGCGGCCCTCGCCCACAAACAGGCGGGTCATGCCCAGTTTCTTGCCGATCAGACCCTTCAACATGGCTGCCACCTATGCTCCGCGGCCGGTGCCGTTAAAGCCCTAGAGCTTGATCTCCACGTCCACGCCCGCGCTCAAGTCCAGCTTCATCAGGGCGTCCACCGTCTGCTGGGTGGGCTCCAGGATGTCAAGCAGGCGCTTGTGGGTGCGGATTTCGAACTGCTCCCGGCTCTTCTTGTCGATGTGCGGCGAGCGCAGTACGCAGAATTTGTTGATGACCGTGGGCAGGGGTATGGGCCCCGCCACCTTGGCGCCGGTGCGCCGGGCGGTCTCCACGATCTCGGCCGCCGACTGGTCCAGCAGCTTGTGGTCGTAGGCCTTGAGGCGGATGCGTATCTTCTGGTTCGTGATCATGGGAAACTCCCGCGCCCGCCGTGGTTGATGTCTGCCAGCCGGCGGGGGCTGGTCTTACAATGTTCCTCTTACTCGATGATCTCGCTGATGACGCCGGCGCCCACGGTGCGCCCACCTTCACGGATGGCGAAGCGAAGCTCCTTCTCCATGGCGATCGGGGTGATCAGGCTCACCTCGATGGCCACGTTGTCGCCGGGCATCACCATCT
>JAZDHW010000303.1:0-12593 GCA_043805555.1 Pseudomonadota bacterium
AGGCCCCGCCGCGGCCGCGGCCCGAAACCCGGGAGCAGCGCCCGGCCCCGCGGTCCGAGGCCCGGCCCGATGCCCGCGGAGAGGCCAAGCCCGGCCCCAAGGCCGAGCCCCCCAAGCCCAAGCGCTCCACGGTGGACACCCCGGCCCGCATTATCAGCCGGCCCACCACGCCGGTGACCCCGCCGGGCGAGAAGCGCACCTATGAACCGCGCCCGGGCGAGGGCGGCCGCACCTACGATCCCCGTCCCGGCGGCCGCCCCCCGGGCCCGGGCAGCCCGCGTCCGAGCGGCCCTCCCGGCTTCCGGCCCCCGGCCCAGACGCCCACCGACGCCCCGCCGCCGGAGCGCAGCGAGGACAAGACCGGCCGCCGCCGCAAGAAGGGCAAGAAGACGGGCACCATGCCCGACGACGAGACGCTGATCCGCAAGGCTGGGGTCGGCCGGCGCAAGGAGGTCCTGGACAAGGCGGACCTCTACGACGCGGACCGGCACGGCCGGGGCCGCCGCCGCGGCGGCGCGGTCAAGAAGATCAAGAAGACCGAGCTCACCACCCCCAAGGCCATCAAGCGCCGGGTCAAGGTGGGCGAGGCCATCAACGTGGGCGAGTTGGCCAAGCGCATGGGCGTCAAGGCCGCCGAGGTGGTCGGCCGCCTGATGCGCATGGGCATGATGGTCACCGTCAACCAGATCCTGGAGGCCGAGGAGGCCACCTTGGTGGCCAACGAGTTCGGCTTCGAGATCGAGCACGTGGGCTTTGAGGAGGGCGGCCATCTGGAGCAAACCCTGGACCGGCCCGAGGACCTGAAGACCCGTCCGCCGGTGGTCACCATCATGGGCCACGTGGACCATGGCAAGACCTCGCTCCTGGACGCCATCCGCCGCACCGACGTGGCCGGCGGCGAGGCCGGCGGCATCACCCAGCACATCGGCGCCTACAACGTGCGCCTGCCCCAAGGCGGCCAGGTGGTTTTCCTGGACACCCCCGGCCACGCGGCCTTCACCCAGATGCGCGCCCGCGGCGCCCAGGTGACCGACGTGGTGGTCTTGGTGGTGGCGGCCGACGACGGCGTGATGCAGCAGACCAAGGAGGCCATCAACCACAGCCGCGAGGCCGGCGTGCCCATCATGGTGGCGGTGAACAAGATCGACAAGCCCGGCGCCGATCCTGCGCGGGTGCGCCGCGAGCTGGCCGAGATGAACCTGGTGGCCGAGGACTGGGGCGGCGACACCATCTATGTGGAGGTGTCGGCCAAGACCGGCCAGGGTGTGGACACCCTGCTGGAGATGCTCCAGTTGCAGTCGGAGGTGCTGGAGCTGAAGGCCAACCCCGACAAGCCCGCCCGCGGCCACATCCTGGAGGCGCGCCTGGACAAGGGCCGCGGCCCGGTGGCCACGGTGCTGGTGCAGGAGGGCACCCTGAAGCCCGGCGACGCGTTCGTCTGCGGCGTGCAGGCCGGGCGCGTGCGCGCGCTGTTTGACGACCTGGGCCGCCGGGTGGACGAGGCCACGCCCTCCATCCCGGCCGAGGTGCAGGGCTTCAGCGGCGTGCCCGAGGCCGGCGACGAGTTCGTGGTGGTGGAAAGCGACAAGGTGGCCAAGCAGATCGCCGAGCACCGCGCCATGAAGAAGCGCGAGGCCGACCTGGGCGCCCAGACCCGCCTGTCGCTGGAAGGCTTCTTCGAGCAGATGAAGGAAGGCGCGGTCCAGGAGCTGAAACTGGTGGTCAAGGCCGACGTGCAAGGTTCGGCCGAGGCCATGGTGGACGCCCTGAACAAGCTGGGCAACGAGCAGGTCAAGGTGGCCGTCATCCACTCCGGCACCGGCGCCATCACCGAGACCGACGTGATGCTGGCGAGCGCCTCCAACGCCATCATCATCGGCTTCAACGTGCGCCCGGCCGGCAAGGCCAGCGAGATGGCCGAGGCCCAGCACGTGGACGTGCGCACCTACGACGTGATCTACCAGGTCATGGACGACGTGACCGCCGCCCTCACCGGCCTGCTGGCTCCGGTCATCCAGGAGGACATCCTGGGCCGGGTCCAGGTGCGCGAGACCTTCACCGTGCCCAAGATCGGCACCATCGCCGGCTGCGCGGTCATCTCGGGCAAGGTGGAGCGCAACGCCCACGCCCGCCTGCTGCGCGACGGCGTGGTGGTGGCCACCAGCCGCGTCTCCTCCCTGCGCCGCTTCAAGGAAGACGTCAAGGAGGTGCTGCAGGGCTACGAGTGCGGCATCGGCCTGGAAAACTATAACGACATCAAGGTGGGCGACGAGATCGAAGTCTTTGTCACCCGCGAGGTGGCTCCGGAGCTGTAGGGGACGATGGTGGTGGGCGCGCTCAAGATGACCCTGCACGTGGCCGATTCCGGCGGCCTCAAGCCCAAGCGCAAGGTGGCCCGCGCCATCTTGGACCGGGTGCGCGCCAAGTTCAACACCGCCGCGGCCGAGGTGGGCGGCCAGGACACCTGGCAACGCCTGGAGTTGGGTTTCGCCGTCTGCGGCAACGAGACCGGCCACGTCCAGAATCAACTGGACGAGATCGGCCGTTTCGTGGAGCGGCTGGGCCTGGCCGAGGTGGCCGACGTGCGGGTGGAGCTGATGTCGCTCAAGGACATGACCTGGGCTCCGGCCGCCGGCGCACCCTGGAAGGACTGATGGGCACCCGGCGCACCGAAAGACTGGGCAACCTGATCCAGGCCGAGCTGGCCGACCTGCTGCTCAAGCGGGTCAAGGATCCCCGCCTGGTCGGCATGACGCTCACCGGCGTGGACGTCTCGCCCGATCTTTCCCAGGCCCGCATCTTCTACAGCCTGCTGGACGCCGGCCGCCGGTCCGAGGTGGAGGCCGGCTTCAAGGCCGCCGCGCCTTTCCTGCGCCGCGAGCTGGCCGCGCGCCTGGTGCTCAAGACCACCCCCCGCCTGGTGCTGAGCTATGACCCCTCCCTGGCCCAGGGCGCGGCCATGGAAAACCTGATCCGCCAGGCCCGCCAGGCCGACCGCGACCTGGCCCAGGCCCGGGGCGACGAGCCCGACGGGGAGGAGCAGCCGTGATGCGCGCGGTCGCCGCCGCCCTGTCCCCGGCCCGGCGGGTGCTGATCATGGCCCACCGCGACCCGGACGGCGACGCCCTGGGTTCGGTGCTTGGCCTGGCCCACCTGCTCCGGGCCGCGGACAAGGAAATCCGCGCCCACCGGGCCGGGCTGGTGCCGGCCGAATACGCCCTGCTGCCCGGCCTGGAGCTGGCCGCCGAGGACCTGCCCGCCCCGGACTGGCCCGACCTGGTGGTGCTCATGGATTGCCACGAGCCCCAGCGGGCCGGCAAGCTGGCCGAGCCTTATCTGCGCGCCCAGGCCAACGTGGCGGTCATCGACCACCACCTGGGCCGGCCGGACTTCGGCCAAGCCGTGTGGGTGGAGCCCTCCCACGCCGCCACGGCCCAGATGGTGGCCAAGCTGGCGGCCGAGATGGGCCTGCCGCTTTCTCCCCAGGCCGCCAGTTGCCTGTTCGTGGGGCTGATCACCGACACCGGCCGCTTCTGCTATTCCAACACCACCCCGGAGGTGCTGCGCATCGCCGCCGACCTGGTGGCGGCCGGGGCCGACCCCTGGGGCCTGACCCAGCAGGTGTATTCCACCAGCGCCGAGCGCCTCAAGCTTTTCGGCCGGGTGGTGGACGGCCTGGAGCTCAAGGCCGGCGGCCGCCTGGCCCTGGCCAAGGCCCGCCAGCGCGACCTGGACGAGCTGGGCTGCCCCTCCAGCGACCTGGACCGCATCGTGGAGGAGCTGCGCGCCATCCGCGGGGTCGAGGTGGCGGTGCTGCTCAAGGAGATTGACGACGGCTCGGTCAAGGCCAGCCTGCGTTCGCGCGGGCGGGTGGATGTGGCCCAGTTGGCCCTGGGCCTGGGCGGCGGCGGCCACAAGAACGCGGCCGGCGCGCGCCTGGCCGCCGGTCTGGACCAGGCCGCGGCCACCCTGACCGGGCTGCTGGAGCCCCGGCTGCGGGACCTGGCGGAGCGGTCATGAAGCGGCGGGGCAAGCCGCGTTTTGTGGCCGACGGGGTGCTGCTCATTGACAAACCGGCCGGCCCCACCAGCCACGACGTGGTGGAGGGCCTGCGCCGCCGGCTGATTCCCGAGCGGGTGGGGCACACCGGCACCCTGGATCCCTTTGCCACCGGGCTGTTGGTGCTGGCCTTCAACCAGGCCACCCGCCTGAGCGAGCTGATCGGCGGCGGGGCCAAGCTCTACCGCGGATCCCTGGCCCTGGGCCAGGCCTTCGACACCGGCGACCCCACCGGCCAGGTGACGGCCGAGGCCGCCATCCCGGAGTTGACCGCCGAGGCCGTGACCGCGGCGCTCAAGACCCTGGAGGGCCCGCGCATGCAGGCCCCGCCGGCCTATTCGGCCGCCAAACACCAGGGCCGGCCGCTGTACGCCTATGCCCGGGCCGGCGCGCCGGTGGTGAAACCGCCCCGGCCCATCACCGTGCACCGGGCCGAACTGGTGGCGCTCACGCCCGGCGTGGTGGTCTTCGACATGCTCTGCTCCCGGGGCACCTACGTGCGCGCCCTGGCCGAGGACCTGGCCCAGGCCCTGGGCAGCGTGGGCCACCTGCGCGACCTGCGCCGCCTGGCCTCCCGGCCCTTTGCGGTGGAGGAGGCCGTCGGCCTGGACGCGGCCCTGGAGCTCGCGCCGGACGCGCTGGCCCGGCGCCTGGTGCCCCTGGCCGAGGTCTTGGACCGCTGCGGCCTGCCGGTGGCCGCGCTGGACGAGGAGCGGGCCTGGTGGCTGCGCCAGGGCCGGGTGCTCCCGCGGGAGGTTTTGCTGGGCCAGGCCCGGGGCGAGCACGCCGCCGGCGCGGCCTTCCAGGTGCGCGACCAAGACGACGACCTGGTGGCGGTGCTGCGCTGGCTGGCGCCCGACGAGGCCCGGCCCGAGCGCGATTACGAGACGATCAGGGTTTTTCCCGCCGCCGGCCAAGCCGGCCGCGGAGACATGCAACCATCTGCGTCGGCCTCAGGGGCCGAGTGAGCCTGGAGACCCGGCCGTGGTGGGCCGGGTAAGCCAAAACTCTGGGCCGCAGACGAGGGGCCTTAAGGCCCACAAACACAAGGAGGAAAGCAAAGTGGTTCTGACGACGGAAGACAAAAGCGCCCTTATCAACAAGTTTCAGCGCAAAGAGGGCGACACCGGTTCGCCCGAGGTGCAGATCGCAATCCTGAGCGAGCGCATCAAGTACCTTACCGAGCATTTCAAGGTCCACGCCAAGGACCATCACAGCCGCCGCGGTCTGCTCAAGCTGGTCGGCCAGCGCCGTCGCCTGCTCAATTACCTGCGCCGCAAGGACGTGGAGCGCTATCGCACGGTGATCAAGGAGCTGGGCATCCGCAAGTAACGGCCCGAAAAGTAGCCTAAAGAGAGCTAGGAAAGCATGTACAAAAAGGTATCGACGACGATCAACGGTCACGAGTTCAGCATTGAGACCGGCAAGGTGGCCAAGCAGGCCAGCGGCGCCGCTTGGGTGACCCACGGCGAGACGGTGGTGCTGGTGACCGCGGTGGCCGACTACTCCATCCGCGAGGGGATCGACTTCATCCCCCTGACCGTGGATTACCAGGAATTCGGCTATGCCGCCGGGCGCATTCCCGGCAACTTCTTCCGCCGCGAGATGGGCCGGCCCAGCGAGCGCGAGACCCTCACCAGCCGGCTCATCGACCGGCCGGTGCGCCCCAACATCCCCAAGGGCTGGGGCTACGAGACCCAGGTCATCGCCAACGTCTACTCGGTGGACAAGGTCAACGACCCGGACGTGATGGCGCTCACCGGCGCCTCGGCCGCCCTGTGCATGAGCGAGGTGCCCTTCAACGGCCCCATCGCCGGCGTGCGGGTGGGCCATGTGAACGGCCAGTTCATCCTGAACCCCAACGAGGAGCAGCGCGCCCAGTCCGACCTGGATCTCATCGTGGCCGGCAGCCGCGATGCGGTGGTGATGGTCGAGGGCGGGGCCGAGCTGGTCAGCGAGGACGTGGTGCTGGAGGCCATCTGGTTCGCTCACGCCGGCCTGCAGCCCCTGATCGACATGCAGCTTGAGCTGATGGCCGCCTGCGGCAAGGCCAAGCGCCCCTTCACCCCGCCGGTCAAGGACGAGGAGCTCATCGCCCAGGTGCGCAAGCTCAGCGCGGCCGGCATGAAGGAAGTGCTCTCCACCAAGCCCAAGCTGGAGCGCTACGAGAAGGTCCGCCAGCTCAAGGCCGCGGTCATAGAGGCCCTGGGCGAGGCGGCGGCCGGCAAGGCCAACTACGTCAAGGACCTGATCGACCACCTGGAGGCCGAGGCCATGCGGGAGATGATCCTGCACACCGGCCAGCGGGTGGACGGCCGCGACCTGGTCACCGTGCGCCCCATCTCCTGCGAAGTCGGCGTGCTGCCGCGCACCCACGGCTCGGCGCTGTTCACCCGCGGCGAGACCCAGGCCCTGGTCACCTGCACCCTGGGCACCAGCGGCGACGAGCAGCGCATCGAGACGGTGATCAAGGGCGACATCTTCCGCCGCTTCATGCTGCACTACAACTTCCCGCCCTTCAGCGTCAACGAGGCCAAGCGCCTGGGCGGCCCCGGCCGCCGCGAGATCGGCCACGGCGCGTTGGCCCGGCGGGCGGTGGGGCGCGTGCTGCCCAGCAAGGAAGCCTTCCCCTACTCCATCCGCGCGGTCAGCGACATCCTGGAGAGCAACGGCTCCTCCTCCATGGCCACCGTCTGCGGCAGCTCCCTGGCCATGATGGACGCCGGCGTGCCCTTGAAGGCCTCCGTGGCCGGCGTGGCCATGGGCCTGATCATGGAAGACGCGCGCATCGCGGTGCTCACCGACATCCTGGGCGACGAGGACCATCTGGGCGACATGGACTTCAAGGTGGCCGGCACCAGCGAAGGCGTGACCGCGGTGCAGATGGACATCAAGATCGCCGGCATCAGCAAGGAGATCATGGGCCGGGCCCTGGCCCAGGCCAGGGACGGACGCCTGCACATCCTGGGCGAGATGGCCAAGGCGCTTAACCGGCCCCGCGGCGACATCAGCAATTTCGCCCCCCGCATCACCACCATCAAGATCCCGGTGGAGAAGATCAAGGACATCATCGGACCCGGCGGCAAGATCATCCGCGGCATGCAGATGGAGACCGGGGCCAAGATCGACGTTGAGGACGACGGCACCGTGCACGTGGCCGCGGTGGACGGCATCGCCGGGGCCCAGGCCATCAAGATGATCCGCGAGCTGACCCAGGAGATCCAGGAGGGCGCGGTCTACGAGGGCAAGGTGGTGCGCATCATGGACTTCGGGGCCTTTGTGGAGCTGATGCCCGGCCGCGACGGCCTGGTGCACATCAGCGAACTGGACCACACCCGGGTGCGCAGCGTCACCGACGTGCTCAAGGAGGGCGACGTCATCAAGGTGAAGGTGCTGGGCGTGGACGACCGCGGCAAGGTGCGCCTGAGCCGCAAGGCCCTGTTGCCCCCGCCCACCCCGGAGGAGCTGGCCGCCCGCCAGGACGCCGAGCCGGCCGAGGGCCAGGGCGAGCGCCGTGAATACCGCGACCGGCGCGACGACCGCGGCGACCGCGATCGCCGGCCCCCCCGGCGCTAGAGACGGCCGTGATCGAGAAAACCACCCTGGATAACGGGGTGCGCATCCTCAGCGAGCGCAACCCCCAGGCCTTCTCGGTCACGGTCGGCCTCTGGATGGAGGTCGGCAGCCGTGACGAGGACCCCGCCCAGGGCGGGGTCAGCCATTTCATCGAGCACATGGCCTTCAAGGGCACCGCCCGGCGTTCGCCCCTGGACATCGCCAGGGAGATCGACCGCCTGGGCGGGCTGGCCAACGCCTTCACCAGCAAGGAGCACACCTGCTTCCACGCCCGGGCCCTGTCCCACCGCCTGCCCGAGATCTGCGACCTGCTCTGCGACCTGCTCCTGCACCCGGCCCTGGACCCGGAGGAGCTGGAGCGCGAGCGCGACGTGATCCTGCAGGAGATCAGCGCGGTGGAGGACACCCCGGACGAGCTGGTCCATGTGCTTTTCAGCGAAAACTACTGGCCCGGCCATCCCCTGGGCCGGCCGATCCTGGGCAGCAGCGAGAGCGTCGCGGCCATGGACCGGGCCGGCATCCGGGGCTACCTGGGGGCCAACTACCTGCCCAAGCGCATGATCGCCGCGGCGGTGGGCAACCTGGAGCACCGGCAGGTGGTGGACCTGATGGGCCCGGCCCTGGCCGCCCTGCCCGTGGGCCCGCCGGCCACACCCCGCGGCGCGCCGGCCCATCGCCCAGGCGTCTGGCTGGCCCAGCGCGACAGCGAGCAGGCCCACCTGGCCCTGGGCCTGCCGGCCCCGGCCGCCGGCCACCCGGACCGCTTCGCCGCCGCCCTGCTCAACCTGATCCTGGGCGGCAACATGAGCAGCCGCCTGTTCCAGGAGGTGCGCGAAAAGCGCGGCCTGGCCTACGCGGTCTTCTCCTACCTCAGCTCCTACAGCGACTGCGGCATGCTGGGCATCTACCTGGGCGTGGCCCCGGAGCGTGCGGCCGAGGCCCTGGAGGTGGTGCGCCAGGAGCTCATGCGCCTGGCGGCCGAGCCGCCCTTTGAGCACGAGCTCCTGGACGCCAAGGAGAACCTGACCGGGGCCATCCTGCTGGCGGCCGAGAACCCGGAGAGCCGCATGAGCCGCATCGCGCGCAACGAATATCAGTTCGGCCGCGAGGTCCCCCCGGCCGAGGCCGCGGCGGCCGTGGAGCGGGTGGGCATGGCCCAGATCGCCGACCTGGCCGCGCGCCTGCTGGACCCCGCCCAACTGGGCGTCATGGCCCTGGGGCCGCTCACGCCCGGCGAACTGGGCGCGGAGCTGGCGGCGTGAACCGGGTGGAGGTGGCGGTTCAGCGCCTGGCCCACGGGGCCGAGCTGCCCCTACCCTCATACATGACCGCCGGCGCGGCCGGCTTCGACCTGCCGGCGGGCTTGGCCGAGCCGGTCACCATTGCGCCGGGGGCCATCGTCAAGCTGCCCACCGGCTTCAAGCTGGCCATCCCGGCCGGGTATGAGGGCCAGGTGCGCCCCCGCTCGGGCCTGGCCATCAAGCACGGGCTGACCCTGATCAACAGCCCCGGCACCATCGACTCCGACTACCGCGGCGAAATCATGGTGGCCATGATCAACCTGGGCCCGGCCCCGGTGGTCATCAACCGCGGCGACCGCATCGCCCAGATGATCATCGCCCCGGTCTTGCAGGCCGAGCTGCGCGAGGTGGCCGAGCTGCCCCCCAGCCAACGCGGCGAGGGCGGTTTCGGCCACACGGGCTAGGGCCGTGGGGCTGAGGTTCTGCCTGCTGGCCAGCGGCTCCAAGGGCAACGCCATCTTCGTCCAGGCCGGCGGCGAGGCCCTGCTGGTGGACTGCGGGCTCTCGGCCCGCGAGGCCCTGCGCCGCCTGGACCTGGCCGGCCTGGATTGGCGCGCGCTCAAGGCCGTCCTGATCACCCACGAGCACCGCGACCACGTCACCGGCGTGGGGGCCCTGTCCCGCAAGCTGCGCCTGCCGGTGCTGGCCACCCCGGCCGCCTTCAGCGCCTGCCGCAGCCTGGGCGCGGTGCGCCATCAGGCCTTCCGGGCCGGCGAGGCGCTCACCCTGGGCGGGCTCACCCTGCACCCCTTCTCCACCCCCCACGACGCCAGCGACCCGGTGGGCCTGGTCATCAGCCATGGCGCGGCAAGGCTGGGCATCTGCACCGACCTGGGCCAGGCCCTGAACCTGGTGCAGGCCCGCCTGAGCGGCTGCCAGGCCCTGGTGGTGGAGCACAACCACGATCCCCAGCTATTGGCCGAAGGCCCCTACCCTCCCTGGCTCAAGCAGCGGGTGCGCTCGCGCCACGGGCATCTTTCCAACCAACAGGGGGCCGAGCTTTTAGGCGTGTTGCACCACGCCGATCTGGCCCAGGTGGTGCTGGCGCATTTGTCGGAAGTCAACAACACCCCGGAGCTGGCCCTGGCCGCGGCCCGCGCCACCCTGGAGTCCCTGGGCTCCCGGGCCGGGCTCTGCGTGGCCGGCCAGCACGAACCCGGACCGGTGCTGGAGATTTAGCCGGACGGTCTTATATTGATGAATGAACCAGAGTCGAGAGGGGCAAGGAAGATAGGCCATGCCGACGTATGATTATCAGTGCAACAACTGCGAGAACGTCTTCGAGGTGCTCCAGCACATTAACGACCCGGACCCCGAATGCCCGGTCTGCACCTGCCCCCAGGTCACCCGCCTGATCGCGGCCCCGGCCATCTGCACCCGCGGCGACGCCACCGCCGGCCGGGTGGAGAGCGAGATCAAGAAACGCCTGGGCCAGGGCCGGGCCGGCGACGCCCTGCGCCTGGCCGACAAGGCCGTGAAAATGGCCGGCAACCGCAAGGGCATGGACAAGGTGAAACAGGCCCGCGACAAGCTCAAGGGCCACCTCAAGGCCGGGGCCTAGCCCCGCGCCTTAAATTTGCGCCCGCAGACCAGGGCGGCCCGCTGATCCCTTGACCGGCGGGCCGCCTTGTTGCATCCTGGGGTCCGGTCCCGCCCGCCCTTTGGTTTTGCCGCAGGCCGGTCTATCCAAGACCGCCGCCGGCCCAACCCCGCGCTCGTCAACGGAGGCATGGCTTCGGTGGCTAGGATTACCCAGGCCATGTTCCTGGCCCGCGCCGTGCTCAGCGAGCTCTGGCGGCGGCTGCGCCTGCCGGTGACCCTGCTGGCGGCCATCTTCGTGGGCGGCACCGGCATCTATTGGCTGCTGGGCGGCGGCAACTGGTCCCTGCTGGACTGCGCCTACATGACCAGCATCACCCTGACCACCGTGGGCTACGGCGAAATACTGGACCCCACGCCCGAGATGCGTTTCTTCACCATGCTGCTCATGTGGTCGGGCATGGGCGTCGCCCTCTACGCGATCAGCACCATCACCGCCTTTGTGGTGGAGGAGCACCTTTCCTTGTTTCTCAAGGAGCGGCGCATGGAAGCCATGATCAAAGCCATGAACGGCCATTTCATCGTCTGCGGGGCCGGCCGGGTGGGCCGCCACGCCATCGCCGAGATTGCCGCCAACCAGCACCCGGTGGTGGTGATCGAGGACCGGGCCGAGGGGGTGGACTGGCTGAAGCAGAACTTCCCCCAGGTGCCGGTGCTCCAGGGCGACGCCACCGACGAGGAGATGCTCCAGCGGGCGGGCATCGAGCGGGCGGCCGGGCTGGCGGCCGTGCTGCCCGACGACAGCCAGAACATGCTCATCACCGTGCAGGCGCGCTTCATCAACGGCCGGGTGCGCATCGGCGCCCGCTGCTCCACCCGCAACCTGGTGGAGAAGTTCTACCGCGCCGGGGCCACCTACGTGGTCAACACCGACTTCATCGGCGGCATGCGCCTGGCCAGCGAGATGATCCGGCCCCAGGTGGTCAACTTCCTGGACCGCATGCTGCGGGGCAAGGATCCCACGGTGCGGGTGGCCGAGGTCACGGTGGAGCCGGGCGCGGTGGTGGCCGGCCAGGCATTGGGCGAATCCGGCATCAGCGCCCGCACCGGCCTGCGCCCCGTCGCCCTCAAGCTCCCGGCCGAGGCGGATTTCATCTACAACCCCGGCCCGGACCAACGCCTGGAGCCGGGCATGGTCGTCATCGTCATCGGCAATCCGGGCCAAATAAAGGCCCTGCAGGATCTCTGCAGGGCCTGAAGCCGATCCGGGGTCGAAGGCGGGCTATTTCTTCTTGGCCGGGGCCTTCTTGGTGGTCTTGGCCGCCTTCTTGGGCTTGATCTCCGCAGCCATCTCGTCCACCTCCTTGGCCCCGTGGGCCAGGAAGCCGTCCTCGTCGGGCAAGAGCAGGCTGATCAGGCGCATGAACTCGCCGGCGTGCTCGCGCTCCTCGTTGGCGATGTCCTGCAGCACCTTCTTGGCCAGGGGGTGGTCGGTGGCGTCGGCCAGGGACTCGTAGAGATGGACCGCCTCCTCCTCCGCCGCCAGGGACAGGCGCAGGCCCCGGCTCAGTTCGCGCGGGGTGAGTTTGCGGCTGGGAGTCATGCCTTTGAACGGATCCATGAAATCAGGCATCGCGCTTTCTCCTTTGTCTGGCATGCCTTCCCGCGGGGGGACGACAATTCATGATGGCCTAAATTCCCGACCATGGCCAGGTGCATCGGCCGGGCCTCTTTGATTCATCATAAACGTTGCGGCTTTGCCACGCAAAAAAATTAGGCGCGCCAGGGCGCGGGGTTAGGGTGCCTGGTCATCTTCGGCAGTGCGCTCCTCCAGCGGGCTGGGCTGCGGGCTGGGCTTGCCCCGGAACAGCCGCCCCAGCCAGCCCCAACCGCCGCCGGGAGCCGGGCCGCCCACGCTCTGGCTCCACTCCTCCACGTCCTCCTGCTCCGGCACGTAGTAGGCCTGGGGCGAGCGGGATTGCGGGGCCGGGGCCGGCTCGGCGGCGGCCGGAGGCGGGGCGGTCTCGGGCCGGGCCGGGGCGGCCTGGGCCGGTCGCGCCCCCCAGGGCGCGGCCAGGCAGCCGGCCAGAAGCACTGTGCAAGCCAACCGATGCGCTG
>JAZDHW010000304.1:0-13072 GCA_043805555.1 Pseudomonadota bacterium
CCGCCGGCCGCCCGGCCGAGGCCCTGGCCGTACTGCGTCAGGCCGTGGAGCAGCAGGGCGGCGGCAACCCGGTCCGCGTCGCCGCCCTGGCGCGCATGCAGGCGGCCGCGGACGCGGCCCAACCCGCCCCCGCGCCAGAGCCGGAACCGCCCCCCGCGCCCGAGCCTGCCGACCCGCCCGCCGACCCGCCCGAGGCCGAGGACCTCTGCGCTCTGGGTCTTCGGCTGGTGGCCGCCGGCTGCCTGGCCGAGGCCGCCGAGGCCTACGGCCGCGGCCTGGAGCTGGCCCCCAACTCTGGCCGGCTGCGCTTCAACCAGGCCAAGCTGCGCCTGCGCCAAGGCCAGGATGCCGCGGCCCTGGCCGATCTGGCCGCCGCCGCCCGTCTGGGGCTCCTGCGTCAAGATTGGGAGCTGCTGGTGGAGGCGGCCCGGCTCTTGGAGGGCCTGGAGCGCCGGGACCAGGCCGTGGCCCTGCTGCGCCAGGTGCTGCGCCTGGCCCCGGACCAGGCCGTGGCCGCCGCGCTCCTGGCCGAGCTGGCCCCAAAAGAAACGGGCCGCCCCGCGGGGGACGGCCCAGGCCTTTAGGCGAAGCCTGATTAAGCTAGGAGTTGCGGCCGGGGCGCACGGTGAGCTTGTCGCCGATGCTCAGGTTGTTGTCGCGCAGGCGGTTCCAGCGCTTGAGGTCGTTCTGGCTGACGTTGAACTTGCGGGCGATGCCGGCGATGGTGTCGCCCTTCTTGACCAGGTAGGTGACCTCGCTGGCCTCGCGCGGGGCCTTGACGCTCTTGGTCTCCACCTTGGCCTCGGCCTTGGCCTGGGGCACGTAGAGCACCAGGTGCTGGCCGGGCATCAGGTTGGCGGCGTCCTTGCCGTTCCAGCGCAGGATGTCGTTGTGGTCCAGGTTGTAGGTCTGGGCGATGTGCCAGAGGGTGTCGCCCTTGACCACGGTGTGGCTGATCTTGCGGCTGTTGCTGGCGGCCGGGGCCAGGGGCGCGCTGGCGGACTGGCGCGAGGCGGCGGCCAGGCGCACCGGCTCGGCGCTGCCCTTGCCCGAGATGACCACCCGTTGGCCGCCGCGCAGCTTGGCCTTCTTGGGCAGGCGGGGGTTCAGGGCGGCCAGCTCGCGCAGGCTCATGTTGTGGGCCTTGGCGATGTCGCCCATGGTTTCGTACTTCTGGGCGATGACCACCGCCGGACCGAAGCGGTGGCTGCGCTCGGCCGGGGAGAGCTGGGCGTAGGCCGCGCTCACGCTGTTGCCGGCGCCCGAGGGCACCCGCAGGCTGTAGAGCGCGCCGTAGGGCGGGGTGGCCCCGTGCTTGAGCTCCGGGTTCAGGGTGGCCAGGTCGCCGGCGGAGACGCCCGCCGCCTTGGCCACCGTGCTCAGGCTGACGCCGGGGTGGATCGTCACCTCGTCGAAGGCCAGGGCCGGCTCGTAGGCGATGTCGGTGAAGCCGTACTTGGCCGGCTCCTTGGCGATGAGCGCCGCGGCGATCATCTTGGGCACGTATTCCTTGGTCTCGTTGGCCAGGTAGTCGCGCTGGCGGTGGCTGATGGTCCAGTAGTCGCTGGCCTGGTAGCGCGACAGGGCGCGGCGGATCTTGTTCTCGCCGGCGTTGTAGGCCGCGGCGGCGAGGTACCAGGACCCGAACTCGTTATACAAATCGCGCAGGTACTTGGCGGCGGCGTGGGTGGACTTGATGGGGTCCTGGCGCTCGTCCACGTAGTAGTCGACCTTGAGCCCGAAGCGGGTGGCGGTGCCCTTGATGAACTGCCAGGGCCCCACCGCCGAGGCGGTGCTGACCGCGGTGCAGGAGAAGCCGCTTTCGATCAGGGCCAGGTAGATCAGGTCCTCGGGCAGTCCGTACTGTTTGAGGGTCGCGCGCATCATGGGCTCGTAGCGGGTGGAGCGGCCGAGCCAGAGTTTGAAGCGTTTTGGGATCTTGGTCTGGAAATAGTCGATGAAGAACTCGACCTGGTCGTTGATGGTGATGGGTATGTCATAGGTGGGCGAGCCGTCGGCCGGCTGCTCGCCCTGGGCCAGGCCGCGCTCGCCCAGTTGAATCAGCTCCTGCACCACCCGGGCCTGGATCTCGGCCTTGCTGGGCCGGCTGCTCTGCCCGGCCAGGGCCGGCTGGGCGGCGTCGTCGCCCAGGTCGGCCTTCTCGCCCCCGGTGGTGGCGCAGCCGGACAGGGCCATGGTCAGAAGCAGGGATGGGATTATCACTAGCGTGCGGAGCTTCATGCTTCCTCGCCGGTTGGTTGGGGGAAGTGGCGATTATAACGCCGATTTTTGCGGGGCCGGCCCGGCGCCCTGCGGGGTGTGGCCGCCGATCGGTCCGCGGGGTGGGGACTTTTGATCGGTCCGGCCGGGATCTGGCGCCTCGGGTCGGGGTGGGGCCGGGCGTGTCCGCCCCGGTTCGGCAGCGGCCCCGAGTCCGGGTAGCTGATCATATCTAACAAATAGCGCTATCGCCGTAAAGCAAAAAGTGACGGGGCCTAACATATAAGTGTCGAGGTTATCCGGGGTTTAGAGACTTCGGCCGCCTCGGAACCCGCGGTTCTCCCAGGTGTGCGCCGGGGCTTTGCCGTTGCCCCCTGGCGGCCGGGACGGTAGATTTATGCCGCTTGTATCACCGGCGGTCACGGCCGCCTTGGCATCCGCCCACCTTTGGCGAAGGTCGCCATGCGCCCACCCCGTGCTTGTCACGCAAAATTCACGGCTTTGCTGCTCACGGCCCTGGCCCTGCTGCTGGCCCTGCCCCTGTCCGGGCCCGGCCCCGCCGCGGCGTCCGATCCCGCCGGCCAGCCCGATGCGCCGGCCCGGCTGCTGCTGGTGCCGTTGATCGACGGCTACCCGGCCGGCAGCACGCTGCCCCTGATGATGCTCCTGGTGCTGCCGCCCGGCCAGGCCCTGGCCCCGGCCGCGCCCGGCCAGCCCGCCCTGACCGTGGGCCTGCGCAGCGATTCCGGCCTGACTCTCAGCGACTTGCAGGCCTCCCCCGCCCGCCCCGGCGAGGATGGCTCCCTGCACATCCTGCTGCGGGGCCGGCTGGAAATCGACACCGGCCTGGAGCCCGGTCCGCGCATGGTCAAGGGCGCCATGGAGCTGCCCCTGTCCGATGGCCGCCGCCACATGGAGTTCGTGCTGCCGCTGAACATCCTGGCCGTTGACCAGCGGCCCCAGGTGGTCAGCCCGGAGATGGCCGCCCGCCTGGGCGTGGCCAGCGACGGGGCCGTGGCCGCGCCCACGCCGGGGCGTCCGCCCATGGGGGCCAGCCCGGCGGCCGGCGCCCCCGCCCCGGCCGCCGCCGCCGCTGACGCCCCCGACCAAAACCTGGCCCAGGCCCTGGGCGGCATCTTCAGCGGCGAGGCCGAGGCCGAGCACTTCGCCCGCCTGCCCCTGTGGGCGGTGCTGGCGCTGAGCCTGTTGGCCGGCCTGGTGCTCAACCTGACCCCCTGCGTCTACCCCATGATCCCGCTGACGGTCAGCTTTTTCGGCGGCCGCACCCGGAGCGGCGGCGGCGCGCTTATGGGCGCGCTGGCCTATTGGCTGGGCATGGCGCTCACCTACAGCGGCCTGGGGGCCCTGGCCGCGCTCTCGGGCCAGGCCCTGGGCGCCTGGCTGGGCAACCCCATCGTGGTGCTCTGCCTGGTGGCGGTCTTCCTGCTCCTGGCCACCAGCATGTTCGGCCTGTGGGAGATCCGCCTGCCGGCCGCGCTCACCAGGATCGGCGCCGTCAACCGCGGCGGGGTCTTCGGCGCGCTGCTCATGGGGCTCACCGTGGGCATCCTGGCCGCGCCCTGCATCGGGCCGGTGGTGCTGGCCCTGATGACCCACGTGGCCGGCGTGGGCCGGGTGGGCTACGGACTGCTGGTCTTCTTCTGCCTGTCGCTGGGCCTGGGCGCGCCGCTGGCGATGCTGGCCTTTTTCTCCGGCAGCCTCACCCGCCTGCCCGGCGCGGGCGAGTGGATGCTCTGGGTGCGCAAGCTCTTCGGCGTGGTGCTGGTGCTCATGGCCGTCTACACCGCCCAGTCCCTGCTGGGTCCGGCGGCCTACCGCTGGCTGATGGCCCTGGCCGGCGCGGCGGGCGGACTCTACCTGGCCTTTTGGGAAAAAAGCGGCAAGGGAGGCTTCATCGTGATCAAGCGCCTCATCGGCCTGGCCCTGGTGGTGGCGGCCGGCCTGTTCTGGTGGTACACCGCCCCGCCCGACCAGACCCCCGGCGGCGGCGGCCACCTGACCTGGACCCCCTTCAGCAACCAGGTGCTGGCCGAGGCCGCCGGCGAGGGCCGGCCGGTGGTGCTGGACTTCATGGCCGCCTGGTGCGCGCCCTGCAAGCAGATGGACGCCGAGACCTTCAGCGACCCCAGGGTGCACAAAGCCCTCGCCCCCTTCCAGTCGGTGCGGGTGGACGTGACCAGCGACCCCGGCCCCGAGGCCAAGGCCCTGATGCGCCAGTGGCGGGTGCGCGGGGTGCCCACCATCGCCTTTTTGGACAAGAAGGGCCAGATCATCCCCGAGCTGACCGTGGTGGGCTTCATGGGCCCGGAGGAGTTCATCACCCGCATCAAGATGGTCATGGCCCGGGTGGAGCCGGCCAAGTAGGGCGGCGCGGCGCGCCGGGCTTGGCCTGGCCGGTGGCTTGAGGCATAATGGCGGGTGCGGCCAAGGGTTTGCCTGGTCGCGCCCGCTTTCCCGTCTTGCCGCCGCCTGTCCGGGAGTTGGCCATGCATCCGGTTCCTGCTTCCGCCTCCGCCGAAGACATCGCCCGCCTGGTGCGGGTGGCCCTGGGCCAGGCCCCGGCCGACCTGGTCATCCGGGGCGCGCGCCTGGTCAATGTTTTCACCGAGACCGTGGAGCCGGCCGGCGCGGTGGCCGTGGCCGGCGGCCGGGTGGCCAGCCTGGGGCCGGAATTGGCCGGCTGGGTGGGGCCGGAGACGGCCGTCCACGAGGCGGCCGGCCGCTTCCTCATCCCCGGCCTGATCGACGCCCACACCCACATCGACTCCATCTTCCAGCTCGGGCCCTACTCCGACCTGGCCCTGGCCCGGGGCAACACCACGGCCGTCAGCGAGACCGGCATGATCGCCGGGGCCTGGGGAGCGCGCGGGGTGCAGGCCTTTTTGGCCGAGACCGCGGCCGCGCCCATGCGGGTCTTTTTCGTCACGCCCTCCCTGGTGCCGCCCTTCCCGGCCCTGGAGACCAGCGCCGGCCTGAGCGCCGAGGAGATCGTCGCCCTGCTCGGCCACCCCGCCTGCCTGGGGGTGGGCGAGACCTACTGGCCGGCGGTGACCGACCTTGACCCGCGCCCCCTGGCGGCCTTTGCCGCCGCGTTGGCCATGGGCAGGCGGGTGGGCGGCCACGCGGCCGGCGCGCGCAACGATAAGCTGATGGCCTACGCCGCGGCCGGGGTGAGCGACTGCCACGAGTCCACCACGGCCGGGGAGGCCCTGGAGCGCATCCGCCTGGGCATGGCGGTGCAGGTGCGCGAGGGCCTGGTGCGCCGGGAGATGGACGCGGTGGTGCCGGCCTTGAAGGACCTGGCCGACAGCCGCCTGGTCAGCCTGGTCAGCGACCTCTGCCCCCTGGACGAGCTGGTGGCCGAGGGCGTGATGAACGTGCTGGCCAAAAAGGCCGTGGCCCTGGGCGTGGCCCCGGCCCGGGCCGTGGCCTGGTGTTCCCTGAACCCGGCCCAGTATTACCGCCTGCCCGGCCTGGGCGCGGTGGCCCCCGGCTACGTGGCCGACCTGGTGCTGGTGGACGACCTCGCCGACTTCCATCCGGCGGCGGTCTGGCTGGGCGGGCGGCTGAAGGCCCGGGACGGGGCCATGCTGGAGCCCAGCCCGCCCCTGGCCTGGCCGGCGGCGGCGCGGGCCAGCCTGCTCTGCCCGGCCATCACCACCGGGATGCTGCGGGTGCCGGCCACGGGCGAGCGGGCGCGGGTGCGGGTGGCCCGGGCGGTCAACGGCACCATCACCCGCGAGGAAGCGGCCGAGGCCCCGGTGATCGACGGCTCGGCCGGGCCGGACCCGGCCGCCGGGCTCTACAAGATGGCCCAGGTCAACCGCCACCAGGCGGCGCTGGAGATGGCGGTGGGCTTCTGCTCCGGCTGGGGGCTCAGGGCCGGCGCGGTGGCCACCAGCCTGATCTGGGACACCTGCAACCTCTTCGGCATCGGCTCCAGCGACGCCGAGCTGGCCCTGGCGCTCAACCGGGTGCGGGAGCTGGGCGGGGGCATGGCCGTGGTGGCCGGCGATAAGGTGCTGGCCGAGCTGCCTTTGCCCATCGCCGGGGTGACCAGCCCGGAGCCGGTGGCCGCCATCCAGGACCGGGTGGAGCAATGCGAGGCCGCCCTGCGCGGCCTGGGCTGCGCCCTGGAGCGGCCCTTCCTGGCCGCCCAGACCTTCTGCTTCACCGGCCTGCCCTTCCTGCGCCTGACCAACAAGGGCCTGGTGGACATCCGCCGGCGCCAGTTCGTGGAGGTGTTGCCATGAAGACCCGCGCCTGGCCCTGCCGGGGCCTGTGCCTGCTGATCCTGCTCCTGGTCCTGGGCCTGGCGCCCGCGGCCTGGGCCATCGTGGTCAAGGGCGTGGTGAGCGGGCCGGGCGGCCTGCTCATCCAGGGCGCGCTGATCAGCGACGGCCGCCAGGTGGTGGCCAGCAGCCGCGAGGGGCGCTTCAGCCTGGACAGCGAGCCGGACCGGGCGGTCTGGGTTTGCCCGCCAAGGGGCTTCAGCCCCTCGGGCCGCGACTGGTGGCCGGTGCCGGACGCGGCGGCCGCCGGCACCCTGGAAATCACCCTGGTGGAGCACACCCAGCGGCCCAGTTACCGGGTGGCCCTGCTCTCCGACCCCCACCTCATGGACGCCGCCGCGGCCACGGTGAACTACCCCCCGCCGCCGGGCGGCTATGACGTGCCCATGAACGCCTGGAAACGCCTCGCCGAGGACCTGAAGCAGAGCCCGCCGGACCTGAGCCTGGTCACCGGCGACCTGTGCATGGACGGCGACCACGGCAACCCCGCCCACATCGAGGCCCAGATGGCCCTGGCCGGCCGGGCGCTGGCCATGCTGCCCCCGCCGGCGCTGGCCATCCCCGGCAACCACGACGTGCGCTACGACGATCACACCCGGCCGCCCACGGTGGACCTGGCCCCCTGGCGGCGGCGCCTGGGGCCGGCCCGGCGGGCCTGGCGCCTGGGCCCCACGGTCTGGATCATGTGGGACAACCTGGGCCGGGGGGTGGACAGCGGCGGCAAGGCCCGCTCCCTGGGGGCCACCTCCGAGGAGGCCCTGACCTGGCTGGGCGACCTGCTGGCCCACCTGGACCCCGGCACCCCCCTGGTGCTGGCCACCCACTACCCGCCGGCCTCGGCCATCAGCGGGGCCAACCCCCTGCTGCGCCGCCAGGTGGTCAAGGCCGACTCCAACTCCGGCCTGGGCCTGCGCGACACCGACCAGAACCTGAGCCGGGTGCTGCCGCTGCTGGCGGGCCGCCGGGTGCTGGCCTGGATCCACGGCCACGAGCACGCCCACCACGAGACGACCCTGTTCCTGCGCCAGGGCCCCTGGCTGGTGCTGGGCCTGCCGGCGGTCTGCGGCCGCTGGTGGATTGGCGACCGCGACTGGGGCTCCCTGGCCTTCCCGCCCGGCTACGTGCTGCTGACCCTCACTCCCGGTCCGGACGGCGTGCGCCTGGACAGCCAGGCGGTGCCGGTGCTGTTCTGAGCGCCCAGTTGCCGCGGGTTTGCCGCGCGATCGCCTCGGGCCGGGCAGACAGCCGGCCGGGGCGCCTGCTATAACTGACTGGCCGCGCCCGCGAAGGAGGCAACCCCGCAACCCATGGCCACCCTGTCCGTCGCCCTGATCTGCCGCAATGAGGCCGCCAACCTGCCGGATTGGCTCGTGGCGGTGCGGCCCATCGCCGACCAGATCGTGGCGGTGGACTCGGGCTCGACCGACGCCACCCGCGACATCCTGGCCACGGCCGGGGCGCTGGTGGTCGAGCGGGCCTTCACCGGCTACGCCGACCAGCGCAACGCCGCCGCCGCGCTATGCACCGGCGATTGGATCCTGTGCCTGGACGCCGACGAACGGCCGGACCCGGTGCTCGCCGCCGCGCTCATGGCCCTCAAGACCGGGCCCGAGCCGGCCGAGCAGGGCTATGAGCTGGCCTACCAGGTGTTCTTCTTCGGCCGCCAGATGAAGCACGGCGGCTACGCCGGCGAGCGGCATCTGCGCCTGCACCGGCGCGGGGCCGGCCAGTGGGAGAAGCGCCAGGTGCACGAGCGCCTGGTGGTGGAGGGCCCGGTGGGGCTCCTGCCCGGCTGGGTGGAGCACCGCTCCTACCGCACCGTGGGCGAATACCTGCGCCGCATGGACGTGTACTCGGCCCAGGCCGCGGCCCAGATGGCGGCCCAGGGCAGGCGCGCCAGCGGCGCGGCGGCCTGGGGCCACGCCGCCTGGACCTTCCTCAGCCGCTACGTGCTGCGTGGCGGTTTCCTGGACGGCTTCGAGGGCTACCTGGCCGCCCGGCTGGAAAGCCTCTACACCCTGACCAAGTACGCCCGCCTGCGCGAAAAGCGCCTGGGCCTGGAGGATCGCGGCAAGTGAGCGTCATCCCCCACCTGGCCGCCGGGCTGGTCTCGCGGCCGGTCTTCCCGCTGGTCATGGCCGGCCTGCTGGCCGCCTGGGTCGTGATCGCGGCCGGCCCGGCCCAGGCCGTTGCAGCGACCGCTCCCGCCGCGGGCTTTGACCAGGCCCTGGCCGCGGCCAAGGCCGCCCTGGCCCAGAAGGACGCCGGCGCCACCCTGGCCGCGCTCAGGCAGGCCACGGCCCTGGCCTGGCGCGAGCTGCCCTTCACCGCCCTGAACGTGCACCTGGCCGCCGCCCCGCCCAGCGGCTACGGCCAGTTCATCCAGCGGGTGGACAGCGTCTACCGGCCCAGCGAGCCCATGATCCTCTACCTGGAGCCGGTGGGCTTCCGGGTGAACTTTGACCCCCAGCAGGAGCTGTACACCTACAGCCTCACGGCGGACTTCAACCTGGTGGACGCCTGGGGCCGGGTGGTGGGCGGCCGGCGCGAGTTCGGCAAGTTCGGCGGCGAGAGCCGGCACTTCCCGGACCGCTTCCCGCTCACCTTCACCTACAGCCTCTCCGGCCTTCCGCCGGGCGACTACCGGGTGGAGACCACCCTGCGCGACCTCCTGGGCAAGCAGGCCCACACCGTGGTCACGCCCTTCAGGATAGAGGGGCCATAGGATAATTCCATGCTGAGCTATCCCGATATCGACCCCGTGGCCATCCGGCTGGGGCCTTTGGCCATCCGCTGGTACGGCCTGATGTACCTGTTCGGCTTCCTCGCCGCCTTCTTCCTGGTCAAGCGCCGCCTGGCCAAGACCGCCCCGGCCTTCAGCGGCGACCACGTGCAGGGCCTGATGTTCTGGGCCATGGCCGGGCTGATGGTGGGCGCGCGCCTGGGCGAGATCGTCTTCTACCAGTGGACCGACTGGGCGCGCTTCATCGCGGACCCCATCGAGATCATCGCCATCTGGCACGGCGGCATGAGCTTCCACGGCGGGCTCATCGGCGCGGTGATCGCGGCGGTCATCTTCCTGCGCCGCCACAAGCTGCCTTTCCTGCCCGCGGCCGACGCGGTCTGCCTGGCCACGCCCTGGGCCCTGATGTTCGGGCGCATCGGCAATTTCATCAACGGCGAGCTCTTCGGCCGGGTGAGCGACCTGCCCTGGGCCATGGTCTTCCCCCACGGCGGCCCGCTGCCCCGCCACCCCAGCCAGATCTACGAGGCGGTGCTGGAGGGCCCGGCCCTGTTCCTGCTGCTCTGGCTGGTCCGCGACCGGGTGCCCACCGGCGGCATCGTGGCGCTGTTCCTCTTTGGCTACTCCCTGGCCCGCTTCATGGTGGAGTTCGTGCGCGAGCCCGACGCGTGGCTGGGCTTCCTGGCCCTGGGGCTGACCATGGGCCAGTGGCTCAGCCTGGGCATGGCCCTGGCCGGCGTGGCCTACCTGGTCTGGCTGCGCGCCCGCGCGGCCCAGGTCCCGCCGGCCCCCGCGCCTGACAAGCCCGCCGCCACCAGGCCGGCCGCCGCCAAGGGGAAGAAAAAGCGCCGCCGCTGAGGTGCATCAAGGCTCGTTCGCGGTGGCCCCCCCGCCCCGGTGGGTGGAGCGGGGGTGAGATAAGGCAATAAGAGATTGCCGCGTCGCCCTGCGGGCTCCTCGCAATGACAAAGAGTGACGCGCAGGCGGTTCTTGGCGCGATTGCTTCGTCGCTGAAGCTCCTCGCAATGACCTGCTAAACATTTCGTGAAGGAAAAGGACGGCTGGATTTCTCCGGCTGCTCTCCATTCCCCTCCCCGCCTTTTCTCCCCGCTCGCAGGCCCCACCCGAGTCCGCCCCCCGCGCCATAGTCCGGCCGCTTTTAAGGGAGTCGGCACAGCCCCGGCGGCGCGCGCGGCGGGTGGGTCGAGGTTGGGGCAGGGGAATTGACTGGAAGAAAGGAGAAGTCCGCTTCGCCAGGGGCCATCACCCGCGCCGCCTCAAACCTGCCCCGCCAGAGCGCGCGCGGCCGCCCGGCCGGCGAGACTCGCCCCGGCACGCGGCTTATGCGGCCGGGCGCGGGCGCGCGGGGGCCAGGAAACAGCCCGCTCCAGATGGGCGCGCATCATCTGACGGTCTGACGGCCGGAAGAGCCCCCCTCACCCTGCCTCTCCCCCCAGTGGGGGGAGAGAGGCTGGAGAAAACAGGCGACGACGGAAGAATGGCGATGAGGCCACGCACGGCCAGCCTGCCTCGCACTGCGACCCATTTTCGCTGACGCGACCCGGACAACGCGTTGTCCGGGCCAGCCGGAAAAAGGCAAAAAGCATGAAGAGATTGCCGCGTCGCCCTGCGGGCTCCTCGCAATGACGGGGGAGGGGGAAAGACCCTGGACAACAAGCTCTAACTGTCATTGCGAGCGCAGCGAAGCAATCTCCCGGTTCCCATTCCATAAAGAGACAACGGATGATTGCCGCGTCGCAACCCCGCCGGGGGTTGCTCCTCGCAATGACGGCTGTCTGCTTTTATGAGTGCCTGGCGAACCGGCGTGCAGTCGTCTTTGGGCGCGATTGCTTCGTCGCTACGCTCCTCGCAATGACCCTTCGATCATTTCCTGGCGCTGACGCAGCCCGGCCAGGCTGCTCCTCGCAATGGCCTTCATAACTAGCGGTGGTTTGACTGGCGGCGTAGGTTAGGCCAAGCCTGATCGGGTCTGGCCGCATCAGGCCAAGCTGAGCGGGTCCACGTCCACGGCCAGGCGCACCCCGGCCGGCAGGTCGCCGGCCTGGTGCAGGCCCAGGCGCAGGATGCGCCCGGCGGCCTCGGCGCTGGGGGATTTCAGCAGCATCAATTGCCTCCAGCGGCCGGCGGCCTTGGCCACCGGGGCCGGGGCCGGGCCCAAAAGCTCGGCGCGGGGCTCCACCTGGCGGCGGGCCGCCTCCAGGTGGTGGGCCAGGTCATTGGCCGCGCGGCCCACCTTGGCCTCGTCCGGGCCGTCCAGGCGCAGGGCCATGAGCCGGGCGAAGGGCGGGTAGCCCAGCTCGCGGCGCAGGTCCAGCTCCCGGGCGTAGAACCCGGCCGCGTCGTGGGCCAGGGCCGCGGCCACGGCGTGGTGGCCGGAGTCGTAGCACTGCACGATCACCCGGCCCGGCCCGCCCTCGCGCCCGGCCCGGCCGGCCACCTGGGTCAGCAGCACAAAGGCCCGCTCGCCGGCGCGGTAGTCGGGCAGGGTCAGGGCCTGGTCGGCCAGGAGCACCCCCACCAGGCGGATCAGCGGGAAGTGGTGGCCCTTGGTGAGCATCTGGGTGCCCACCAGCACGTCGATCTCGTGGGCGGCCATGGCCCGCAGGATGCGCTTCAACGCCGTTGGGCTCTCGGCCGTGTCGCGGTCCAGGCGCGCCACCCGCCAGTCCGGGAAAAGCTCGCTGATCTTCTCGGCCACGGCCTCGGTGCCCAGGCCCAGGGGCCGCATGGCCGCGGCCGGCTCGCCGCAGGTGGGGCATTGCTCGGGCAGGGGGCGCTGGTGGCCGCAGGTGTGGCAGATGAGCTTGCGCCGCTGCTGGTGCAGGGTCAGGCTCAGCGAGCAGGCCGGGCAGCCCACGCTCTTGCCGCAGGCCGGGCAGATGAGCGCGGGCGCGTAGCCGCGCCGGTTCAGGAACAGCATGGCCTGGTGGCCGGCGGACACGGTCTCGCTGAGCGTCTGCTTGAGCCGCCGGCTCAGAAAGCCGCCCTCCAGGCGGCCGGCGCTGCGCAGGTCCACCACCTCCATGCTCGGCAACTGGGCGTCGCGCACCCGGCGGGGCAGGCTGAGCACGGTCAGGCCGCCGGACTGGGCGCGCTGCCAGGTGGTGACGGCCAGGGTGGCGGTGCCCAGCACCACCGGGCAGGCCTGCTCCTGGCCGCGCAAAAGCGCCAGGTCGCGGGCGTGGTAGCGCAGGCGGTCCTCCTGCTTGTAGGCCTCGTCCTGCTCCTCGTCCACGCAGATCACGCCGGGCGCCATGAGCGGCGCGAAGACGGCCGAGCGCGCGCCCACCACCACCCGGGCCCGGCCTTGGGCGATGGCCCGCCACTGGCTGCGGCGCTGGGCCGGGGTCAGGCCCGAGTGCAGCACCGCCACCAGGTCCGGGCCCAGGCGGTCGCGCAAGAGGCCCTCCAGGCGCAGGCAGAGGCCGATCTCCGGGGTGAGCACCAGGGCCCCGCGGCCGGCGGCCAGGGCGGCCCGGCAGGCGGCCAGGTAGACCTCGGTCTTGCCCGAGCCGGTGACGCCGTGGAGCAGGAAGGGCTGGAAGCGGCCCTCGGCCACGGCCGGGGTGATGGCGGCCAGGGCGGCGGTCTGGTCGTCGCTGAGCCGGGCCGGCTCGGGCTCGGGCCACAGCGGCCGGCCCAAGAGGTCGCGCACCAGGGGGCGGTGCGTCAGGCTCACCCAGCCGCCGGCCTCCAGGGTCTTGAGCAGGGCGGCGGCGCGGGCAAACTCCTCGCGCAGGGCCGGCAGGGGCTGGGGGCCGTGCTCCTGCAAAAA
>JAZDHW010000305.1:0-10180 GCA_043805555.1 Pseudomonadota bacterium
CGCGGCTCCGGCCGCCACCGCGCCGCCCGCGCCCACCGCGGCGGCCCAGGCCGCGCCCCAGCCGGACCCGGCCGAGGATGCCCGCCGCCAGGACATGCTGGATGCGCTGGCCGCCATGCTCGAACGCGAGAAGCGCTATCCCCTGGCCGCCCGGCGCGGCGGCCTCAGCGGCCGGGTGCTGCTCCTGGTCCAGTTCGACGCCCAGGGCCGGCCCGCCGCCTGGCAGGTGCTGGAGGGCGATGCGCCGGAGGTGCTCTGCCGGGCCGCCCTGGAGGCCATGGAGCGGGCCAGCCGCCGGCTGGCCGAAGGGCTGCCTCTTTTGGCCGGGCGGCGGGTGCGGGTGCCCGTGCGCTACCAGTTGGAATAGCCCGCCGCCTCCAGCAAACCCATCCCCAATCCTTGAAACCGGAGACCGCCATGAAAGTCGTCATCGTGGCCGGCCCGCCCAGTGCGGGCAAGACGGCCGTGATCCTGCAAACCGCCCGTCTGCTGCAAAAGGAGGGCGTGGCCCTGGCCATGCTCAAGTTCGACACCCGGAGTTCGGCCGACCCCGAGCGCTTCGCCGGGTAGATTGGCGCGCCCGCCCTGGGCGGGCTCAGCGGCTACCTCTGCCCGGACCACTACTTTGTCTCCAACCTGGAGGAGGCGGTGGACTGGGGCCGCCATCACCAGGCCGCGGTGCTGATCGTGGAGACGGCCGGGCTCTGCCTGCGCTGCGCGCCCCACGTGGAGGGCGTGCTGGCGGTGACGGTGCTTGACAGCCTGGGCGGCCTGGACGCCCCCGGCAAGATCGGCCCCATGCTGGCCCTGGCCGACCTGGTGGTGCTGACCAAGGGCGACCTGGTCTCCCAGGCCGAGCGCGAGGTGCTGCTGCACGGCATCGCCGCGGTGAACCCCGGCGCCACGGTGCTGGCGGTCAACGGCCTGACCGGCACCGGCAGCCTGCTCCTGATGAGGCGCATCCTGGCCTGGCCGGACAGCGAGGCCGTGGGCAGCCGCCGGCTGCGCCACGACATGCCGGCCGGCATCTGCTCCTATTGCACCGGCGAGCGGCGCATCGGCCGCGACTACCAGACCGGCAACGTGGAAAAACTCGCCTGGCGGAGGGCCTGAGATGGCGGTGCGCGAGCTGACGATCATGGGCGGGCGCGACCGCCAGGGCGAGGCCGAGCCCATTGGCGAACTGGTGGTGGCCGCCGGCCAGACCATGGCCGTGGTGGGCCCCACCGGCTCGGGCAAGAGCGAGCTGCTGGGCGACATCGAGCAGATGGCCAGGGGCGACACGCCCTCGGGCCGGCGGGTGCTCCTGGACGGCCGGCCGGTGGAGCAGACGCCCCTGGGCCTGGTGGCCACGCTTTCCCAGCGCACCAGCTTTGTGATGGACGCCAGCGTGGCGGTCTTCGTGGAGCGCCACGCCTCGTGCCTGGGCAAGACCGGCGGCGGCTGGGTGGAGCAGGTGCTGGGCCTGGCCAACACCCTGTGCGGCGAGCCCATGGCCGCCAATGACCGCCTGCAGGGCCTGAGCGGCGGCCAGACCCGGGCCTTGATGATCGCCGACCTGGCCCTGGTCTCCGACGCGCCGGTGGTGCTCATCGACGAGGTGGAGAACGCCGGCATCGACAAGCACCGCGCCCTGGCCGCCCTGGCCCGGCGGGGCAAGATCATCCTGACCGCCACCCACGACCCGGTGCTGATGCTCATGAACCAGCGCCGGGTGGTGATGGGCCAGGGCGGCATGCGCGCCGTGATCGGCATGGACGCCGAGGAGGGACGCTGCCTGGAGCAGCTCTCGCAGCTGGACGCGGCCCTGTTGCAGGCCAGGGACCGCTTGCGCCAAGGCCGACGCCTGCGCCTGGAGGAGCTGAGTTGAACTTCACCGTGCATCTTTCCATCCCGCCCAACGTGGCCCGGCGCACCCGCCAGGAGATCGCCCAGCGCTTTCCCGAGGCCCTGGTGGACGCGCCGGACACCCACCCCGAGATGCTGGCCTTTGCCCGGGCCTGCGGCCCCGCCGCCCCGCCCGACCTGGCCGTCTCGGCCTATCCCCACCTGGCGGTGAACCTGGCCCGCCACGCCGGCCAGGGCGTCTTCGCCACGCCCTCCGCCGACCTGCCCCCCCTGCGGCCCGAGCTGGCCGGCCTGGGCATGCAGCCGCCGGTGACGGAGCTGCGCATCATCACGGTGGCCCCGGTGGTGCTGGCGGCCAATAACGCCCTGGCCCCCGGCCTGGCGGACTGGGCCGACCTCTGCGCCGGCGGACTGGGCGGCGGCTTCGGCTGCCCGCCCCTGGACACGCCCCTGCCCTACCTGGTGCGCCACCACCTGGAGGGCCTCTGCCGCCGCTCCGGGGCCGGCGCGCTGCCGGAGATCGACACCGCCAGCCCCCCGCTGGAGATCAACAAGCGGGTGGACGCCGGCGACCTGGCCGCCGGGGTGCTGATCCCGGCCTTTGGCCGGGCCTTCCGCCTGGGCGGCGGCCGCCTGGTCTGGCCGCGCTCCGGGGCCCTGGCCGTGCCGCTCATGGCCTGCCTGGCCGCCGACGCCCCGCCGGCCGCCCACGAAATGCTGGCCTATCTGCTCTCGCTGGAATTTCAGACCTACCTGGCCCAGTCCGGGGCCCTGGCCCCGACCCATCCGGACGCGCCCGGCTTCCCGGAACTGGACCAGGCCCAGTGGCGGCTGCTCTGGCCGGGTTGGCAGGCCCTGGCCGAGGTGGCCTCGGACATGGACGCGGCCCTGCCCACAGCTTGAATCATCACGAGGAGGAGGAACCCATGAACCATGCGTGCATCAAGGCGGGCCTGGGCGTGCTGGCCGCGGCCTGGCTGGCGGCGGCCCCGCCCGCCATGGCCGGGCCGGCGGCCGAGACGGCCTTGCAGACCGAGACCGTGCTCATCTCGGCCCGCGGCCGGCCGGCCAGCCAATCCGACACCCCCGGCGGCGTGGGCGTGGCCACGTCGGCGGAGATCGCCCTGGCGCCCAAGGCTAGCCTGGCCGACGCCCTGGCCCAGATACCCGGCGTGACCGCCAGCGGCGATTCGGCCTGGGGCCGCGACGTCTCCATCCGGGGCCTGGGGGGGGCCTCGGTGGTGGTGCTGGTGGACGGCAAGCGCTTGAACACCGCCACCGACATCAACGCCCGCCTGGGCTTCATCAACCCCATGGACGTGGAGCGGGTGGAGGTCCTGAAGGGGCCGGTCAGCTCGCTCTATGGCTCCGGCTCCACCGGCGGGGTGATCAACATCATCACCCGCAAGGGCAGCTTCGCCAAACAAGCCGGCCTGCACGGCCGGGCCAGCCTCGGCGGGGTGAGCAACCCGGCCGGGGTGGACGCCTACGGCAATGTGCATTACGACGCGCCCGACCTCTGGCTGCTGGCCTCGGTGGGCGCGCGCGACCACGACGACACCCGCGCCGGCGACGACCAGCGCATCCCCAACAGCCAGTTCCGCGACGAGCAGGGCCGGGTGGCCGGGGCCTTCAAGCTGGGCCGGAAGCTGACCACCGAGTTCCAGGTGCTACAGACCGAGGCCCACGACGTGGGCATCCCCGGCGGCCCCGGCACCCTGCCGGCCGCGGCCCGGGTCACCTATCCCCGCACCTCCAGCACCCTGGCCAGCCTGGACGCCAGCCTGGACGTGGGCGGCGAGGTGGTCAAGGAGGTGCTGGCCTCGCTCTACGTCAACCGCAACCAGCGCCGGGTGCTGGTGGACCAGAACGGGGTGCCGGCCATCCGCGAGATCCGCCCCGGCGCCGACCACCAGACCGTGGGCGGCAAGCTCCAGACCAGCCTGGAGGCCGGCGACCACGCCGTGGTGGCCGGAGTGGACGCCTGGACCTGGCATATGGAGTCCTGGCGCTACCGCTACCTGGCCACCGGCCGGGTGCTCTCCGACTTCCCGGTGCCCGACACCCGCCAGACCTCCATGGGCGTCTTCGCCGAGGACGACTGGCGGCTGGGCAACGCCCTGACCCTGAACCTGGGCGCGCGCCTGGATCTGATGCAGACCAGGAACGAGGCCGGCAACGGCTTCGCCGCCGCCACCCAGGACGACACCGGCTGGAACGTGCACGCCGGCCTGACCTGGCGGCCGGCCAAGGCCTGGTCCCACACCCTGCTGGCGGCCTCCAGCTACCGCGCGGCCGACATCCTGGAGCGCTTCAAGCTCATTGACCTGGGCGGCGGCCAGCAGCTCAAGGGCGACCCGGACCTGAAACCGGAGACCTCGCTCTTCCTGGAATACGGCCTGCACTACCAGGCCGGGGCCGTCGGGGCCGACCTGCGGGCCTTTGCCAACACCATATATGACTACATCTCGCAAAAACGCCAGAGCCCGACCCTGCTGGTGATGCACAACGTGGGCGAGGCCCGCCTCTATGGCGCGGAGCTGGAAGCCCACTGGCGGGTGGCCCAGGCCTGGACCCTGTTCGCCAGCCTGGCCGGGCTTGAGGGGCGCGACGAATCGGCCGACGAGCCCCTGCCGGCCATCGCGCCGGTCTCCGGCCAGGCCGGCGTCACCTGGGAGCTGGGCTCCTGCTGGGCGCGCCTGGACACCCGCTGGGCCCTGGAGCAGGACCAGACCCCTTCCGGGGTGCCGCCGGTGGATGGTTATGCCACCCTCAACGCGGCCTTCCGCTACCGCCTGCCCATGGCCGGCCTGAAGCACGAGCTTCTGCTGACCGTGGACAACATCCTGGACGAGAGCTACGAGAACTATCTGGCCAACTCGCGCGGCATTGAGCTGCGCGAACCCGGCATCGCCGCCGCACTCACCTACACCGTGGAGTTCTAGCCCCCATGCGCCGCTCCCTGGTCATCCTGCTGCTGTTGGTGCTGCTGGGGGGCTACGGCGTCCTGGCCCTGGTCCGCTCCGCCTCCCCGCCGGGGGAGGCGGAGCCGGGCCAAGCCGGCCAGGCGACCGAGCGCCTGGTCTTCTACACCACCCACGGGGCCACCACCCCCCAGATTCCCTTCTGGGCCGCGGTGCGCCAGGGCTGGCCCCAGGGCATGGCCCTGGAGACCCGCACCTGGAAGGACCTGGACGACCTGCGCGGGGTGGTCCTGGCCGGCAAGGGCGATATCTGGCTGGGGCACATCGAGGGCTTCGCCCAGGCCGCCCTGCGCGGCGCGCCGGCGCGCCTGCTGGCGGTGACCGGCTGGCGCAAGTTCTATTTCCTGACCGACGACCCGGCGGTGCGGGACCTGACCGGCCTGGCCGCGGCCGTGATCCGGGACGAGGCCCCCCTGGCCGTCACCCCGCCGGACAGCCCGGCCCTGGGGCTCTTGGAGAACATCGCCCGACACCAGGGGCCAATCTTCCGCCTGACCCGCCACGCCCCCCGCCAACTCGCCCTGGAGGTGCTGCGCGGCCAGGTGCACCACGTCCTGGCCCCGGAGCCGTTGGTCTCCATGCTGCTGCTCAAGGCCCCGCGCCTGCGGGTGGTGGCCGGGCTGGAGGCGGCCCACGCCCAATATTGCGGCGGGCCGGACGTGCAGCCCATCGCCGGTCTGGCCGTGCACGCCGACCTGCTCCAGCGCCGGCCGGAGTTGGTGCGCGACCTTTTGGGGCGCATGCAGGCCGCGGCGGAGACGCTGGTCGATCAGCCAAGCGAGGCCCTGGCCATGTTGCCGCCGGAGGTGGCCGGCGAGCTGGGTCCGGAGGTTTTGGCCAATTCCATGTCCCGCGACCTGCTGCGGGTGACGCCCGCGCCCCAGGCCCGGCGCGCGGTGCTGGATTTCCTGGCCCTGGTCATGCCCCAAGGACCCGGCCCCGGGCGCGCCGCGTTGCCCGAGGCCTTTTGGGCGCGGCCATGAAGTCGGCCTGGCCGGCCGCCTGGCCCTACCTGGTCTCGGGCCTGCTGCTCATGGCCGCCGGCTGGCTGGCCAGCCTGCTCCTGGGGCCGGAGCTGGCCCCGCCGCCCCTGACCGTGCTGGCCGAATTGGGCCGCCTGGCCTGGTCCGGGGCCTTGGCGCGGGAACTGGGCGTCACCGTGGCCCGCGCCCTGGCCGGGGTGGCGGCGGCCAACCTGCTGGGCGTGGCCCTGGGCCTGGCCGCCGGCCTGCATCCGGCCGGGCTGCGCCTGCTGGCCCCCCTGGTGGCCGCGCTGCAGGCCTGTCCGCCGGTGGTCTGGATCTCCCTGGCCATGGTCTGGGCCGGCGCCGGCTCCCTGGTGCCGATGCTGGCGGTGCTGGCCGCCACCCTGCCGCCGCTCTTCGCCAACGTGGCCCAGGGCGCGCTGGCACTGGACCCCCGCCTGTCCGCCATGAGCCGGCTCTTCGCGGTGCCGGCCCGCACCCGCCTGACCCGCATGCTGCTGCCTGCGGTGCGGCCATTTTGGCTGGCCGGGTTCTCCTACACCCTGGCCTCGGGCTGGAAGGTGACGGCGGTGGCCGAGTTCATGGGCAGCCACGACGGCGTGGGCAGCCGCATATTCTGGGCCTACCGCCGCATGGACATGGCCGAACTGCACGCCTGGGCCCTGGCCATCATCCTGCTGGGCATGGTGCTGGAGACCGGGCTGGTGGCCCCCCTGCGCCGGGCGGCCCAGGCCAGGACCGGGGCCGCGGAGCCGGGAGGCCGGCCGTGATCGCGGTGCAAGGCTTGCGCAAGAGCGTGGCCGGGCGGGATATCATCGCCGGGGTGGACCTGCGGGTGGGAGCCGGGGAGATCTGCTGCCTGGCCGGGCCCTCGGGTCTGGGCAAGACCACTCTTCTGGAGATAATGGCCGGCCTGCGCAGCCCGGACGCCGGCCGGGTGGAGCGCCGCGCGCCGGTGGCGGTGGCCTTCCAGGATGACGTCCTGCTACCCTGGCTGGACGCGGCCGGCAACCTGGACTATGCCCTGGCCGCTCTGCCTGCGCACCAGCGCCAGGACCTGCGGCGGCAGTGGCTGGATCGTTTCGATCTGCCCGGCGAGCTGCGCCCCGCAGCCATGAGCGGCGGCATGCGGCGGCGGCTGACCCTGGCCCGGGCCTTTGCCGCAGGCCGGCCGCTGCTGCTGTTGGACGAGCCTTTCGCCTTCCTGGACGCCCAATGGCAACAGCGGGTGGCCGAGGAAATCGGTCAAGCCGCCCTGGCCGGCGCTGCGATATTTATAATTAGCCATCAATTCGAGGCCTTGTCCGGTCTGAACTGCCGAATCATTAGGCCCAGCGGCGCGCCATTAACCTTCTGTATTTATTAAAAGAGGAAAAGCAAGTTTGTTCGCCTTTTACAACCACTGCTCCGTCTCACCGGCTGCCAGGTCCTGATAGAAGGCTTCCAGCTTTACCGGATCGCCGATCCAGAAGCCGCCTCTTGGCGTATGGGCATGGCGGCATAGGCTTTCTGGTGCTTGATCACCGTGGCGCTGCTGAGGCCCACGAACCCGGAAATCTCCTTCATGCCCATCATTAATTGGCCTTGCTCACCATCTGCCGTGCCTTCCGGGAGCTTGAGTAGCTTCGGGGGCCTCGGCCGCATGGAGCGGATGCCGCTGTAAGCGGGCGGGGAGCACGCGTTCATCGAGAACTGGTACAACGCCCAATCCGGTTCATCCCCGCGCGAGCGGGGAACACTCGGCCGGCAGCTGCACGCTGGTCTGGCCCAGCGGTTCATCCCCGCGCGAGCGGGGAACACCGGACCCAGAGCGTCACCCTCAACCGCGAGGCCGGTTCATCCCCGCGCGAGCGGGGAACACCATGCCCCGAAGCTGCATGTGGCGGTCCATTTCGGTTCATCCCTGCGCGAGCGGGGAACACCCCAGCGCCTGGGCAACAGCATCCGCAAGGCGCGGTTCATCCCCGCGCGAGCGGGGAACACCGCGAGCCAGTTCCGCCGTCAACCACGGAGGCCGGTTCATCCCCGCGCGAGCGGGGAACACGCCCGCGCTCCTGGCCAGCGCCGGCCAGGAGGCGGTTCAGCCCCGCGCGAGCGGGGAACACACTACCGCGCCATCCGCAAGTGCACCATCGGCAGGTTCATCCCCGCGCGAGCGGGGAACACATTCGCGGACGAAATTGAGGCGCGCCAGGCGGTGGTTCATCCCCGCGCGAGCGGGGAACACGTCCCTGGCCAATTTGGCCTGGTCGCAGCCGCCGGTTCATCCCCGCGCGAGCGGGGAACACCGCTTCCGCACGGTTGCCAGCGCCGACTGGACCGGTTCATCCCCGCGCGAGCGGGGAACACGGGGTCGCTGACGCGGCGAGTGACGTCGCCCACGGTTCATCCCCGCGCGAGCGGGGAACACGTCGGCCAGGGGCTTTAGCGGCCCCAGCCAGACGGTTCATCCCCGCGCGAGCGGGGAACACGGCACCACGCTCAACGTGGCCGCCACCACGAGCGGTTCATCCCCGCGCGAGCGGGGAACACCGCTGCACCCTATCGGCAAAGTCCTGCCCCATCGGTTCATCCCCGCGCGAGCGGGGAACACAGCCCACCACCCTGTACAACCTAGGGGGCATGCGGTTCATCCCCGCGCGAGCGGGGAACACCGCTACGTCGAGGGCGTCACCTCCGGGGTGTCCGGTTCATCCCCGCGCGAGCGGGGAACACCTGCATGATGCCGGCCTGGTTGACGGCCTCGGCGGTTCATCCCCGCGCGAGCGGGGAACACTTCGGCGCGCCGAACATCCGCGCCAGCCACCCCGGTTCATCCCCGCGCGAGCGGGGAACACTCGGGCGGGGTGGTGGTGGTTCCGCTCTTGATCGGTTCATCCCCGCGCGAGCGGGGAACACGAGGGCGCCACCGCGGCGGCCCGGCTCGACAGCGGTTCATCCCCGCGCGAGCGGGGAACACCCCCAGCACCTGGCGTTCATCGCCGCTTTCGGCGGTTCATCCCCGCGCGAGCGGGGAACACGGCGCTCAGGTTTTTCCGGGGCGGGGCCGGGCCGGTTCATCCCCGCGCGAGCGGGGAACACGCGGGCCGAGCTGCGCGGCAAGAGCGACTACCTGGTTCATCCCCGCGCGAGCGGGGAACACACCACCGGGGTGCTCACCGACAGCGGCGCATCCGGTTCATCCCCGCGCGAGCGGGGAACACCGCTCCAGGGCCGCGGGCAGATACTCGTCAACCGGTTCATCCCCGCGCGAGCGGGGAACACGTTGGCAAAATCGCGCAGGGCCGCGTCATTGCCGGTTCATCCCCGCGCGAGCGGGGAACACTGGAGGGTGGCCGCGTCCTCGGCGTCGATACTCGGTTCATCCCCGCGCGAGCGGGGAACACGGCGTCGTCGGCGGCCGTGCCCGTGGTCATGTCGGTTCATCCCCGCGCGAGCGGGGAACACGCCTTGAAGGCGTTCATCAGATCTTCGGCCGGCGGTTCATCCCCGCGCGAGCGGGGAACACGGGGGGGGCAGGCACCGCAAACGGGCAGAAGCCGGTTCATCCCCGCGCGAGCGGGGAACACAACACCCGGTTGCCGACCTGCGTCACGGCGTCCGGTTCATCCCCGCGCGAGCGGGGAACACGCTGGACGCGGACCAGTCCGTGGACGAGTTCTCGGTTCATCCCCGCGCGAGCGGGGAACACTGCTCCAGGAGCTCAAAGGTGACCGTGGGCGTCGGTTCATCCCCGCGCGAGCGGGGAACACTAGTCGCCCCTTCTCCCCAAAAAACGTTATTCCGGTTCATCCCCGCGCGAGCGGGGAACACGGTGATGATGGGCGGCATTGTGGGCAGCCTGGCGGTTCATCCCCGCGCGAGCGGGGAACACCAGGAGCTGCCGGCGCTCAATCACAAGCATTTCGGTTCATCCCCGCGCGAGCGGGGAACACTGGGCCTGGGCCAAGACGCTGATGTAATCCACCGGTTCATCCCCGCGCGAGCGGGGAACACGCCGGCGAGGGCGTTCAGGCGCGCGCCAAGCTCGGTTCATCCCCGCGCGAGCGGGGAACACTCGACGGGCTGATTAAGCAACGAGCCAAGCACCGGTTCATCCCCGCGCGAGCGGGGAACACAGGCAGAGAAGATTTTGCTGGAGATCATGAACCGGTTCATCCCCGCGCGAGCGGGGAACACCCGATGGCGCTGCCGCTGCTGGTGTCCTGCACCGGTTCATCCCCGCGCGAGCGGGGAACACAAGACGGCCAAGTTCCACAAGGTCCAGGACGCCGGTTCATCCCCGCGCGAGCGGGGAACACTAGCGCTTGTCTTTGGGCATGATTGGTACTCCCGGTTCATCCCCGCGCGAGCGGGGAACAC
>JAZDHW010000306.1:0-19326 GCA_043805555.1 Pseudomonadota bacterium
ATGTTGCCGCCGTGGGTGGGCTCGCTCTCCGCCCCGATCAGCTCGTCCACTATCACCGGGTTGCGTTGCACGCAGGTGTAGCAGTTGTCCTTCATGAACTTCTTGCGGGCCAGGCCCTGCTCGAAGCCCTTGCCCTTGACCACCAGCTCCGCGCCCGTGTCGATCACCTCGGTGATGACCCGGCCCGGGAACTCGGCGGCCACCTTGCGGCGGTCCAGCATGCCCGGGCTGGCCACGCCGATCACGTAGAGGTTCTCGCGCTTGAGCTGGTTCTCCTTGATGAGCCCCACCAGGTTGCGGCTCACGCAGCCCTGGGCCACCACCGCCATGCGGCCCGGACGCCGGATGGTGAAGTTGGCCAGGTTGCTGTTGCAGAACCCCGACCAGGTCAGGTTTTCCGCCTCCTCGGGCGTGTAGGCAAAGTAGGGGTAGTCGCGCATCGGCACGCTGCCCTGGGCGTAGCCGATGACCACGTCCACCTTGCCCTCGCTCAGCAGCTTTTTCGCCGCCGCGCGGATGCCCTGGGCAATTTGCGCGTTGTCCATCAGGCCACCATGCCGATCTGCTTCTTGAGGTAATGGGACGGGCCCAGGGCTTTGACCGCGGCCGTGACCTCGGTCACCGTCTGCTGGAATTTGCTGGCCTCGGCCGAACTGATCCAGGAGAACTGCAGGCGCTGGGGCTCCAGGCCGGTGTACTCCAACAGGTTCTTGAACACGGCGAACCGCCGCCGGGCGAACATGTTGCCGGCGATGTAGTGGCAGTCGCCCGGGTGGCACCCCGAGACCCACACCCCGTCGGCGCCCTGGCGGAATGCGGCCAGGATGAAATTAGGGTTCATGCGGCCGGTGCAGGGGATGCGGATGGCGCGGATGTTGGGCGGATACTGGAGCCGACTCACGCCGGCCAGGTCCGCACCGCCGTAGGTGCACCAGTTGCAGAAGAAGGCCGCGATGCGCGGCTCGAAGCTGTCGTCATTGGTCATCACTTCAACTCCATATCCGATAATCCGGGCCGGTTGGCTCAGCCCTCAAGCATCGCGGTGATCTGGGCCAACACGTCCTGGTTGCTGAATCCGCGCAGGTTTGGCGCGCCGGACCGGCAGGAGGCCACGCAGGTGCCGCAGCCCTTGCACAGCGCCGCGTTGACCACGGCCAGGCCGTTCTCGTCGGGGCTGATGGCGTTGTAGGGACAGACCTCCCAGCACACGCCGCAGCCCACGCACTTCTTCTGGTCGATGACGGCCACCGTGCCGGGCAGGTACATCTCCTGGCGTGAGAGCACCGTCACCGCGCGGGCCACCGCGGCTAAAGCCTGGGCCACGGCCTCCTCGATGGGCTTGGGATAGTGGGCGAGACCCGCCATGAACACGCCGTCGGTGGCGAAATCCACCGGCCGCAGCTTCACGTGGGCTTCCAGCAGCCAGCCGTCCTGGTCCAGCGGGATCTTGAACATCTGGGCCAGGCCCTCGTCCTTGTGGCTGACGATGGCGCTGGCCAGGCAGAGCAGGTCGGCCTCGATCTGCACCGGCCGGCCCAGGATGGGGTCCATGGCCTGGACCAGCACCCGCTCGCCATCGGAGGTGACGGTGGGCTTTTTGTCCAGGTCGTAGCGCACGAACAAGACGCCCTTGCTGCGGGCGTCCTTGTAGAGCAGCTCTCGCTCGCCAAAGGTGCGCATGTCGCGGTAGAGGATCACCACCTGGCAGTTCGGGTTGTGCTCCTTGAGCCACAGGGCGCTCTCCACCGAGTGGGTGCAGCAGACCTTGGAGCAGTAGGGGTGCTCGGGCTCGCGGCTGCCCACGCACTGGATGAAGACCGCGGTGTTGGTTTTTTGTGGGTCAATCTCGCCGGCCATGATGGCCGCGTCCAGCTCCAGGTGGGTCTTCACCGCCGGGTGCGAGCCGTAGAGGTACTCGTGGGGCTGGTATTCGGCCGCGCCGGTGGCGATGATGGTCACGCCGTGCTCGATGACTTCCTGGCCGGCGTCGCTGTTGAGCGTGGTCTTGAAGTTGCCCACGAAGCCGGTCACCTCGGCGATGGTCGCGCCCAGGTGCACGGTCAGCTCGGGCAGGGCTTCGATCTGGGCGTTCAGGTCGGCCAGGTAGTCGGCCACCGACTCGCCCTTGGCCGTGGCCCGGATCAGGCGTGCGTTGCCGCCCAGGGCGTTGTCGCGTTCCACCAGGTGGGTGGGATAGCCCTGGCGGGCCAGTTCCAGGGCCGCGTTCATGCCGGCGATGCCGCCGCCGATGACCATGGCGCTGGGCCGGATGGAGAGCTTGGCCTCGCTCAGGGGCTCCAGCAGGCTGGCCTTGGCCACGGCCATGCGCACCTGGTCCTTGGCCCGCAGGGTGGCCTTCTCCGGCTCATGGGCGTGGACCCAGGAGCCCTGGTTGCGGATGTTGGCCAGGTCGAACAGGTACTTGTTCAGGCCGGCCGCCTTCAGGGTCTCCTGGAACAGGGGCTCGTGGGTGCGCGGCGAGCAGGCCGCCACCACGATGCGGTTCAGGCCCTGGTCGCGGATCACCTGGGCCATCTTGTCCTGGGTGTCCTGGGAGCAGGTGAACAGGTTGTTCTCCACATAGGCCACGTTGGGCAGGCCGGCGGCGTAGTCCATTACTTCCTTGACGTCCACCACGCCGGCGATGTTGATGCCGCAGGAGCAGACGAAGACGCCCACCCGGGGCGAGTCGCCCTTGACCGGGCGTTCGGGGGTCACCGGCGGGGTGGTCACCTGGCTGCCGCGCACTTGCGCCAGGCCGCCGCCGGCGGCGCAGGCCGCAGCCGAGGCCTCCATGACCGACAGGGGGATGTCCTTGGGACCGGCCAGGGCGCCGCAGACATAGATGCCCGGCCGGCTGGAAGCCACCGGGGTGAACGAGCCGGTGCTCACGAAGCCGGTCTGGCCCAACTCGAGGCCCAGGCGGCCGCAGAGCGCGGCGGTGTCCGGGTTCATCTCCAGGCCCTGGGAGAGCACCACCAGGTCGAACTCCTCGCTGGAGATCTCGCCTTGCTCGTTGACGTACTCCAGCAGGAGATTCTGGTCGGGCCGCTGGTTGATGGAGTGGATGCGGCTGCGGACAAAGCGCACGCCCTTGTCCTGGGCGTCCAGGTAGGTGCGCTCGAAGTCCTTGCCAAAGGTGCGCATGTCCATGAAGAAGATGGCCGCGTCCAGCCCGTGGTGGCTGTGCTCCTTGGCGATCACCGCTTCCTTGATGGCGTACATGCAGCAGACCGCCGAACAGTAGGCGTGGTCGCAGGTGTTGATGTCCCGGCTCCCCACGCACTGCAACCAGGCGATCTTCTTGGGCTCCTTTTCATCGCCCGGCCGCACCAGGTGGCCCATCCAGGGCCCGCTGGCGCTCAGGATGCGCTCGAACTCCAGCGCGGTGACCACGTTGGGATAGTTGGCGTAGGCGTACTGGGAGTAGGGGGTGGGGTCGTAGGGCCTGAAGCCGGCGGCGATGATCACCGCGCCCACGCGCAACTCCAGCTCGCGGTCCTGGTCGGTGAAGTCCACCGCGCCGGCCGGGCAGACCTTTTCGCAGACCCGGCACTTGCCCTTCTGGAAAAAGAGGCAGTTGTCCTTGTCGATGGCGTACTTGAGCGGCACGGCCTGGGGATACTTGACGTGGGCCGCGTGGCGCTTGTTCAGGCCGCGGTTGAACTCGTCGTCCACCTTTTTGGGGCATTTGGTCGAGCAGGCCCCGCAGGCGATGCACTTGCTGAGGTCCACGTAGCGGGCCTTCTGCACCAGCCTGGCCCGGAAATCGCCGGCCTGGCCCTCGACCGTTTGCAGCTCGGCCAGGGTGATCAGCTCGATGTTGGGGTGGCGTCCCGCTTCCACCAGTTTGGGGGAGAGGATGCACATGGAGCAGTCGTTGGTGGGGAAGGTCTTGTCCAGTTGGGACATCACCCCGCCGATGGCCGAGGTCTTTTCCACCAGATATACGTAATAACCGGAATCGGCCAGATCCAGCGACGCCTGGATGGCGGCGATGCCTCCGCCCACCACCATCACCGCGCCCACGGGCTTGCCAGCCTCAATGTTGGCCATGGCTTGCGCTCCTGTTCAGCTTGGATGCCACAGGCCCCGGCCCTCAGGCCGCGGCGCTGTCGTTCGCCCGGCCAAAGAGCGGGCCCAGGGCCTGGATGCGCGCGGTGAAATCGCGGCAGGTCTGGGCGAACTGGGGTCCCATGGCCGAGGAGTTGTAGAACATCTCCAGCCGCTCGGGCTCGATGCCCAGTTGCTGGAGGATGGTTTTGGCGTAGGCCACCCGGCGGGTGGCCTTGAAGTTGCCGGTGCGGTAGTGGCAGTCGTCCAGCAGGCAGCCGGAGAGGAACACGCCGTCCGCGCCGTCCTCAAAGGGCTTGAGCAGGTGCAGGATGTCCACCCGGCCGGTGCAGGGCACCCGCAGGATGCGGATGCTGGCCGGGTATTGCAGGCGCATGGTCCCGGCCAGGTCGGCCGCGGCATAGGAGCACCACTGGCAGCAGATGGCCAGGATTTTGGGTTCGAACTCCGCGGACATGATTATCCTCCCGGTCGAGGTTGTCGGCCCAGGCGCCACGGCCCGAGACGCAGTAAAAACCCGGGAGGATCAATGCAGGCTTGGTTGGCTGCTAGAAAGGCTCGGAAGAGCGCTATTACAGGTCCGGCTTCCCCTGCCTACCCCACCCGGGTAGATTCCGCAGCGGGCAATCAGGTGAAGCCGAAAAACTGCCGCATGCCAACCACCTTTGGTAATTAAGGAAGATGCTGTCATTTAATTGGAGAAACGCCGGGCCGTCAAATAGGTAATTGCGATTTTCGGCACGAGCGGCCTCGGGAAATGTCAATGCCATGCATCGACCATTACTATGGTGGCGCTTATTCGGGCCTGATCAGACCGATCGCGACCAGACCTTGGCATTGCCCGGCCGCCGCCGCGCGGGCTTAACCGCGGCCCGCGGCGGTGCTATGATGGGCTTGCATTGAAGGGGGTGAATGATGATTCAGGACCTGGAGCGCTATGACAAGCAGATGCGGTTCGCCGGCCTGGGCCGGGCTGGCCAGGCGCGCCTGGCGGCCGCCTCGGTGCTGGTCTGCGGGGCCGGGGGGCTGGGCGGCGGACTCAGCCAGCTCTTGGTGCGGGCCGGGGTGGGCCGGGTGCGGGTGGTGGACCGCGACCGGGTGGAGCTCACCAACCTGCACCGCCAACTGCTCTACGACGAGGGCGACCTGGGCCGGCCCAAGGCCGCGGCCGCGGCGGCCAGGCTGGCGGCCATGAACCGGGCGGTGGCGGTGGAGGGCCTGGAAGCCGAGGTCAACGCCGCCACCATCGCCGAACTCTGCGCCGGGGTGGACTTGGTGCTGGACGGCATGGACAACCTGGCCGCCCGCTACGTGATCAACGACGCGGCCGTGGGCCTGGGCTTGCCCTGGGTAATGGCCGGGTGCGTCGCGGCCCACGGCAACGTGATGCTCATCGAGCCGGGGCGCACGCCCTGCCTGCGCTGCCTGTTCCCGGAGCCTCCGGCCGAGGGCAGCTTCCCCACCAGCGACAGCGCCGGCATCCTGGGCCCCACCGCCGCGGCCGTGGCGGCCATCGCCGCGCTGGAGGCCCTCAAGTGGCTGGCCGGCGCGCGCGCCGCCGTCAACCAGGGCATGCTCTACCTTAATCTATGGGATGGCAGCTTCAACCTGGTGCGCATGGGCCAGGGCCCCCACCCCGGCTGCATCTGCAACCCCGCCAAAACCTGAGCCCAGGCCCCGCGCCGGAGGGGATGGGGGTCGGTCTCAGCCTGCCAAATGCTGGCGTCTTTTCCACCAGGTTGATGATGATCTCGGCGGCGTCCTGGTAGCCCAGGCGGCCGGTGTCCAGGCAAAGGTGATAATTAATCATGGGTAAACCCCCGGCTCTGCCGGGGGACTCCCAAAATTTGACGGTTCCGGGAAAATAGCGGAGCCTCCTCGCTCGAACCGCTCAAAGTTCGTGAACGAGGAGGCTCTTGTGGAAGACAGCCATAGCTTAAGCCACACGTCATGGGAGTGCAAATACCACCTGGTATGGATACCGAAATACCGTCGCTAGGCGTTATATGAGCAGTTACGGCGGTATCTTGGCGATGTGCTGCGTGAATTGGCGATGCAAAGGGAAGCAAGATACTGGAAGGGCATCTGAGGCCAGACCATGTACACATGCTGGTTTCAATCCCGCCCAAGTATGCGGTTTCGCAGGTGGTAGGCTTTTTGAAGGACAAGAGCGCCATCCACATCGCCCGGACCTACGCTGGCCGTCGGAAGAATTTCACGGAGCAGCATTTCTGGGCACGAGGCCACTATGTCTCGACCGTGGGCGCGGATGAAGAGGCCATCCGCCAGTACATCCAGCGTCAGGAAGATGAAGATCGCCGGCTGGATCAACTGCAAATGTTTAACTGACCGCCGCCTTTAGGCGGCACGCGGATTTCAACCGCTTTGAGCGGTTCACGTATTTCAAGCCTCCGGCTTTGCCGGAGGTACATGACTCAACGGGATGGGGCCAGGGCGCGGCGGCAGAACTCCACCGCCTGGTCGGCGTAATCAACCTCCGGCGCCAGCTTGAGCAGCAGCATGCGGGTGGCGCCGATGAGCAGGCTGCGGATGAGCAGGGCGGTCTCGGCCACGGGCAACTCGGGGGCCACGCTGCCGTCGGCCTGGCCCCGGCGCAGGCCCTGGGACATGGCCTCCAACATCAGCGTGTTGTGCTCGCGCACCACCCGCCGGCATTTGGAATCGCCGCGGCCCAAGCTGGCCGGCAGGTCGCGCACCAGCAGGGTCAGCAAACGGGAATTTTGGCGAGCCAGCCGGAAATGGAACTGCACGCAGGCCAGCATGGCGGCCATGCCGTCCGGGGCCTCGGCCATCAGGCGCTCCACGCCCTGGTGGTACTGCTGGTTCACCTCGTCCAGCAGCGCCAGGAGGATGCCCTCCTTGTTGCCGAAGTAATAGAAGACCGTGCCCTCGGACACCTCGGCCAGGCGGGCCACTTCGGCGGTGCTGGTGGCGTGGAAGCCCCGGCGGGCGAAGAGGTTGATGGCGGCCTTGCGCACGGCCTCGCGCCGGCCGGAGGCCGAGCGGGTGGCGCACCTGTCTGCGCAACGCTGTTTTGAATTATTCTGCATAATATAACATACTAAATTAACGTATCAAAAAAGTATAAAACTGAGTGATTACTTAGTCAAAGACTATCCCCGGCGACCGGTTCTGTCAAGCATGCAGCCTTTCCACCGGCCGCGAATTAATGCACGGCGCCGGCCGGCCGGGCAGGGCGTCCGGGCGGGACGTAGATCCGGCCCCGGCGCGATCGGCCGGCCTGGGGGGTGACTGAGAGACCAGGTGGCATGGCGGGGCGCTGGCGCGGCGCGGGGGCCGGCCTCAGGGGCAAGGCGTCTCAGAATCCGAAATCGCCGTCATCCTCGACAGGCGGCGGGGCCACCGCGACCCGGCGGGCTTGGCGCGGGAGCAGCTCATGCAGGCGCAGGCCGGGGTTGGCCGCCACCTGGGACGCGATGGCCAGGAAGCGCGCCACCAGGGCCCGGATGGTCTCGGCCCGGAACAACAATGGCGAGTAGACCAGGGTCGCCTTGATCTCCTCGGGGCCTTCGACCGCCATCAGGGTCAGGTCGAAGTGGGTGCGCACCTGAACCGCGGCCTCAAGGGCGCAGGTCAGCCCCTCCACGCCGGTGGCGGCCGGTTCGGGCTTCTGGAAGGCGAAGACCACGTTGAACAGCGGGTTGCGATCCAGCGAACCTTGCAAGTTCAGGCGGGCCACCAGATCCTCGAATGGATAGTCCTGGTTGGCGAACGCGGCCACGGTCTCCTGGTTCAGCTCGGCCAGGAGCGCGCGAAAGGTCATCTCGGGCGCAACCCGGCAGCGCAGGGCGGCCATGTTGACGAACATGCCGATGAGGTTCTCCAGGCCGGGCTGGGTGCGCCCGCCCACCGGCGCGCCAATGACCAGGTCGGTCTGCCCGCTGGCCTCGGCCAGCAGGATGCTGAACAAGGCCAGGATGGTGGTGAAGGTGGTGGCCCCGGCCGCGGCCTGGGCCGCGCGCAGGGCGGCGGTTGTCCCCGGGTCCAGATCGAGCCGCAGGCTTTGGCCGGCAAAGCCGTGCACGGCCGGGCGCGGGAAGTCAATGGGCAGTTCCAGCGGCCGGGGCAACTCGGCGAAGTGGCGCAGCCAGTATTCCTCCTGGCCGTGCAGCCAGCCCTCGCGCCGGGCCCGGTCCTGCCAGAGCGCGAAGTCCTTGTATTGCAGGCTGAGCGCCGGCAGTTCGCGGCCGGCGTAGAGGGCCAGCAGGTCGCGCAGGAAGATGGCGTGGGAGGCTCCGTCGCTGATCAGGTGGTGGATTTCCACCCGCAGCATGTGGCGCAGCGGCCCCAGGCCGACCAGGCGCAGGCGCAGCAGCGGCGGTTGGGCCAGGTCCAGGGGCATATCCGGGGGCGGGTCCGGCAGGGCCGCTTCTCCAGCAGCGAGGTAGGCCCAATCCAGCTCGGCGTGCCCCACCACCCGCTGGCGCGGCCCATCCTCGGTCTCCACGATGCCGGTGCGCAGGCTTTCGTGCCGGGCCACCAGACGCCGGGCCGCCGCATGCAGCCGCTCCAGGTCAAGCGCGCCCTCCAGGCGCAGAGTGTAGGCTTCGACATGGCTGGTGTCAACGGGGTCCATCTGCTGGAGCACGTACAGGCGCGCCTGGCCTGACGACAGCGGATAGGTGTCCTGCGCCAAGGCCGGTGTGATGGCCGGCAGGCCGCCGGCCGCGGTCCGCTCCAGGCCGGCCACGCACTCATCCAGGCGGGGCGCGGCCATGAAATCGGTCAGGGGCAGCTCCTTGCCCAGGGCGGCCTTTATCCGCGACAGGATGGTGATGGCCTTGAGGGAGTCCCCGCCCAGGGCGAAGAAATCCTCCGCGGGCGTCGGCGCGGCCAGCCCCAGCACCTCGCGCCAGATGCGGGCCACGACCTCTGCGGTGGTCTCGCCCTCACCGGCCGGCGGGGCCGGCTGGCCGGCGCCGGCAGGGGGATTGCCCGCATGCGGGGCGGCCGCCGGCCTCGTCACCCATTGCGCGCGGCGGCGGGCCAGGTCCCCGCTGGAGACCACCACCCGGCCGGGCCGGCCCAGGGCCATGATGCGGGCAAAGGCCCGGCGGCCCTCCGCGGGCGTGATGAGCAAATGGGCCAGCGGGCTGGCCGCGGCAGCGGCCGGGTCCGCCGGCCGCCAGCCATCCCAGGCGATGTTCAGCCAGGCCGTGGGCCCCTCGCGCCCGGCCGCGGCGACCATGGCGTCCAGGTAGTGATTGGCGCTGGCATAGCCGGCCAGGCCCAGGCCGCCCAGGACCGTGGACAGGGAAGAGGTGGTCACGCACCAGGCCGGGGCATGGTCCGCCACCAGGGCCCGCAGCGCCAGGGCCTGGCGCAGGCGGGGCAGGATGGCCCGGTCCATGAACGCGGCATCCATGCGCGCCAGGGGGCGGAAGAAATCCGCGAAGCCGTCGCCGGCGGCATGGATTACGCCCTGCAGCGGGCCCATCTCCCGGTCCGCCCGTTGGGCCGCGGCCAACAGGTCCGCCGCGTCCCCGGCATCGGCGGCATAGGTGCGCACCGTGGCCCCCAAGGCCTCCAGGGCCTGCACCCCGGCCAGACGCGCGGAGATGGGATCGTCGGCCGGATGCTGGGACTGCCAGGCGGGCCAGGCCTCGCGCGGGGGCAGGGCGGTGCGGCCCACCAAGGCCAGGCGCACGCCCGGCGTGCCGGCCAGGTGGCCGGCCAGGGCCAGGCCGATGACGCCCAGCCCGCCGATGATCAAGTATGCGCCGCCCGGCTGCACGGCCAGGGGCCCGGCCGGGTCGGGCTGGGCCGGGGCAGGAGACAGGGGCGCGAAGTCCTCCACCCAGCGGTGGCCCTCCCGCCAGGCCGCCAGGGGTTCGGTTGCGGGTGCAAGCACTTCCGCTGCCAGGTCCCGCACTCGGGACCCGCCGCGTGGGCCGGTCAGAGCGGCGGGGTCCAGGTCCACCATCCGGCAGGCCAGACCGGGACGCTCCTGGCCGGCCGCCAGGCACAATCCGCGCAGCATGGGCAACTCTGGGGCCGGGTCGGCCTCGCTCGCCACCCGGGCCAGGCCGCTGCCCACCAGGGTGAGGGCCAGCCCGGGCAGCCGCTCCGGTCCGGGCAGGCTTTGCAACACCGCCAAGACGTCCGCGAAACCAGGCCCGGCCAGGTCGGCCGACGGTCCGGCCTGGTCCAGGGGCCACAGGCAGACCAGGCGGCTGACGCGGCGGCCGTCTTGCTCCAAAAGCGCCCAGAGACCGGCCAGGCCGGCGGCTTCGGCCGGGGCCTGGTAGCGTCCCTGGCCCAGGGCGCGCGCATGGTCGCCGCGCGCCACCCGGATCACCGGCCGGCCCCAGCGCTCCAGCTCGCTGGCCAGGGCCTCGCCCCAGCCGCCGGCATCGGTCAGGACCAGGCAATCGCCCTGGCCCGGCGCGGCCTCGGCAGTCGGGCTGGGCAAGGGCGGCGGCGGGGTCTCGCGCCAGAGCGGTGCGTAAAGCCAGTCCTCCACCAAGGGCTTTTTGCTCACCGGACCGGCAGCCGGTGGCGCTGCGGCGCTGCCGCCGGGCGCGGGCAGGGCCGGGTAGCGCTTGCCGGCAAAGGGATAGCCGGGCAGGGGGATGCGCCGGCCGGCGGGGTTGAGGCCGGGCAGGTCGCCGGCCGGGTCCAGGCCCAGTTGCCACAACCGACCCAGGCCGGCCAGCAAATGGTCCAGGTCCGGGATCGCCTGGCGGGGATGGCGCATGAGCCCCACCACCTCCGGTGGGGCCTGGGCCTGCTCCCGGATGCGGCCGGCCAGGCCGCCGCCCGGACCCAGCTCGATGCACACGGCCGGGCCATCAGCCAGGATCGCGGCCATGCCGTCGCCAAAAAGCACGGTCTGGCGCAGGTGCTGGGCCCAGTAGGCCGGGTCGATGGCCTGGGCAACGGTGATGAGGCGGCCGTGCAGGTTCGAGGCAAAAGGCATCTTGGGTGGGTGCAGGTCCAGGCCGGCCAGCAGCTCGGCCAGAGGGGCCATCACCGGCTCCATCAGGGCCGAGTGGAAGGCGTGGCTGGTGTGCAGCCGGCGGGAGGCCACACCCTGTGCGGCGGCAAATCGGCCAAAGGCTTCCATCTCCGGAACCGGGCCGGAGACCACGCAGGCGCTCGGCGAGTTGACCGCCGCCAGGCCGAGGTGCGGCGAGCCGAAGCGCTCCAGGAGCGCGGCGGCCTCGGTGCGGGCCAGGGCCAGGGCGCACATGGCCCCCGGCGGCATGGCCTGCATGGCCCGGCCCCGCCAGAGCACCACCTTGAGGGCATCCTCCAGGCTGAAGACCCCGGCCAGGCAAGCGGCCACGTACTCGCCCAGGCTGTGGCCGATCATGGCCCGCGGCGAGACGCCCAGGCCCATCACCGCGCGGGCTAGGGCGTATTCGCTGGCGAAAAGCAGGGGCTGGGCCAGGGCGGTCTGGTCGATGCGCTCGGCCGCTGCTGTGCGGGCCGCGGGGCTATCGGGATAGAGCAGCGGCCGCAGGTCCTCGCCGCCCAGGCCGGCCAGCAGCTCCAGGCAGCGGTCCAGCTCCCGGCGGAAGGCGGGCCAGGCCTCATACAGGCCCCGGCCCATGTCCAGGTGTTGCGCGCCCTGGCCGGGGAAGACCAAGACCAAGGCTGGATCGGACCAGGCCGGGGTCGCCGCCACCGCGTTGGCTGCTCCCGCGGTCAGGCGCTGCCGGGCCTCATCAATGTCGTGGACCACCAGGGTCCGGCGCTGCTCCCAGGCCCGGCGGCCTTGGTGCAGGCTGAAGGCCAGGTCGTCCAGGCTGGTGGAGGGGTGCGCGGCCAGGTGGCCGGCCAGGCTCCCGGCCAGGGCGGCCAGGGCCGTGGGGGTGCGGGCGGAAAGCCGCAGCAAACGGGGGCCGGCGGCCGGCGCGGCGGCGGCCGGCGCGGCCGGGGCCTGCTGCACCACCAAATGCACGTTGGTGCCGCCGATGCCAAAGGAGCTGACCCCTGCCCGGCGCGGGCTCAGGTGCGTGGGCCAAGCCTCGGCCGCAATGACCACCCGGAAGGGGCTGTCCTTCAGCTCCAATTTGGGGTTGGGCTGGTTGAAGTTCACGGCGGGCGGGATGAAGCCGTGCTCAACGGCCAGCACCGCCTTGATCAGCCCGGCCACCCCGGCCGCGGCGTCCAGGTGGCCCAGGTTGGCCTTGAGCGAACCCAGGGCGCAATAGCCGCGCCGGTCGGTGGCAAAGGCGGCCTTGAGCGCGGCCACCTCCACCGGATCGCCCAGGGGGGTGCCGGTGCCGTGGGCCTCCAGCAGGCCGATGGATTCGGCCGGGGCTCCGGCCAAACTCAGGGCACGGCGGATGACCTCGGCCTGGCCGGCCACGGAGGGGGCGGTGTAGCCGACCTTGGCAGCGCCGTCGTTGTTGACCCAGCCGCCCTGGATCACGGCGTGGACATGGTCGCCGTCGGCCAGGGCCCGGTCCAGGCGTTTGAGCGCCACCAGGGCCACGCCGTCGCCGCCCACGATGCCGCCGGCCGCGGCGTCGAAGGGCCGGCAGAGGCCGTCATTCGAGCGGATCATGCCCGGCTGGTGCAGATAGCCCGCTTCCGCCGGGCTGCCCAACCCAACCCCGCCGGCCAAAGTCAGGTCGCATTCGCCGCTCATGAGCGCGCGGCAAGCCTGGTGCACCGCCACCAGGGAGGTGGAGCAGGCGGTCTGCACCGTCACTGCCGGCCCGCGCAGGCCCAGGCGGTGGGCCACCCGGCTGCACAGGAAATCGCGTTCGCCGACGGTCATGGCCGCGTAGAGCGCCGAGGGCGGGGCGCCGCCGGGCACGGCCGCGAGCCAGGTCGGGTTGGGCGAGGCCCCGGCGTAGAGCCCGATGGCCCCCGAGAAGCGCCAGGGGTCATAGCCGGTCCGCTCCAGGGCGTGCAGGGCGCACTGGTGCAACAGGCGCAACTGGGGGTCCATGGCGGCGGCTTCGGCCTCGCCATAGCCGAAGAACTCGGCGTCGAAACGGTCGCTGTCGGCCAGCCAGCCCTTGGCCGGCACGTAGGCCGGGTCGTTGAGCAGCGCCTCGTTCACCCCGGCCGCGCGCAACTCGTCGGGGCTGAAAAAACGGATGGAGCCCACGCCGGCCAGCAAATTGCGCCAGAGCTGGTCCACGTCCACCGCGCCGGGGAAGCGGCCGGCCAGTCCGATGACCGCGATGGGGGCCCAGGCCCGGGCCGCGTCGGCGGAGTGCGCGGATGGGTCCGGCGCGGCTGGCGCTGGCGTTGCCACAGCCTGCACCGAGCCCGCCCGCATGCGCCCCACCAGGCGGGCCAGGTCGTTCACGGTGGGATGGGCGAACAGATCGGTCACCGCCAGCTCCAGGCCGAACTCCCGGTTGAGGCGGGTGTTGACCCGGATCAGGGCGATGGAATGGCCGCCCAGGTCGAAGAAGCTCACGTCATGGGGCGCGTCGTCGCGGCCCAGCACCTCGGCCCAGATGGCGGCGATGCGCCGGGCCGCGTCCTGGGCGGAGGGAGGTTCGGGACCGGTGGTGGCAGGGGCCGGGTGCGGGGCCGGGTGCGGGGCCGGGGCGGGCAGGGCCCTGCGGTCCACCTTGCCGGAGCTGGTCCAGGGCAGACGCTCCAGGGCCACGTAGTGGGCCGGAAGCATGTAGTGGGGCAGGCTCTCGGCCAGGAAGGCGCGCAGGGCCTCGGGCTCGGTTTCGTGGGGCTCCGCGCCGGGGCGCAGGCTGTAATAGGCGCACAGGCTGCCCTCGCCGTCATGGCCGTCGCCCCGCACCACGGCCACGGCCTCGCGCAGGGCGGGATGGCCGCACAGGGCCGCCTCCACCTCGCCCAGCTCGATGCGGTGGCCCTGCAGTTTGACCTGGTGGTCGCGTCGGCCCATGAAGGTCAGGTTGCCGTCGGGCCGCCAGGCGGCCAGGTCGCCGGTGCGGTAGATGCGCTGGCCGGGCAGGAAGGGATCGGCGCCAAAACGCTCGGCGGTCAGCTTCTCCCGGCCCAGGTAGCCCCGAGCCAGGCTGTCGCCGCCTATGCACAGCTCGCCCGGTGCGCTCAGGGGCTGCAAACCGCCGTGGCGGCCCAGCACATAGGCGCGGTAGTTGTCCAGGGGCGCGCCGATGGAGACCCAGGCCGCGCCGGCGTGGTCGTCGGCCACGTCGATGCCGATGCAGAAGACCGTGGCCTCGGTGGGGCCGTAGAGATCCAGGAGCCGAGCCGGCAGGCCCAGGGCGGAGAAGCGCTGGGCCAGCTCGCGGGACAGGGCCTCGCCAGCGGCGATGACGTACTTGACCCCGGCCAGGTCCCCCGCGCCGGCCGATTCCAGGTATTCCAGGAAGGCGCGCAGCATGGAGGGCGCGAAGTTGAGGTGGGTGACGGCGTGTCGCGCGATGGCCGCGGCCATGGCGGCCGGCTCGCGCTCCAGCCCCGGCCCCAGCAACACCAGACGGCTGGCGCCAAAGAACCAGCCGAAAAGCTCGGTCAACGACACGTCGAAGGTGTAGTTGGTCTTGAACAGGTAGGCGTCTTGCGGCCCAACGGGCCAGCGCCGCTCCAGTCCCCGCAGGAAGTTGACCACCGCCCGGTGCTCCACCATCACGCCCTTGGGCCGGCCGGTGGAGCCGGAGGTGTAGATCACGTAGGCCAGGTCGCAGGGCAGGTTGACCGCCGGCGGGTCGCCGGGGTCCGGACCATGGGCCGGCTCCTGGTCCAGGTCCAGCACGGGCAGGCCGGGGGCGAGTTCCGCCGCGTTGGCGGCCAGGCTGCCGGCTGTGATCAGGCACAGGGGCCGGGCGTCGGCCAGGATTTCGGACAGGCGCTGGGCCGGCGCTTCCGGGTCCAGGGGCAGGTAGGCCCCGCCGGCCTTGAACACCGCCAGCATGGCCACCACCATCCGGGGCGAGCGCGGCAGCCACAGGGCGGCCAGCCGGTCCCGGTTCAGGCCCAGGCCGCGCAGGCGCCGGGCCAGGTGGTTGGCGCGGCGGTTCACCTCGGCGTAGGTCAGTCTGCCGTCATCCCAGACCAGGGCCGTGCGCTCCGGCCAGCGGCGGGCCTGGGCCTCGAACTGGGCGTGGATCAGTTCGGGGCCTGACCACACCCTGGGCGCGGGGTTGCAGGCATCCAGGATCTGGCCGCGCTCGGCGGGCGCGAGCATCTCGATCTCATCCACCCGTTGCGCGGGCTGGCGGACCAGGCCGGCCAACATGGCCAGCAGATGCCCGCCCAGACGGCGGCCGGCCTCGGGAGTCAGCACCCCTTCGCGGTGGATGATGACGCACCTGGGTTGCGCGTGGGCCAGGTAGCTCAGGCTGATGGGGTAGTGGGTCTGCTCGCGGAAGTCGTGGCCGGTCACGGCCAGCTCCGGCCCGCGCAGGCGATCCTGGTCCAGGGGGTAGTTCTCCACCGCCACCAGGCTGCCGAACAGTTCCTCACCGGCGCGCAGGTTGGCCGCGGCCCGGACCTCCACCAGGGGCGTGTGCTGGTGGGCCTGATGGGCTATCAGGTCGGCGGCCACCGCCCGGGCCAGGTCCGCGCCGGTGGTATCCGGCGTGGTGCGCACCCGCAGGGGCAGGGTGTTGATGCACAGGCCGGCCATGTCCTCGATGCCGGGGATGGCCGCGTCCCGCCCGGCCACCACGCTGCCCACTGCCATGTCGCGGCAGTCGTGATAGCGCTGCATGACCAGGGCCCAGGCCGCGTGCACCAGGCTGGCCGGGGTCAGGCGCAGGCGGCGCGCGCCGGCCTCCAGGTCGCGGGCCAAGTCCGCGGGCAGGGTCAGGTCCAGGCGGCCGGCCGGGGCCGGGTCGCCTCCGGCCAGGACCGGCCAGGCCAGCGCCTCGTAGCCGGCCAGGTAGGCCCGCCAATAGGCCACGTCCGCCGCGGCGTCGCGCTGGTCAAGGAAGTCCAGGTAGGCCTGGAAGCCGGGCTTGGCCGGGATCGCGCCGCTGTGGTCGCGATAGGCGGAAAAAAACTCTCCCAGGATGATCCCGTTGCTCCAGCCGTCCCACAGGATGTGATGGCTGGTAAGCAGCATCAGGGCGCGGTTGGGGCCCAGATCCAGAAGGGTGACGCGCCAGGGCGGCTGGTGCAGATCCAATAGCTCGGCGCGGTCGGCGTCCTGGGCCTCGGTCACCCAGGCCGCAGGGTCAGGGCCGGCCAGGCGGCGCACCCGTATGTCGGGCCGGTGGCGGCGCAGGACCACCTGCACCGGGTGGCTCAGGTTTTCCCAGCGAAAGAGCGCCCGCAGCATCTGGTTGGCGTCGGCGACCCGTTGCCAGGCCTGGCGGAAGCGGTCCAACTCCAGCGGCCCGGATAGCTCCAGGCTGAGCTGCTCCAGGTAGTCGGCCGCGCCGGGGCTGGCCAGGTGGTGATAGAGGATGCCCTCCTGCAGCGGGGTCAGGCGCAGGATCTCCGCGACGTTGGCCCGGTCCAGCTTCATCCTAGAACAGCTCGTCCAGGTCGGCGGCGTCGAGGCCGGCGCTGGCGAAATCCGCCGGCGCGGGCCTGATCGCCGGATGCGAGGCCGTCGCGGCCAGCATGGCGCGCAGATGGGCGCAGATGGCCCCGGCCAGGCCGCGGATAGTGGCGGGCGACTGGGCCTGGCGGTGGTGGGTCAGGCGCAAGCGCAGGCGGCCCTGCACCAGCAGGGCCATGACCTCCAGTTCACAGGTCATGGGGTTGACCGGGGCGCTGTCCGGTCCGGTCTCGGCCGGGGTGTAGGCCAGCAGCGGGTTGCCCAGCAGGCCTTCCACCGCGCCCAGGTAGTTGAAGCGCACCGCCGGCCGCACCGGGCCGTTGGCCAGCTCCGGCCGGTTGAGCACATGGCGCAGCACCAAAAAGCCCAGGCCCTGGTTTGGCAGGGCCGCGGCCTGGCGTTGCACCTGGGCCGGCCAGGCGGCCGGGTCAAGGCCATCCAGGCGCGGGGCCAGGGGGGGCATGGCCGTGAACCAGCCCAGGCTGCGGCCGATGTCTGGCGCGTCAGCCATGGCCTCGGCCCGGCGGCCATGGCCTTCGGTTTCTATGACCATGCTGTCCGCGCCGCACCAGGTGGCCAGCGCGCCGGCCAGGGCGGCCAGCACCAGGTCGGCCGGGGTGGTCTGCCGGCTGGTCGAGCCCCAGACGGCCAGGCGGGCGCTGGTCTCGGCGTCCAGCTCGTGCACGATGGTCGCGCAATCGGCCATGGTCCAGGCGGCCGGCGTCGTCTCCTGGGGGAGGCTGAAATCCACGGCCAGGGCGGCCCGCCAATAGGGCAGCTCGGCCAAGCCGGCCGGGGACTGGTAATGGCGAAGCAGGGCCTCGCGCCAGATCGCGGGCGGCGGGCCGGGCGGGGCCAGGTCCGGCGGCCGGCCCTGCTCCAGGGCGGCATAGGCTTTTTCCAGGTCTTCCAGCAGCACCCCCCAGGAGACCAGATCCACCAGCAGATGGTGGGCGACGAGCAGCAGGCGCTGAACCCGGCCGGGGCTCTCCACCAGCACCGCCCGGAAGAGCGGTTCGCGCAGGAGGTCCCAGGCGGTCTTGTAGCCGGCCAGCAGCCCGGCCAGGTCGGCGTCGGCCGTTGCGCTCACCCGCGCCAAGGCGAAGTCTTCGCCCCTGCGGTCCGGGTTGACAAAGAGCCGCCCCGTGGCCGGGTCGCAGTTCAGGCGCAGACCGGGATGGCGCCCACCCAGGGCGGCCAGGGCCCCGGCCAGGCGCGCCGGGTCCAGGGGGCTCTGGGCCTCCAGCAGCAGGGACTGGTGATAATGCTCCGGCGCGGCCGGGCGGCCGGAGAAAAACCAGGCGGCCATGGGCGGCTCACCCCAGACCGGGGAGGCGGCCGCAGCCGCCGCAGCGCTGGCCGGAGTGGCCGGGATCAGGCCGGCGGCCAGCTCGGCCACGGTCTGGCGGCGCAGCACGTCGCCGGCAGCCACCCGCCAGCCTCGCGCGCCCAGGCGGGCGGCGATCTGCACCGCCTTTATAGAGTCGCCGCCCAGCTCGAAGAAGTTATCGGCCACGCCTATCTGGCCCTGGCCCAGCACCTCGGCCCAGACCGCGCAGACCAAGGCCTCGCGGTCATTGCGGGCGGGCTGGCTTTGCGCCTCGGCCTGCTCCGGCGGGGCCGGCAGGGCGGCGCGGTCCAGTTTGCCGTTGGCGGTGAGCGGCAGGCGCGCCAGGGGCACCAGGGCGGCGGGAATCATGGCGCGGGGCAGGGCCTGGGCCAGCCAGGCCCGCAGCTCCGGGGGCTCGGGACATGGCTCCGCGGCGGTGTAGTAAGCCACCAGGCGCGCGCCGCCAGGATCATCGGCCCGCAGGATCACCGCGGCCTCGGTCACGGCGGGGTGCTCCTTGAGCCGGGCCTCGATCTCGCCCGGCTCGATGCGCATGCCGTGCAGCTTGATCTGTTGGTCGCCGCGGCCCAGGTATTCCAGGCCGCCGCCGGGCAGGAAGCGGGCCCGGTCGCCGCTCTGGTACATGCGGCGGCCGGGCCGGAAGGGATCGGGCAAAAATCGCTCGGCGGTCAAGGCCGGACGGCCCAGGTAGCCCCGGGCCAGGCCTTCGCCGGCGATGTACAGGTCGCCCGCGGCGCCTGGCGGCGCCGGCCGCAGGTGGCGGTCCAGCACATAGAGGCCGGTGTTGCCGGCGGGCGCGCCGATGGGCACGCTGGCGCGGCGGTCGCGCTGGGGATCATAGCGGTGGATCATGCAGCCCACCGTGGCCTCGGTGGGCCCGTACTCATTGTAGATGGCCACCCGGCCCCCGAGGCGCTGCCAGATGTCCTGGGCCAGCTCGGTCTTCAGGTCCTCGCCGCCCACGATCAGGGCCTTGAGCCGGTTCGCGGGCGGGCAGTTCTCGCGCAGGATGGCCAAGTGGGCGGGGGTCAGCTTGATCACGTCCGCCTGGTCCTGGGCCGCCACCCGGCCCACCAGGTCGGCGGCGTCGGCGTCGCCGTAAATGATCATGCGGCCGCCGTTGATGAGCGGGACAAAGAGCGAGGTCACCGTGAGGTCGAAGGCCACCGAGGTGAAGAGCGGGAAATCCCCCGGCCGGCCGTCCAGGTAGACCTGCGCGGCCCAGGTCAGGTAGTTCAGCGCCGCCCGGTGGGCGATCATCACGCCCTTGGGTTGGCCGGTGGAGCCGGAGGTGTAGATGATGTAGGCCAGGTCCTCGGGAGCGGCCAGGGCCGGGGGCGGGTCATCCCGGCCGGGCGCGGCCAGCAGCGCGGGCAACGGCAGCACGGCCAGGCCCGGCGGCAGGCCGGGCGGCGCGATCTGGCCCCGGCCCAGCAGC
>JAZDHW010000307.1:0-20704 GCA_043805555.1 Pseudomonadota bacterium
GCCCGCGCGGTGCTGCCCGAGACCCTGCGGGCCTGGGGCGCGCGGGTGGACGTGGTGGCCGCCTACCGCACCACGGCCCCGGCCGACACGGCCGCGCTGCTCACCGACGCCCTGGCCGAGGGCCTGGACGCGGTGACCTTCACCGCCAGCAGCACCGTGACCAACCTCATGGCCCTGCTCAGCCCGGCCCAGCGCGACCAGCTCTGCGCGGTCAGCGCCGCCGGCCGCCTCACCGTGGCCAGCATCGGCCCGGTGACCAGCGCCACCGCCCGCGACCTGGGGCTGACCGTGCACGTGGAGCCGGCCGCCTACACCATCCCCGACCTGGTGGCGGCCCTGGCCGACTTTTACCGGGCCCAGTGAAGCCGCCCCGCCCAGAGGCCGACTCCCCCGCCCTGGCCGGGCTCAACGAAGCCCAGCGCTACGCGGTGAGCCTGGGCGAAGGCCCCATCCTGGTCATCGCCGGGGCCGGCTCGGGCAAGACCCGCACCCTGGTGCACCGGGTGGCCTGGCTGGTGGAGCAGGGCTCCGCGCCCGGCTCCATCCTGCTGCTCACCTTCACCCGCAAGGCCGCCCAGGAGATGCTGACCCGCGCCCGGGGCCTGCACCCGGACTGCGCCCATGTGGCCGGCGGCACCTTCCATTCGCTGTGCCACCGCCTGCTGCGCACCTACGGCCGCCGCCTGGACCTGCCGCCCAACTTCACGGTGCTGGACCGGCCCGACTGCGAGCAGATCGTCAAGGGGGTGGTGGAGGAGCTGAAGCTCAAGGAAAAGGGCGACCGCCAGTTCCCCAAGGCCCGAGGCCTGATGGACCTGATCAGCAAGTCCCGCAACCAGGAGCTGAGCCTCATGGAGGCCCTGGAGGCCTTCGCGCCCCACCTGGCCGTCTACGGCGACCAGATCCTGGCCGCCGGCCAGGGCTATGCCGCGGCCAAGCAGAGCCAGGCCCTGGTGGATTATGACGACCTGCTGTTCAAGGCCGAGGAACTGCTGCGCGGCGATTCCGAGGTCCGCCGCGAGCTGCACCAGCGCTGGCGGCATTTGCTCGTGGATGAGTACCAGGACACCAACGCGGTGCAGGCCCGCCTGGTGGAGCTACTTACCGACGAGCGGCGCAACATCATGGCCGTGGGCGACGACGCCCAGTCCATCTACGCCTTCCGCGGGGCCCGGGTGCAGAACATCCTGGAGTTCCCGGAAAAATTCCCCAACACCCGCCTGGTCAAGCTGGAGCAGAACTACCGCTCCACCCAGCCCATCCTGGATCTGACCAACAACATCATCGCCGGCGCGCGCCAGGGCTTTTTGAAGCATCTGTTCACCGAGCAGGGCGGCGGCCCCCGGCCGGCGCTCTTGCGCCCCCGGGACGAGCGCGGCCAGTCCCGGGAGGTGGTGGAGCGCATCACGGCGCTGATGGATAAGGGCGCCAAGCCCGACGACATCGCGGTGCTCTTCCGGGCCGGCAACGACTCGGCCGACCTGGAGGTGGAGCTGACCGCCGCGGGCCAGGCCTACGTCAAGGTGGGCGGGCTGCGCTTCCTGGAGGCCGCCCACATCAAGGACGCGCTCTGCCACCTGCGGGTGGCGGCCAACCCCCAGGACTTCCTCTCCTGGCAGCGGGTGCTCATGCTGCTGGACGGCTACGGCCCCAAGAAGGCCCAGACCGTCATCGCCCACCTGGTGCAGAAATACCCGCCGCCGGGCTACGTGGTGGGACTCGGCGACCTGCCGGCCAACCTGGGCGGCGAGCAGATGGGCGAGCTGGCCATCCTCATGGGCCAGATCAGCGACGCCGGATTGAGCCCCCTGGAGGCCACCGAGCTGGTGCTGGAATACTACGAGCCGCTGTGCCGCGAGGCCTACGAGGACTGGCCCCGGCGGCTCAAGGACCTGGAGGAGCTGCCCAACCTGGCCCGCCAGTACGAGCGCCTGGAGGACTTCATGGCCGAGGTGGCCCTGGAGCCGCCCGGCGCGCGCGGCGAGGAGCTTACCGGTGGCCGGCTCACCCTGACCACCATCCACTCGGCCAAGGGCCTGGAGTGGGACCACGTCTTCCTGCTCTGGGCGGCCGAGGGCCGCCTGCCCTCCGGCCCGGCCCTGGGCGATCCCGAGGCCCTGGAGGAGGAGCGCCGGCTGATGTACGTGGCCTGCACCCGGGCCCGCAAGGGCTTGACGCTCAGCGCGCCGCGCGAATATTATGCCCGCGGCCAGGGGCTGATGCCGGTGGGCCTGTCGCGCTTCGTGGACGACGTGCCGGCCGAGCTGCTCCAGGCCGAGGATCCGGGGCCGGTATTCCAGGTGCCCGCCCCGGCCGCGGCGGCCATCCCGTCCAGCCGGGGCAGCCGCACCCAGGCCCGGCCCTTTTCGGTGGGGAGCCAGGTCAGGCACGCCACTTTCGGCCAGGGCAAGGTCATGGGCTACAAGGGCGACCAGAAGATCATGGTCCACTTCGGCCGTTTCGGCCTGAAGATCCTCATGCTCCAGTTCGCCAACCTCACGGCGGAGTGATTCCAAGGCCATGGACCGCTACCAGGCCGCCTTGGCGCGGCTGTATGATCTGCAAAAGTTCGGCATCAAGCTGGGGCTCTCCTCCACCGAGAACCTGCTGGCCCGCCTGGGCGATCCCCACCTGCGCCTCCGGTGCGTGCACCTGGCCGGCACCAACGGCAAGGGCAGCGTGGGGGCCATGCTGGAGGCCAGCCTGCTGGCGGCCGGGGTCAAGGCCGGCTTCTACACCTCGCCCCACCTGGTGCGCTTCGAGGAGCGCTTCCGCCTGGCCGGCCGCGAGATCAGCGCGGACGAGACCCTGGCGCTGATCGAGGCGGTCTGGCCGGCGGTGGACGAGCGCGAGCCGCCCACCTTCTTCGAGTTCGTCACCGCCATGGCTTTCCTGTGGTTCGCCCGCCAGGGGGTGGAGCTGGCCATCATCGAGACCGGCCTGGGCGGCCGCCTGGACGCCACCAACCTGGTGCGGCCCCTGGCCACGGTCATCACCAACATCGGCCTGGAGCACCAGCAGTACCTGGGCGAAACCTACGCCGCCATCGCCAGTGAAAAGGCCGGCATCATCAAGCCGGGCAAGCCTTTGGCCCACGGCGTGACCCAGCCGACCGCCCGCCGGGTAGTGGAGGGGCGGGCGGCCGCGCTGGGCGCGCCATTGCGCCGCCTGGGACGCGATTTGCGGGTGCGCCGCCGGGCCGAGGGCCGTTTCGACCTGGCCGGCCGGCTCTGGCGTCTCCCCGCCGCCAGCACCAGCCTCTTCGGCCGCCACCAGCCCGGCAACGCGGCCCTGGCCCTGGCCGTGCTGGAGGACCTGGCCGAGGCGGGCTTCGCCGTGGGGCCGGAGCACCTGCGGGCCGGGCTCATGGCCGCGCGCTGGCCCGGCCGCCTGCAGCAGGCCCCGGCGCGGCCGGGCAAACCGCCGCTGTGGCTGGACGGGGCCCATAACCTGCCGGCGGCCAGGGCGCTGCTGGCCAGCCTCCCGGAGATGCGCGCCGGCCGCGCGCCCCTGGTGATGGTGGTGGGGGTCATGGCCGACAAGGACATCGCCGGCATCCTGGCCGCGCTGTTGCCCGCCGCCGACCGGGTGGTCTTCAGCCGGCCGGCGTATGAGCGCGCGGCCGATCCGGCCCTGCTGGCCGCCTGGGCCCCGGCCGGCGCGCCGCCCAGCCAGGTGGAGCCGGACCTGGGCCGGGCCATCGCCCGGGCCGAGGAGCTGGCCGGCCCCGGCGGGGTGGTGCTGGTCACCGGCTCGCTGTTCACGGTGGGCGAGGCCCTGGAGCGCCTGGGCCTGGCCTGAAACCGGGCCAAGCCCCCGTACACCCCTGGTTTTCCTGCGCTGGGTCCCAACAAGCGTCTTGCCTATTGAATTGGCATCTGCTACGGTGCGTCAGCGAAGTTGTACGCGCTAAAGGTGCGCCGCGGGAGGAGATTGTGGCAAAAGGCAGGCGATGGCTGACGGGGCGGGGAACCACTGCGCTCCTCCTGGTCTGGCTCGGGCTGATTACCTTGGCCAACCTGGCCTATGCGGCCGGCGAGCTTATCCGGGTGGACGCCAAGGGTCCGGTGGACATCCGCGCCGACCAGGTGACCTTCAACGAGGCGACCAAGACCTATCTGGCCGAGGGCGAGGTGGAGATCGTGCGGGGCACCAACCGCATCTTCGCCGACCGGGTGCGCCTGCACTCGGAGACCCTGGTGGCCGAGGCCGAGGGACGCGTGCGCCTGAACACCCCCACCGAGGTGCTCACCGGCCAACGCCTCTTGGTGGATCTGCAAGGCGGCACCGGCAAGGTGTACAACGGCCAGATATTCATCAAGCCCAACAACTTCTACCTGCGGGGCCAGGAGATCGAGAAGACCGGCAAGGACTCCTATCACATGAGCACCGGCTCCTTCACCACCTGCGACGGCCCCAAGCCGGCCTGGGCGGTGAGCGGCCAGGACATGGATGTCAGCATCGAGGGCTATGGCACGGCCAAGAACACGGCCTTCCGCATCCAGGACTGGCCTATGCTCTGGAGCCCCTGGGTGGCCTTCCCGGCCAAGTTCAAGCGCCAGTCCGGCCTGCTGCCCCCCCAGGTTGGCCAGAGCGACCGCGACGGCTTCACCTACAGCCAGCCCTGGTACCAGACCCTGGGCGACGACCAGGACGCCACCCTCACCCTCAACTACATGTCCCAGCGCGGCCTGAACTACGGCGGCGAATACCGCTACCACATGGCCCCCGGCTCCAAGGGCATGCTGATGGTGGACTACCTGCCCAGCGACGGCATGGGCCAGGAGCTCAAGGACCAGCTCAAGAACGTGGAGGCCTACAACTCGCGCTACTGGGCCCGCTTCAAGGCCGACCAGCAGTTGTTCAACAACACCATGAACTTCAAGGCCGACCTGGACCTGGTCAGCGACCGGGACTACCTGCGCGAGTTCGTCTACGGCTACACCGGCTATGAGGCCACCAACCGCCGCTTTGTGGAATGGCTGGGCCGCGAGACCGACCCCCGCCACTCCTCCTGGCGCACCAACCAGATCAACCTGCAGCGCTACACGTCCAACACGACCTTCAACGGCAGCATGATCTATTACGACGACCTGACCACCGACAACAAGACCACCCAGCAGCAACTGCCCACCCTGACCTTCGACGCCACCCGGCAGGCGGTGGGCGACACCGGCTGGTATTTCCAGATGGGTTCCGCCTACACCTATTACTACCAGGACGAGGGCGCGCGCGGGCACATCAGCGACGTCAGCCCCACCTTCTCCCTGCCGCTGAACTTCAGCGACTACGTGACCCTGGAGCCCAGCTTCAACTACCGCCAGCGCTTCTTCAACGTCACCGCCGACAGCCCGGACGACACCGGCCGCACCTCCGGCACCAGCGAGCTGTGGAGCTTCAAGACCGAGGCCGCCACCTACCTGTACCGGGTCTTCGAGTTCGGCACCCCGGAAGATCCCTACAAGATCAAGCACGCCTTCCGGCCCACGGTGACCTACGCCTACCAGCCCAACATCGACTATGAGGACCTGGCGCTGTTGGCCCGCCAGGGCCAGAGCCAGAGCCGCACCAACAAGGTCAGCTACGGCATCAACAACACCCTGACCACCAAGCAGATCGCCAAGGACGACCAGACCGGCGAGGTGCGCCCCATCTACCGTGAGGCGGTGCAGTTCAACCTGTCCCACGCCTTCGACCTGGACCAGTGGCGCAGCGACGACGCCGACACCCAGTACTGGGGCAACCTGGACGCCCGCATGGAGATCTATCCCAGCCGCTACCTCTACCTCCAGGCCGACAGCTCCTGGAACCTCTACAGCAACCGCTGGGACCAGATCAACGGCCTGCTCAAGACCTACAACCGCCGGGGCGACTCCATCACCCTGGACTACCGCTTCACCCACGACGACGTGAAGCAGATCCGCGGCAAGTTCACGGTGGCGGTGACCAAGGAGTGGTCGGTCAGCTACATCAACCACCGCGACCTTTTTGATAACACCGACTTCGAGTCCATCTACGAAGTGGCCTACCAGGGCCAGTGCTGGGGCATCCGCGCCTTCTACGTGGACGACATCAACGAGCGCGGCTACTTCCTGGCCTTCTCCCTGGGCGGCTTCGGCGAGATCTTCGGCTGGGGCCAGATCCGCAACGTAAGCGGCGACTCGAGCTACTAGGTGCGTGTCGGAGAAAGCCATCCATGGCTTTCTCCTCTTGGAACTTGCCAAAAGTGAATTTTGGCAAGTTCTCGGAATGGCGCCAAAAATTAATTTTGCGCCATTCCGGGCGGGCCGTCCATGGCCCGCCCGGAAGCCTGTCGGAGGATTACTCCGACAGGCTCCTAGGGGCCTGTCGGGCAAGCGCCGTCCATGGGGCCCCCGGCAAGCGCCGCCTGCTGGGGGTGGGTCCATGGCCCGGCCTGGGCCGGCCCGCGCTGGCATAGTGCATGGCGTCACTTCACCGCGCCGGGGCCAGCCCGCCGCCCGGCGCAACCACATAAGCTCCACACCCATAAATACGGTTGGGCGGCAATGTTGCCGTGGCGAAAGAGGCGCAAGCCTTTCAGCGAGATCGAGGGCGACCAGGATTTCCTGGACGCCCTCTACCGCATGCTGCTGGGGCGTCCGCCGGACCAGGGCGGCCTGAGCCACCATCTGGGCCGGCTCCAACGCGGGGAGGCCGACCGGGCCGACCTGCTGCGCGACTTTGTCAACTCACCGGAATGCCTGACCAACCGCCGGGTGAAACACCACCCGCACCTGGGCCTGACCGACTACGTGGCCGTGGCCGACCCGACGCCGTTTCTGCCCTACGTGCAGCAGCCGGCCTTTGGCGAGGCCCAGCTCTGCGAGCTGACCAACCCCCGCAAGTGGCTGGACCAGGCCTGGCTGGAGTGCCTGCGCAGCATGCAGATCTTCAGCCCGGCCCTGGAGGACATGCACCGCAAGCACTACGAGTACGTCCAGGCGGCCCATGGCCTGACCGCCCTGGGCGCGCTGGGCGATGAGGCCGGGGTGCTGGGGGTGGGGGCCGGCCACGAGATCCTGCTCTACTGGCTGGCCAACCGGGCCGGCCGGGTGGTGGGCACCGACCTCTATGAGGGCGAGTGGGCCCAGGACAACGCCCTGGAGGGCGACCCGGAGGTCATCGCCAACCCGGCCAAGTACGCGCCGTTCGCCTATCCCCAGGACCGGCTCAGCTTCCGGCGCATGGACGGCCGCCGGCTGGAGTATGACGACGCCACCTGGGACGTGGTGTATTCGCTCTCCTCCATCGAGCATTTCGGCGGCCACTCCGGCGCGGCCGCGGCCATGGCCGAGATGGGCCGGGTGCTGAGGCCCGGCGGGGTGGCGGCGGTGGCCACCGAGCTGATCGTAAACGGCCAGCGCCACCCGGAGTTCTTCTCGCCCGCGGATCTGCTGGAATACGTGGTGGCGCCCTCGGGGATGATGCTGGTGCAGCCGCCGGTTTTCGAGCTGCCGGCCTATGTGCTCGATAATCCGCTGCATCTGCCCGCCGAGCGCGATTACCGGCCCCACCTGGTGCTGGCCGAGCGCGGCTTGGTCTACACCTCGGTGATTCTTTTCTTCCGCAAGCCGGCCGCCGCCGGCTGAGAGGGGCCCATTCGCGGGCAAATTTCGCGCCTCTATTGACAAATCCGGGACGCTACCCTATAAATACAGCTTCGACTCACCTTGCAGAGCGTGCGGCGCGGGCCGCCCCTTTTTTGCTGTAGGCAGGAAAAATGAAAACCTACGTAGCCACACCTGAAGACATTTCGCGCGACTGGTTCGTGGTGGACGCCACCGACCTGGTCCTGGGCCGCCTGGCCACCCAGGTGGCCATGCGCCTGCGCGGCAAGCACAAGGCGATCTTCACGCCCCATCTGGACACCGGCGATTTCATCATCGTGGTCAACGTCGACAAGATCAAGATGACCGGCCGCAAGGTGGAGCAGAAGTTCTATTACCGCCACAGCGGTTACCCCGGCGGCATCACCGCCACCGCGGCCAAGAACATGAAGGCCCAGCGCCCCGAGGATCTGCTGCGGCTGGCCGTGCGCGGCATGCTGCCCAAGAACCGCCTGGGCCGCCAGCTCATCAAGAAGCTCAAAGTATACGCCGGGCCGGAGCATCCCCACCAGGCCCAGCAGCCCCAGCCTTTGGCCATACAGGCGAGGTAACCAGTCATGCCCGAGACCCGCTACTACGCTACCGGCAAAAGAAAGACCTCCGTGGCCCGCTGCTGGCTGCTGCCCGGAAACGGCAAGGTCACCATCAACAAGCGCTCGGCCGAGGAGTATTTCTCCCGCGAGACCGACACCATGGTGCTCAAGCAGCCCCTGGCGCTGACCGACACCCAGAGCCAGTTCGACGTGCTGGTCACGGTGGACGGCGGCGGCACCACCGGCCAGGCCGGCGCCATCCGCCACGGCATCGCCCGCGCGCTCTTGACCTTCAATCCCGAGCTGCGCCAGGTGCTGAAAAGGGCCGGGTTCCTCACCCGCGACCCCCGCAAGAAGGAGCGCAAGAAGTACGGCCAGCGCGGCGCCCGCGCCCGCTTCCAGTACTCCAAGCGCTAGCCCGAGACGACATCCGATCGCGGGGAAGGTCCGGGCCGGGCCTTCCCCGTTTTTTTGTTGGGCGCGCGTTCCAAACGGAGGCAGAGCTATGATCCCCGTGGCCATCCTGGGCGGCAGCGGTTACACCGGCGTGGAGCTGATGCGCATCATCGCCGGCCATCCCGAGCTTAGCCTCAACGCGGTCAGCTCGCGCCAATACCAGGGCCAGGCCGTGGCCGCGGTCTTCGGCTCCCTGGAAGGCGCGGTGGAGCTTGATTTCTGCGCGGCCGAGCCGGCGGCCATGGCCCAGGAGGCCGACCTGGTCTTTTTGGCCGTGCCCCACCAGACAGCCATGTCCGCGGCGGTGGAGATCCTGGAGGCCGGGGCCAAGATCGTGGATCTGTCGGCCGATTTCCGGCTCTGCAACCAGGCGGTCTACGAGCAATGGTACGCCCCCCACACCTGCCCCCACCTGCTCGGCGAGGCGGTCTACGGCCTGCCGGAGTTCAACCGGGCCAAGATCAAGGCCGCCCGCCTGGTGGCCAACCCCGGCTGCTACGTCACCAGCGTGCTGGTGGCCCTGGTTCCGCTCCTGCGCGCCGGCCTGGTCTCGCCCGAGGGGCTGATCGCCGACAGCGCCAGCGGGGTCTCCGGGGCCGGGCGCTCGGCCAAGCTGAACCTGATCCACGGCGAGGTGCACGAGAACTTCAAGCCCTACGCCGTCACCGGCCACCGCCACACCCCGGAGATGGAGCAGGAGCTTTCCCTGGCCGCCGGCCGGGAGGTGCGCCTCACCTTCACCCCGCACCTCTTGCCCATGGACCGGGGCATCCTCTCCACCATCTACGCCCGGCCGCAGGGCGGGGCCGGGGTGGAGGAGGTGCGGGCCTGCTGGCTCAACGCCTATGGCAACGAGCAGTTCATCCGCCTGCTGCCCGAGGGCGCGCTGCCGGCCACCAAGGACGTGCGCGGCACCAACCGGGTGCAGCTGGCCGTGGCGGTGGACCCGCGCTCCGGGCTGATCAAGCTCTTCTCGGCCCTGGACAACCTGACCAAGGGCGCCTCGGGCCAGGCGGTGCAGAACGCCAACCTGATGCTGGGCCTGCCCGAGGAAGAGGGCCTCACCGGCCTGGCGGTGACCCCGTAATCCGGCCAGGCAGGTACCGATGGCCAGAAACCGTCCGATGCGCCTAATTTCTTTGGTTTTTGATGTAGGGGCGGGGTTTATCCCCGCCCGAATCGCGGTGGGAAAGAACAGGACGGGCGGGGATAAACCCCGCCCCAACATCAATGAAACCTGGTTCGGCAAGCGCCCCGCCTCGGGTCTCGCCTCGCCGGGCGGCTGGACGGACGCAAACGCCGGCCCGGAGCAGGCGCGCCAGCGCCCGGCCTGGCCTCCCACTTATTCCGCTCCTTGTTTTCCGGTCTTCTCGACCCGGCGAGCAGCCGCGTGACCGGGCTCTGGCCCCGGCTCCTGGGCGAGTTCCCGCCCCACGACGTGCCGTTTTTGCCAGCCGACCCCGGCCCGGACGCCGAGGGCCGCCGCCACCTGGCCCTGGTGCTGGCCTACGAGGGCGGCGGCTTTGCCGGCTGGCAGGTGCAGCCCAAGGGCGCAAGCGTGCAGGGCGCGGTGGAGGCGGCGCTCACCCGGCTCTGCGACCACGCCCTGCGCGTGCACGCCTCCGGCCGCACCGACGCCGGGGTCCACGCCCTGGGCCAGGTGGCCAGCTTCGTCACCACCAGCGCCCTGCCGCTCGCCCGCATGCAGCGCGGCCTCAGGGCCCTCCTGCCGCCCGGCGTGCACCTGCGCGCCCTGGGGCCGGTGCCTGGCGGCTTCCACGCCCGCTTCAGCGCCCAGGCCAAGACCTATGACTACTGGCTGTGGCCAAAGGCCGCGGCCCCGCTCTTCGTGGCCGGCCGGCTCTGGCCCCTGCCCATGGCGCTCGACCGCGCGGCCATGGCCCAGGCCCTGGCGCTATTGATCGGCGAACGCGACCTGGCCGTGCTGGCCGCGGCCGGCAGCGAGGCCAAGGGCTCCAGCGTGCGCGAGATCATCGCCGCGAACCTGGCCGTGCTGGACGAGGGCCCCTGGCGGGTGCGGGTGACGGCCACCGGCTTCTTGCGCCACGTGGTGCGCAACCTGGTGGGCCTTTTGGTGCGGGTGGGGCGGGGGCAGCTCAGCCCGGAGGGGCTCTTGGGCCTGATCGAGGCCGGCGGCGAGCTGCGCGGCGGCAGCAAGGCCCCGCCCCAGGGTCTCTACCTGAACCGGGTGTATTACCAGTCCCGGCCGAGCGGGGGCGGGGCGGCGGAGGGCGCGGCCTAGGTGTGTGTCGGAGAAAGCCATCCATGGCTTTCTCCTCTTGGAACTTGCCAAAAGTGGATTTTGGCAAGTTCTCGGAATAGCGCTAAAAATTAATTTGGCACCATTCCGGGCGGGCCGTCCATGGCCCGTTCGGAAGCCTGTCGGATGATTACTCCGACAGGCTCCTAGCGCTCCTCCTCCATGGTCTCCTTGATGCCGCGGTAGATGAGCGCGAAGGTCTCCTGGAAGTTGGCCGCCGAGAGCCGGCCGGCCTCGATGAACTTGACCACGATCTCCTTGCTGGCCTTCAGGTAGGCGTCCTCGCGCTGGCTCAGCCGGCCGGGGTCGGCGGCCTCAAGGGCTGGGGCCGGGCCGGGGCGGGCCTCGCCGCGCTGCTTGTCCTTGGGCATGGGCATCTCCTGGCTGGCGTCCAACCGGGCGCGGGCCGGGCTACCCCGGCCGAGGCGATTATCTCCCAGCTCCGGCGCGGGCGGCAAGCCCTTTCCCGCCCGGCCCAGCCTGTCCGCCCAGGTATATAATCGAACCCAGCCCCGCCCCGCCAGCCATGGGAGGCCTGCCATGTCCGGCCAACGCCAACTCAGCCGCACCGCCCTGGGCACGGCCCACCTGCGCGCCCTGCACCGCCTGCGCGACGCCCGGCCCCTGATCCTGGACGACCCGGTGGCCGCGGCCCTGCTGGGCCCGGAGCTGATGCAGCGCCTGGACGCGGCCGAGGCCCGCCGCAGCGCCCAGGAGGCGGCCATCCTGCGCGCCCACGTGGTGCTGCGCTCGCGCTATGCCGAGGACCGCCTGGCCCTGGCCGTAGCGCGCGGGGTGGACCAATACGTCATCCTGGGCGCGGGCCTGGACACCTTTGCCCTGCGCCAGCCCGCCTGGGCGGGGGGGCTCACCATCTTCGAGGTGGACCAGCCCGCCAGCCAGGCCTTCAAGCGCCAGCGCATCGCCCGGGCCGGCCTGCATCCGCCGGCCAACCTGCGCTGGGTGGCCATCGACTTTGAACGCGAGTCCCTGCGCGACGGCCTGGCGCGCGGCGGGGTGGCCCTGGACCGGCCGGCCTTCTTCGCCTGGCTGGGGGTGACCATGTACCTCAACCAGGCGGCCATCGCGGCCGTGCTGGGCGCCGTGGCTAGTTTCCCGGCCGGCAGCGAGATGGTGCTGACCTTCCAGCAGCCGCCCCAGGCCGCGCCTGCGGCCGACGTGGACGCCGCATCGCCGCTCTCGGAGCGGGTGGCCGGCCTGGGCGAGCCCTTTGTCAGCTTTTTCACCACCGCGGCCATGGCCAACCTGCTCCAGGCCAGCGGCTTCCGGGAGCTGGAGTTCCTGACGCCCGCTCAATCCCGCCGCCGCTACTTTGACCAGCGCCCGGCCGACCTGCCGGCGCCGCCGCGCACGGCCATCGTCGCGGCCCAGGTCTAAAGGCCGGCACGTACCCAGCGACCGTTGATCATAACGCAAGGGGCCGGGCCGCGCGGCCCGACCCCTGCTTCGTCAATCGCCCAGGGTATGGTGACGGCTTGCCGGCCAAGCCGCCACCGCGCCCCTTACCAGGCCATTGCTGGCCCCTATTTGGCGGCCTTCTCGGCCTCGGCCTTGGTCATGTCCCACACGCCGGCGCCCACTATCAACTTCTTGTCCGGTACGCCCACGATGTAGCTGACCTTGGGGCTGGGTGTCGAGGCGCCAGGCTTCACCCACGAATAATCGACCCAACCCTGGCCTGGGCTCTTGGCCGTGGCAAGCATTTCAGCGTTGAACATTTTGCCATTGCTGTCCTTGATAATGTTTTGGTTGCGGCCTTCGAGCTTGGGATTCATGGGATGGACCTTCATGATGCCCTCAAAGTCCATCACGAACACGTAAGAGTCCTTCCAGACGAAAGCGCCCTTCTTGTCCCGCAAGGCGTCAAAGGCCGCGTCGCCTTTTTCCTTGATAAGCTTGGCCGCTTCCTGCACCTTCTGGACGCACTCCTTGGGGGTCGCCTTGTCTTCCGCTTGGGCCCAAGCGGTGAAGGCCAGAACCATCGCCAGCATCGTGGCCAGAGTCACTAATTTCTTCAACGTCGTCCTCCTTGTTCCATGATTGCCGCCAGGTTGAGTGCAGTCCAGGCCAGCCTTGGCGCTGCGCCTGCTGCATGTTTGCCGTTATCGCCTTCCCCCGCCTCGCCGCCCGCCGCTCGTCCCGCCGGCCTCACTCGGTCAGCAGGCCGCTGGGCTCGGTCCAGCCCTGGGCCTCGGCCATCCGGGCCGCCTTCCGGTCGGCCTGGCCGCCGGCCAGGGCGGAAAGCTCGGCCACGAAGCCCTGCATGGCCGCGGCCTGGGAGCGCAGCTCCTCGGACGCCGCCGCGGACTCCTCGGCCAGGGACGCGGTGCGCTGGGTGACCGTGTCCATCTGGGTCATGGCCTGGTTGACCTGCTCCACGCCCTGGGTCTGCTCGCTGCTGGCGGCGGCGATCTCGCCCAGCAGGCCGCCCACCTTGTTGCTGGAGGTGGCCACCTCGGCGAAGTCGTTGTTCGTCTTCTTCACCAACCCGGCGCCGCCCGCGCTCTTGTGCACGATGTCCTCGATGATGCTGGAGGTGTTGCGGGCCGCGTCCGCCGCGCGCAGGGCCAGGTTGCGCACCTCCTCGGCCACCACCGCAAAACCCGCGCCCGCCTCGCCGGCCCGGGCCGCCTCCACGGCGGCATTGAGCGCCAGCAGGTTGGTCTGGAAGGCGATCTCGTCAATGGTCTTGACGATCTTGGAGGTCTCCTGGCTGGCCGCCTGGATCTCGACGATGGAGTTGGTCAGTTGGCTCATGCTCTGGTTGGCCCGGTCCACCACCTGGTTGGTGGCCTGGGCCAGCTCGTTGGCTTGGTTGGCGTTGTCGCCGTTCTGGCGGGTCATGGAGGCGATCTCCTCCAGCGAGGCGCTGGTCTCCTCCAGGGAGGCCGCCTGCTCGGACGAGCCCTCGGCCAGCATCTGGCTGGAGTTGGCCACCTCGTTGGAGGCCAGGACCACCTTCTCGGCGGCGATGCTGAGGCCGTCCACGGTGCGGCGCAGGGAGCGCTGCAGCGACAGGGTGATGAAGAAGCCCAGCACCACGTAGGCCGCGGTCCCGACCAGGATCACGATGAGGTTGAGCAGGTTGCTGGAATAGTCCAGGCGCGCGATTTCCTGGTCGGTGATCTCGGAGATGGAGGCGGCCACCTTCTGCACGCCGGCCACGACCTTGCGCAGGCTCTCGCTCAGGGTCTGGTTCTTCTGCCATTCGCCGGCCAGCCTTTCCTCCACCTGCTTGGCCTGGCCGATGATCGCATCCGCCTGACCCAGGTCGCCGCGATAGGCGGCCAGGATATCGTTTTTGAGCGACACGCGGACGTTGTTGACGGTGAGGTCCAGCGCCTGCTCGATCTTTTCCCGCCGCTGGACATACGCCTGATAGTCGGCCAGCACGAAAAGGTCGGTCAGGTTGACGGACTTTTCGCTCAGCCCGATCAGCTCGTCCTTGATCGCGTCGCGCAGGGCGTTCTTGTTCACGTCCAAGTCCTGCGCCTGCATCTGCTGGTTGGCCTCTTCCTGGTTGATGGCCTCCACCGGCTTGTGCAACAGCTCGTTGGCCTTGAGTTGCAACGCGGCCAGATCCTTGCGCTGTTTGTCGATGGCCTCCAGGTTGGCCTCGATCTCCTTGAACTGCTTGAAATGGTTTTTCTGGGCCTGGGCGAGCTGGTCGATCAGCTCGATGGTCGCGGCCTGCTGCGAGGCCGCCCGCGCCTTGGCGATGGCGTCCTCAAGCCCCTTGGCCGCCTCGCCGATTTGCTTTTGCAGCGCGGGGGAGCGGCGGTTGATGAACTGCTCCTCCATCATCAGGGATTGGACGACGCTCACCTCGATGGACCGGCTGAGGGCGATAAGTTCCGCGCCCAGCTTTTTCTGGTGCCCGGCGTACCAGTTGCCCACGCTGATGACCGCGATGATGGCGAGTCCCAGGATCAAGAGGGCGAAGATTTTTGACCTTACCGTGTAAAACCGAAGCATCGTGCACCTCCAACGCTGATATGGCCAGGTCACCCAGTCCATGCGCCGCTGAGAAGGACCGCAGCTCTCCAGAAAAATTTGAGCGGCGTATTCACGAGCCGGAACGCCGCCCATGCCTACGCCGTTGAATGCATTGCCCCGGCTGCTAGCCTGGGCCGGCAAGAGTCCCCGGAAGGGGACGAGAAGGCGACCCAGCGCGAGCACCGTGGCCGGCTCCCACCCCCTGAATACGAAGCGGATAACAAGAACTAGTATTTACGGGTAGCAAAATCTAAGCCATTATGCCTAGGACATGTCTCCCAGATAATTGCAAGTAGTATCGGGAGGTTTTAAATATGGTTGGTAGGCTTGGGAGACCGTTTTTGTCCTGCCAGACAGGACGCTGTCTTGCGGCATGTGACAGTCTGGTGAATCCGTCCGATTTTGGAGTACAGCGCCGGCATTACCAGGCGCGTCAGGGCCGCTCGTCGTAACTCGCCAAATCGTCATTTTTACCGAAGCGTTGCCCGCCGGAGGCCGGCGCCAGGGGATAATCGCCCGGCCAAGCATGCTTAATCCGGGCCCGCCTGTCATCCGCGGGCGTAAGTCATTCACCGCTGTTGCCGGAAATGCCAGCTCGCGCCCAGGCCAGGGCGGAAAGGCGGGGGCGCGCGCCAGACAACCTTCAGGCCAGCGCGCCATCCCGCCCGGATATGGGTCGGGCAGGGCTGATCGTTCGTGGTGCATCGATTTTCGTGCGGCCGGGCGCTTGAAAACCGCACGGGAATTTTATTATCGTCGGCTCACCCAGTCACTCAAACCCCTTTGGGCCGCGGGACGTGCTTGGTAAGTTTAGCCCCGAAATTTCCGACATCCCCCCAGGAGGCGCGACCATGTCACCCATCACTTCCATCCGCATGACCAAGACCTTCACCCACACCGTCCCGGCCCCTCCCGGCTCGGTCTTCCCTCTCCTGTGTCCGCAGCGGGAGTATGAGTGGATTGAGGGGTGGGAGTGCGAGATGGTCTATTCCGAGTCGGGTGTCGCCGAGAAAGACTGCGTCTTCACCAAAAACCTGCCCGGCGCGGGGCCTTCGGTCTGGGTGGTAAGCCGGTACGAGCCGGATCAACGCATCGAATTCGTGATCACCTGCCCGGGCAGCCACGTTGAAAAGCTGGAGATTGCCCTGGCGGACCTGGGCCAGGAGGGGACCAGGCTCACCTGGACCCGCATCTACACCAGCCTCAGCGAAAAAGGCGCGGCCTTCCTGGACCAGGCCGCCGTTCCGGCCTTCGAGCCGCGCATGGAATGGCTCGCCCGATCCATGGACTACTTCTTGGCCAACGGGCAAGCGCTGGCGGGAGCCCAGCCGGAAAAGCGATGATGACGCACCGCCGCCATCGGATCGCATTCGCCGCCCTCTGCCTGCTCCTCCTGGCCCTGGCGGCCTGCCAGGGCCCGCCTCCCCCCCGGGACGAGGCTTGGCGCAAACTCATCCGCGGGCATGAAGCCTACCTGGACCTGGGCGGCTGGCGGCTGCATTACGTGGACCTGGGCGGCGAGGGCAGGCCCGTGATGCTGGTGCACGGGTTCGCCGACTCGGCCTATTGCTGGCACCGCAACGTAACGGCCCTGGCCGAGGGCGGATTTCGGCCCATACTGGTGGATCAGCCCGGCATGGGGACCTCCGATGCGCCCCCGCAGGGATACGTCTATTCCATCGAGAACCAGGCTGCCGCGGTCTGGAGGCTGGCCGACTCCCTCGGGTTGGGCCGGGTCGACCTGATCGGCTCCTCCATGGGCGGGGGGATCGTCCTGTACCTGGGCCTGCGCCATCCGGACCGAGTGGAGCGGGTGGTGGCCCTGGATCCGGCCGGTTACAAGCCAGCCAAGCGACCGGCCTCCCGCATCCTGACCTGGCCGGTCATCGGCCGCATCGCCTCGGCCCTGATGGGGAAGTGGACGGTGCGTCGGGCGCTGCGGGACGTGTACCACGACCAGGCCAAGGTGAGTGACACGCTGGTGGAGGAGTATTACGCGCCCATGCACAGGCCGGGGTACAAAGAGGCTCTGGGCGGGCTGGCCGGGCAGTTCTTCTCGGACGAGTTCGACAGGATGACCGGTGAGTACGCCAAGTTCAAACCCCGGCTCCTCATCATTTGGGGGGACAAGGACACCTGGCTGCCCCCGGATATGGGCCGGAGACTACGGCTCGCAGTTCCCGGCTCCCGCCTGGAGATGATCCCCAACTGCGGGCATCTACCCCACCAGGAAACGCCCGCGGTGGTCAACCCCCTGCTCCTGGCTTTCCTGATGCGCTGACACAGCCACGCCGCTTGTCAGGCTCGGAGATCAATGCCGATGGGTTTGGCAAGATAATTGCTCTACGGCGGGGCAATTCCTTTGGTTGACGACAAGATTCAGATGTTTATTGCTCGCCGGTATTTAAGGGAGGTGCCCAGACCAGCCACGGTCACGCTTCGGGCTCAACCCGTGGCCGAGGCTTGTGACGCTGGCGGACCGCCCCGGCGCCGTCTAACTACGACAACCAGGTATTTTCATCAGGCGCGAAGCCGGAAGAGAGTCATGCATGTTCACCCTGAACCTGGGCTCCATTAGAGCGGTAGTGTTTGGGTTCATGGCCGTGGCCTTAGGCCTGTCGATCCCGCCCGCATGGGCTCAAGAGGCCATTTCAACGCCGATCCTTTTTTCGGCCCCAAATTTTCGGGACCTCGCCGGCATTTCCGCTGGTAACGGGGGAACCGGATTTGTGAACCCAACCAGCAATTTTGGGGTGATGCGCACCGGCGTCATTTATCGCACCGATGCCTTGGGCTCGCTGAGCCCCGCCGACTCGGCCACCATCACCTCCTTGCGCGTGGGCCGGGACATAGACCTGCGCACGCCATCCGAGATAAGTTCAACGCCCGATCGCGTGCCGCAAGGGGTCATTTACACCAACGTCAATATCTACGGTACCCCCAGTCCGGTGCCTGAGCCGCCATTCACCGCCGCCCCCTCGGTGGCCATCGCCTTCATGCAGGAGGGGTACCGGGAGTTCATCACCGATCCGGTGCAAAGGGAAGGCTTGCGCACGGTCCTGCTCACCCTGGCCCATGACTCCTTCCCGGTCATGTACCACTGCTCGGGCGGCAAGGACCGCACCGGCTGGACCTCCGCCATCCTGCAAAGCATCGCCGGGGTGTCTTCCGAGACCGTCAAGACTGATTACCTGGCCACCAACACTTATACGGCCGCGTTGATAAGCCTCACGCGGGCGGCCATCCTGGCCGAAAACCCGGCGGCCAACCCGGCGACCGTGGACGCGCTGCTGGGGGTCCAGGCCAGCTATCTGCAAACGGCCTTTGACCAGGTGGTCGCTTCCTATGGGTCGATGTACAACTACCTCACCCAAGGGTTGGGACTGACCCAGGCAGATATCTACGTCCTGCGCGCAAAGATGGTCTACTACACGATCCTGCCGGGCCAGACCGGCTTCACCGGCAACGCCGCCTCCGGAGCCGCCTTCCTGCGGGCCTTGCAGGACTCGCCCCTGTCGGGCAGCTACACCAACTACAACTACTACTTGCAGTCTGCCGTGGACGCGGGCGCGCTCGGGGGCCTCCAGACCAGGGTAGGCGGCCAGGTGCACGCCGATGCCGCGGCGTTCCTCCTGCGCCAGTCCCAGCGCATCGACGCGGCGCTCAAACCCTTCCCCGGCGTCCGCGGCATCCCGGAAGGCCAGACCCGGTTCTGGATGGCGGGCATCGGCGGCATTTTCGAGACCGACGGCCACGACGGCATCGCCGACAGCAAGGAATCCAGCACCGGCACCGTCCTGGGCGTCACCCGCCGCCTGGGCAGCCGGGCCAGCGCCAGCGCGGGCATCGGCTACAACTATGGCTCGGTGAAAAGCGCTGACGCCACCGCCACCACCAACACCGTTCTGGTCACCCTGGGCGGCCGCTATGGGTTTTCGGCGCTTGAATCCGGGCTGTTCGTGGAAGGGCGCGCGGAGGCCGGCTGGGTGAACTACCGCAGCGGGCGCGACCTGGGCAGCGGCCTGGGCACGGCCTCGGGCAACACCAACGGCGCGGTCTACAGCGGTCAGGCCCGCCTGGGCGACGCCATCAACCTGGCTCCCTTCACCGTCATCCCCCAGGTGGGGGTCCGGGTGACCGGGCTGAGCCTGCGCGGCTTTGACGAAACCGGCAGCGACCTGGCGCTGAACGTCCGGGGCGTCGACAAGACCCAGACCAGCGTCCTGGCCGAGTTGGACGCCAGGCTGGACCCGCGGCACTGGGGCGCGTGGACCGTGACCCCGGCCGTGACCATCGGCTACGAGCGCCTGTTGAGCAGCCCCCAAATCGAGACCAGCGGCGACCTTTACGGCTTCTCGGTCAGCCAGAAGTCGGCCTATGACAGCCGGGATCTCATGACCGCCGGCCTGATGCTGGCGGTTGAGCGTGGCGACTTCACCTTCACGGGCATGGTCGATGGCGTGATGGGCGATGATGCCCGGAGCACCGGCATCAGCGGGCAATTGTCAGTCGCCTATAATTTCTAGCCGTTTTAGCAAGTTTGCCGGCCATGCCTGTGCCGGCTTCGGCAATCGCGAGCCTGCCCGGGCTCGCGATTTACTTTTAGTCGGCGCGGCGCCGTCATCGCGCTGATTCCTGGGATGCTGGCAGGAATTGCAGAGGCAGGCTCGGCGAAATAAAGCGGGGCATCCGTGGGGTCCAACTGCGCGCAACGCCCCTCCAACCACGCCCCTCAAGGCAGAAGGGCCGGGCCGCGCGGCCCAACCCCTTGATTTAACGGTGGCGGAAGCGCATGGGAATCGAACCCACCTACCCCCTTACTCAGAAGGTACACCGGATTTGAAGTCTAGCCTGCCAGGCTTATTTTAATCAATATTTCAACCCATTACCACGATGACCGTTCAATACCGTCAATATGCTTGACCTCTTTGCCTTCTACTTCCATGGTACTAACGAGCAGAAGGCTCAAAATCCCCCGATCCTCGTGGTCTTGCGAGTTCGAGTCTCGCCTACGGCACCATTTATTTCAGATAGTTACACGCTGCACCGAGGCTTTCCGGAGCCTACCGCGCGGTGCGCTTTGGGGGCCGTTTGGGGCCTTTTGGCGGCGGTTATGGGCACAAAATTGACGTCTTGGGGCCACCAATGATTCGACGAACCCCTGAAGCATCCTTCGACTACGGTTATCGTTTCGTGAAATAGGATTCGATCCGGTCGATGACGTTCTGTTCGAGGTTAGAAAAGAAGAAACTATAATCGTAGTTATGATACCAACCCGGCAGGGTATTGTACGGCGCATTCAGGTTTTGGTAGTTCCCCGGTGCCGGCAACGCGTTTGAGTCAATCACTAAAGCGCCGTGATTGTTTTGCGCGCCGGTGTAGCCGACGATCACTTTGGCATCGACTTGGACGCCGCCAATTAACTGACTTTCCCAGTCGGGCTCGACCTGGCCCGTAACCTGGCTGCCCGAGGGAGGCCCCAGTTGGGGCTTTACGGGAGGCTGGAACTTATAAAAGACCGCCCCGAGATTCGCTGCGGCGGGAGCGGCGGTGGGCTCCGCCTCATTCGGAGGTGTTGCCACCCAAGTCAACGGGTTGACACTGTACGCGTTCGCTTGCACGATTCCGGTCGGAACAGGAAGAGTTTTCGAAAAATCCCCCGGATTTTGCTGTGTGTTGTACGTGACGATGCTTCCGGTTTGCGTCTTGCTGCCGGCAATGCCGAGCTGCGATAGGGCGGGGTAGTTGGACATGTCATCCTGGGTGACCGACCAGCCGATTACGTACGC
>JAZDHW010000308.1:0-2263 GCA_043805555.1 Pseudomonadota bacterium
CTACATCTGGGAAGGCCGCTACTGGTTGCAGGCGGTGCCGGAGGAAATCAAGCGGCTCATCGCCCTGAAGATGGGCATAGCCGCCACCAGGGCCCGGATTGAGGAGGCCTGGGCGCTGCTCAGTGCCCAGGTCACCCTGCCCCGGGACGAGGAGATGAATCTCCGCCCGGAGTTGCTCTGCGTGGAAAACGGCATGCTGGACCTGAACACCGGCCGCCTGTCGCCCCATGATCCAGCCCTGCGCTGCACCCACCTGTTCCCTTACCAATGGCAGCCCCATGACCCGCCCCAGTGCCCCTGGTTCAAGCGGACCCTGCTGGAGATGCTGGCCGACCCCGAGGTGATCGAGGAGGTGCTGGAGTTCATCGGCTACTGCTTCTGGCATGGCCAGCAATACAAGAAGGCCCTGCTCATGGTGGGTCGCAAGGACTGCGGCAAGAGCTTGCTGCAGGAGATCATCCGCCAATTGCTGGGGCCGGACAATTGCAGCGCGGTGAACATGGCCGACCTGGAGGATCAATTCCAGCGCGTGGCCCTGCATCGCAAGCTGGCCAACATCTGCGGCGAGACCAGCGCCAATTTCTTCGCCAGTGAAAACTTCAAGCGCCTGACCGGCGGCGACCCGATCCAGGCCGCCTACAAGGGCGTGGACACCTTCACTTTCGACACCCAGGCCAAGCTGATCTTCGCGGCCAACGAGTTCCCCAAGGTGCGCGACCAGTCCGAGGCCTTTTATGAACGCATGCTGGCCGTGAACTTCCCACGCCAGTTCAAGCTGGGCGAGCGCTGGGCCGATCCGCACCGCTTGGAGCGCATCGTGCCCCACGAGCTGCCGGGCATCTTTCATCTGGCCCTGATCAAGCTCTACCAACTGCGCAAGCGCGGCGCCTTCTCCCAGTGCCAGGCCAGCTATCTCTACCTCAATCAGTACCGCCTGGAGAATGACCACATCGCCCGCTTCGTCCAGGAGCGCTGCATCCTCCGGGACTCCGACGGCGGAACGCCCAAGGGCCCCAAGGCGGCCGTGTATGGCTCCTACAAGAAGTGGTGCGAGGAGAACGGCATCAAGAAGCCCAAGGACTCAAGCGCCTTTTGGAAGGCGGTACGCCAGCGCCACCAGGTGGAGCTGAAGGACCACGGCCCCACCATGGGCGACGGGTCAAGGCCGGGCTGGGTTATCGGGCTCTTCCTGCAGGAGCTGGAGACGGGGGCTTAGGTGGCAGCCGCATTTCATCTGCATCTGGCGCGGTTTCGCCGCGCCCCCCGCACCCCCCATGTTGGTCTGGAGGGGCTCTTCCGGCCCGCACCCTGGTCGGTTGTGTCAAGGGTGTCGGGGGTTGTCGGGGGTGCGGCGGTGACCTTTGACGGGATATTGACCAGCCTTGCCGCGCGGTTGGGGGCGGCTGTCAAGGGTGTCAAGGGTAGCGGCACCCTTACGCGCGTGCGATGTGCTTATCCATTACCGGTCGGTCTGTAAAGCTGGCGACCTGACCGGCGTTTTCCTTTGCCACCCTCGACAGGGCCTATGTTTTGAGGCCCTTAGCGGAGACAACACCCCCGACACTACCTTGACACCCTTGACAAGGTCAGAAGTAGCAGAAGGGGAGCAAGTAAAAGGGCGAGATGGACTTCAACCAAAGCGGGCCGCCGGGGCGGGCGAAATGGGACGAGCTGTACCCGGAGCTTTCCGCGCTCAACGGCGGGAGGTTGACCATGGCAATTGCCGTGGCCGAAGCGCCCGCGCAAGTGCGGGAGCTGGTGACTTTGGTGGAAGCCCATCCCCTGGCGCTGACCTGGGACGGCCGGAAGGTGGGTCTCCGGGAAATCGACAAGGCCAAGCTGGCGGAGAGCATGGATGTGGTCGTGCGGTGTGTGGAGATCGTGGATGGAGAGCAGGAGCTGGTGTGCCGGTGGCTGGCATCGCTGCTCCGCTAGCCGTTGACGCGGCCGCGGCCGGCTCGACCGATGCCGAAGGCCCGGCGCCGGCCGCTTCCTCCCCGATCGGCGGGGTGGGGGAGGCAGGCGGCGGGTCCTCCCGGAGGGGGTGCCCCCAGCGGGTCGAAGAACACCCGGGGCGCGGCCAGGGGTGGGGCAAAAACTGGATTGGGAAAATGGAAATGCAGGCAATACAGGCAGATAGGCAGGGCGGCCACGGCAAGGGCAGGTTCCGGCCCGTGGGGCCGGCCCAGGTTTTTGAGGCCTTCGGGCCGGAGTTCCTGGACGCGGCCGCCTGCCGGGATTGGATTTTGGCCCAGGCGCACCC
>JAZDHW010000309.1:0-14939 GCA_043805555.1 Pseudomonadota bacterium
CGGTCCAGACCAACGCCGCCGGCTGGGCCCTCCTGGGCTTGCAGGGCGCGCTGGCCCCGCCCGCCGCGGAGCTGGCGGCGGCCTGGCGGCGGCTGGGCGGCGGCCTGCAGGGCGAAACCCTGGACGAGCGCCGGGTGCGCCTGTCGGCCTGGCTGCCCCTGGAAGGCGAAAGCGCCTGAAGGCGCCTGGACCGCCGGCCCGGCGCCATCTTTAATGGCCGCCTGGCCGGACTCCGCAGCGGAAACCGGCGCATGCCGTCAACCCCGATGAGCATATGGCTGAGATCCTCATCATAGACGACGATCCCATGATCTGCCGCCTGCTGGCCAGGATGGTGGAGCGCATGGGGCACGAGGCCACCGTCACCGGCGCCCTGCGCGAAGGCCTGGCCCTGGTGGGCGAGCGCGACTTCAGCGTGGTCTTTCTGGACGTGCGCCTGCCCGACGGCAACGGCCTGGAGGGCCTGCCCGACATCCGGGCCAAGGCCCTGCCGCCGGAGGTCATCATCATGACCGGCCTGGGCGACCCGGACGGGGCCGAGCTGGCCATCAAGAACGGCGCCTGGGACTACATCGAAAAGCCCGCCTCGGTGGACAAGATGAAGCTGCCCCTGCTGCGCGCGCTGGAATACCGGCGCGAGCGCGAGGGCCACGCCGCCCCCCGGGTGCTCAAGCGCGACGACATCGTGGGCGAGAGCCCCGGTTTGCAGGCCTGCCTGGAGATCATGGCCCAGGCCGCCGGCAGCGCCGGCAACGTGCTCATCACCGGCGAGACCGGCACCGGCAAGGAATTGTTCGCCTGGGGCATCCACCGCAACAGCGCCCGCAGCGACAAGAGCTTCGTGGTGGTCGATTGCACCGCCCTGCCCGAGACCCTGGTGGAAAGCCTGCTTTTCGGCCACGTCAAGGGCTCCTTCACCGGGGCCGACCGCACCCAGCGCGGCCTGATCGAACAGGCCCACGGCGGCACCCTGTTCCTGGACGAGGTGGGCGAGCTGCCCCTGGCCCTGCAAAAGTCCTTCCTGCGCGTGGTACAGGAGCGGCGCTTTAGGCCGGTGGGAGGCAGCAATGAGATCAGCAGCGATTTCCGCCTCATCGCGGCCACCAACCGCGACCTGGAGGAGATGGTGGCCGCCGGCCGCTTCCGCCAGGATCTGTTTTTCCGCCTGCGCACCTTCGCCATCGAGCTGCCGCCCCTGCGCGACCGGGTGGAGGACATCCCCGAGCTGGTCAACCACCACCTGAGCCGGCTCTGCCAGCGCTACAAGATCCGGCCCAAGGGCTTCGCCCCGGATTTCCTGGAGGCCTTGCAGGCCTTCTCCTGGCCGGGCAACGCCCGCGAGTTGGTCAACGTGCTGGAGCGGGCCCTGGGCGCGGCCCTGGACGATCCCATCCTCTATGCCTATCACCTGCCCACCCACCTGCGGGTGGAGGTGGCCAAGGCCTCCCTGCGCCGGGTCGAAAAGCCCGAGCCGGCCGCCGCCGCCGCGGCAGCAGCAGCAGCCGGGGCCGCGACCGCCGGCGGGGGCGGGGCCAACCCCCACCTGGCCCCCCTGGCCGAGGTGCGCGAGGCGGCGGTGGAGGCGGCCGAGCGCCGCTATCTAATGGACCTGATGGCCCTGACCCACGGTGAAATCCCCCAAGCCTGCCGAATCTCGAAGCTTTCGCGCGGACGCCTCTATGCCCTGCTCAAGAAATACGAGCTCAGCCGCACCCGCTCCAGCTAGCCCGCCGGCCAGTTCCATTGTCTCGCCGGGCATGACACTGTCCCGTAACATATGACAAAAACCGCCCAGGGCCGGGGCGGTGAAAATAGTCTATATGGTATTGTGACGTATTGCCGTATCGTTAGACAAAATGGTAGGCTGGCATGGTAATTGAAAAGGATTAGGCGGGATTGCCAAGTGCGAGGTTGATGCCCCATGCATATCCTGTGCTACCTGCCCGGCGAACTCTCCGCTGCGCACCCCGTGCGCCGGCTCCTGCTGAACTCCCCCTCCCAATGCACCCGCGAGATTTATGATTCCATTTCCGGCCTGGAGCGCCGTCTGGCCCGCCCCGGCGAGCCCGACCTGGTCCTGGCCCTGGCCTTGACCAGCGAGCCCGACCTGGACCGGATCCTGGCCCTGGCCCAGTTCTGTCTGCAACGCGACCTGCTGCTGATCCTGCCCCACCCCGAGCCGTCCCTGGAGGCCAAGGCCCACCGCCTGCGGCCGCGCTACATCACCTACCTGGACGGCGACCCCGACGATCTCTGCGCGGTCTTGGACCGCTTGGCGCACGTATACGAGAATGTCAGGGGAGAAAGCTCATGCAAACCGATGCTGCACCGGCGGGAGCCGGGGACGGCCAGGGCGTCCAGGGGAAATTCCTGACCTTCCTGCTGGATCGCGAGCAATACGGCATCGCCATCCTGAAAGTCCGCGAGATCATCGGACTGGTCCCCATCACACCCATTCCGCGCACGCCCGGGTACGTCAAGGGGGTGGCCAACCTGCGAGGCAAGGTCATCCCGGTGCTGGACTTGCGCCTGAAGTTCGGGCTGGCGGCCGCCGCATATGACGAGCGCACCTGCATCATCGTGGTGGATGCGGCCGGGGCCGCGGGCGCGAGCCTGCTGGGCCTGGTGGTGGACGGGGTAAACGAGGTGGCCCACATCCGCGGGGAGGAGGTGGAGCCCGCGCCGAGTTTCGGCCTGGCCGTGGACACCAGCTTCATCCTGGGCCTGGCCAAGGGCGCCGGGGAGGTGAAGATCCTGCTGGACATCGACCAGGTGCTCCAGCGGGACGAGTTCGCCGGCCTGGCCCAGTGTTCTAAGGGGAGGGCCGGGACCGCGGCCGCGGAGGGGGCGGCTGCGGGGGCGGGGGAGGCTGCCTAGCATTTGTTATGCCTGTGGAGAGGAAAGGGGAGGCGCGATGTTCAAAAAACTGAAACTGGGGGTGAAAATCAGCGCAGGGTTCTCCCTGCTTATTCTCCTGGCCCTGGTCCTGGGCGGCGTGGCCGTCTGGCAGATGATGCGGGTGAGCGAAGAGGCCAACGAGATGTCCCGCAACCTGGGGCCCGAGGTGGGGGTGGGCAACGGGGTGGAGCGGGCGGCTTTGTGGACCATGTTCGAGATGCGCGGCTATGTCTATTCCAAAAACGATGAGCTCCTGGCCGCGGGGCGCAAGCACCTGGAGGCGCTGAAGAAGGTCCTGGCCGATGCGCGCCGGTTGCCCCATTTCGCCAGCGACCCGCCGTTGCAGGAGAAGGTGGCCAAGGCCGAGGCCAAGGTGAAGCAGTATGAGAGCCTGGTCGAGCAGACGGTGGCCAAGAACGGGGCCATCGGCCAGGCCCGCCAGGCCATGGACCAGGCGGCCAAGAACTACATGGCCGCGGCGCACAACTTCCTGGAGGAACAGAACAAGGAGATGAAGTCGGAGATCAAGCTCTACTCCGACGCCCGCACCATCGCCGACCGCCACCTGAAGATCACGGTGGTCAATGACATCATAAACCTGGGCAACGATATCCAGGTGACTACCCAGAAGGCCGAGGCCCGCAACGACCCCAGCCTGATCACCGAGGCCATGGCCGGGTTCACGGAGATCGAGCAGAAGCTGGCCGAGATCAAGCCCCTGACCAAGCAGCAGAAAAACCTGGACCAGATCGCCGCCCTGGGCGCGGCCGGCAAGGCCTACCTGGGCGGCATGCGGGACCTGCTCTCCAACTGGCTGTCGCTGGAATCGCTGAACCAGGAGCGCAACACCGTGGCCCTGGAGGTGCTGGCCCTGGCCAAGGCCACCTCGGAGACCGCGCTCAGCGAGACGGCCGAGCTGGCCGGCAGCGCGGCCCGGGGCCTGGACACGGCCAGCCTCATCACCATGACGGGCCTGGGCGTGGCCCTGATCGTCGGCGTGGTCATGGCGGTGCTGATGACGCTCGGCATCACCCGGCCCATCCACAACGTCATCCACGGCCTGAGCGAGGGCGCGAGCCAGGTGGCCTCGGCCGCCGGCCAGGTGAACAACGCCAGCCAGCAACTGGCCGAGGGCTCGGCCCAGCAGGCCGCGGCCCTGGAAGAGACCAGCTCGTCGTTGGAGGAGATGGCCTCCATGACCCGCACCAACGCCGACAACGCCCAGCAGGCCAACCAGCTCATGGGCCAGGCCAAACATGTGGTGGAGCGGGCCAATTCCAGCATGGGCGAGCTGACCGGGGCCATGCAGAAGATCCAGCAGGCCAGCCAGGACACCGGCAAGATCATCAAGACCATCGACGAGATCGCCTTCCAGACCAACCTGCTGGCGCTCAACGCGGCGGTGGAGGCGGCCCGGGCGGGAGAGGCCGGGGCCGGGTTCGCGGTGGTGGCCGAGGAGGTGCGCAACCTGGCCATGCGCGCGGCCGAGGCGGCCAAGAACACCACCGGCCTGATCGAGGAGATCTTGAACCGGGTGCGCCAGGGCTCGGAGCTGGCAAACCGCACCAACGCCGACTTTGGCGAGGTAACCACCAGCGCGGTCAAGGTGGCCGAGCTGGTGGCCGAGATCGCCGCGGCCAGCCACGAGCAGAGCCAGGGCATCGAGCAGGTGAACAAGGCCACCACCGAGATGGACAAGGTGACCCAGCAGAACGCGGCCAACGCCGAGGAGTCGGCAGCGGCCAGCGAGGAGCTTTCCGCCCAGGCCGAGACCATGCACTCCTTCGTGGCCGATCTGGTGCGCATGGTGGGCGCGGGCAAGGCGGCCAAGCTGCGCGGCCGCCTGCACCGGAGCGCCGGCAACGGCGGCGGCCAGGACGAGGGCCGCGCAAAGGCCGGCCTGCCGGCCCCGGTGCTGCACCTGGTCAAGCCCAAGGCCAGGGCCCAGGCCGGATCGGCCCAGGCCGCGAACGGGCAGGGGGATTTTGAGGATTTCTAGGAGCCTGTCGGAGTAATCCTCCGACAGGCTTCCGAGCGGGCCATGGATGGCCCGCCCGGAATGGCGCCAAATTAACTTTTTGGCGCCATTACGAGAACTTGCCAAAATTCACTTTTGGCAAGTTCCAAGAGGAGAAAGCCATGGATGGCTTTCTCCGACACGCACCTAGGGGTCTGTCGGAGTAATCCTCCGACAGGCTCCTGGGAGGGCCGGGACCGGCCCTAATCTCAGGGCTGTTGCGGGTCTTTCCCTTCCTTATTTTCGGCGCGGAACCGTCCCGCGGGCGGTCCGCGCCGCCTTTTTGCGCTTTATGTTGACGCCTTTGCCGCTATCCCATAGTATTTCGCAGAGCGAAACGAAAATTTCAACGAGTGGAACACAGCCATGGCTCGCGCAGAACATCCGGTCACGGCCCTGGTCCGTGGCCTGCAAATCCTGGAAACCTTCGGCCGCCGGGGCTACACCCTCACCCTGGCCGAGGTGGCCCAGCAGCTCAAGCTGCCCAAATCCACCGCCTTCCGCCTCCTGAGCACCCTGGTGAGCATGGATTACGTGGTGCAGCCGGTCAAGGGCGGGCCCTACAGCCTGGGGCCGGCGGTGCTGGGCCTGGGGTTTGCAGTGCTGGACGGCCTGGAGGTGGTGGAGGCGGCCCAGCCCCACCTGGAGGCCCTGTTCAAACAGGTGGAGGGCAGCGTCAACCTGAGCGTCCTGGACGCCGGCGGCACGGAAATCATGTACATCGCCCGCTTCCACCGCTCCGACGTGCTCAGCCTGAACCTGAACCTGGGCCGCCGAGTGCCGGTCTATAGCTCCTCGGCCGGCCGGGTGCTGTGCGCCAACCTGGGCGACGCCGAGCGCCAGGCCCTGCTGCGCCGCCTGACCGCCGACCCGGTGGCCGGCCCCTGGCTGGCCGCGCGGGGCATGGACCTGAAAGTGGTCTGGGAGACGGCCCGGCGCGATGGCTACGCGTCGGTGGACGGCGACTACCTGCCCGAGCTGGCGGCCTTTGCCGCGCCCATCCGGGGCCGCGGCGACCGGGTGGAGGCCGCGGTGAGCGTGGCCATTCTCAAGCGGGGTGAGAGCATCGACGCCTTCAAGGACCGGGTGCTGCCCGCGCTGCTGGCCTGCACCGGGCGCATCAGCGCCGTGTTGGGGGGCAAGGGGGCTCCGGCCTGACCCCAGCGGTGGGGCTTGACATCCGGCTACACCATTGTATAGTGTACATCAGGCGTCACTCTTGGCCGGAGAGCTGTCATGACCCGAGGACTCACCGCCCGCCAGGCCCAGGTGCTGGAGTTCATCCAGGACTTTCTCACCGACCACGGCTATCCCCCCACCGTGCGCGAGGTGGCCGCCCGTTTCGGCTTCCGCTCGCCGCGCGCGGCCCACGACCACATGAAGGCGCTGGAGAAAAAGGGCTTCATGCGCTCGGAGCCGGGTCTGCCCCGGGCCTTGAACCTGCTCAACCGGCCCAAGGGCATCCCGGTGCTGGGGCGCATAGCCGCCGGCGCGCCCATCCTGGCGGTGGAGGAGGCTGACGAGCACCTGGACCTGGACCCGGATTTCTTCGGCTCCGGCCGCTTTTTCGCCCTGCGGGTGCGCGGCGATTCCATGATCGGCGACCACATCCAGGAGGGCGACCTGGTCATCATCCGCGCCCAGGACCAGGCCAGCCCCGGCGAGGTGGCGGCGGTGCTGGTGGAGGACGAGGTGACCCTCAAGCGCCTGCACCCGGTCAAGGACGGGGTGGAGCTTCGGGCCAGCAACCCGGCGGTCAAGACCATCAAGGTCACGGCCGACCAGCCGCTTCGGGTGCTGGGGTGATGGCCGGGCTGGTGCGCCGGGCCTGAGCCGGCAGCAAGCGCGCAAACATAAAGGGCCCGGCCGCAGCCGGGCCCTTTTTGCATGGCCTGCCGGGAAAAAAGGCCGGGAGCTTAGTCCACCTTGCCCACCGGCAGGTCGGACTCGCTCCAGGCCTTGATGCCGCCGGGGTAGCGGTAGACGTTGGTGTAGCCCATCTTCACCGCCCACATGGCCCCGTTATGGCTGCGGGTGCACTTGGGGAAGCCGCAGTAGATCACGATCAGGGCGTTCTTGTCCGGGCCCAGCAGCTTGGCGAACTCGGCCTTCTTGGACTCGTCCAGGGAGGTCGCCTCGGGGATGGGGAACTCGAACTGCTTGGCGCCGGGGACGTGCTGCTTCTTGAAGCTGTCCTCATAGGGCATGGTGTCGATGATGAGCATGGGCTTCTTGGCCTCGGCCCACTTTTGCAGGGTGGGGGTGTCCACCACCTTGTAGCCGCCGCGGCTCACCTCGTTGTAGAAGGTCACCACCAGCTTCTCGTTGTCCAATTCCTTGTTGCCGAACACGGCCAGGGCCGGCAGGGCCCACACCAGCACCAGGGCCAGGGCCAGGGCCGTCATGACGAGTTTCTTCATGGCGCGACTTCCTCCTTTTCCGAAATAAACAGGTGACTAAACCGCCAGCCGCCGGACCCGCGCCGGGCGCGCGCCCGCCAGCGATGAAAATACAGATAGGCCGCCGCGGCCAGCATCACCAGGTCGCGGTGCAAGGCGGTGCGCAGGTCGTCGTGGCCCGCCTGCTCCTCGGCCGAGAAGCAGCCGCAGTCGATGGAAAGCCCCTGCAATACCCCGAACCAGAGCACCGTGGCGAACATGAGCAGCAGGGTCGTGATGGCGTTCAGGCTGCCGCGCACCTCGAAGATCAGGCCCAGGCCGGCCAGGACCTCCAGGGCCGGCAGGCCCAGGGCGGCCGGGGCCAGCAGGAAATCCGGGGCCAGGCCATAGCGCGAGATGGTGATGGCAAAGGCCTTGGGGTCCATGAGCTTGACCGCGCCGGCATAGACGAAGACCGCGCCCAGGGCCAGGCGCAGGGCCAGGTAGACCCAGCCGGCCGGGGTGCGGCTGAAATATGTCATCGTAATTGCCAATAGTATCGCTTGGGTAGGCTATGGCCCTGTTTATAAATGTATTGCTCTCTGAGGATATAGGGGAGAAATGCGCCGGTGGCAAATACGAAAGCAGGATTGAATGGGGCATGACTTATAGTCAAAACCGATAGGCGCCCAGGCCGGGCGGGATCAGCGCGCGGGTGGCAGGCCGCGGACGGAGCGGGAAATCAGCCAGGGCCAGGCGGCCAGGCAGATGAGCGCCAGGCCCACGTGGGACCACCAGAGCCAGTGCAGGGCGGCGTCGCTGGGCCCGCCCCAGGCCCAGCGCTGGGCCAGCCGCCAGCCCAGGGGCTCGAACCAGGCCCCGTCCGGGTGCCAGACCGCCAGGCGGCCGGCCTCCAGGATGAGGCCGCTGGCCAGGGTGGCGAGGAGCAGGGCCCAGGCCAGCCAGCCGGACCAGCCGCGGGGCGCGCGGGCCAGGGCCAGGAAGCCCACCCCGTGCAGGGCGGCCAGGGTGGCGGCGTCCAGGGTCAGGGCGAAGATGCCGTAGGCGGGTCCGTGCAGGAAGGGCAGGGCGCGGTGCAGGTTCCACAGAAAACTGCCCAGGGCCAGCACCGCCAGACCGGTGGCCAGCGCCCAGGCCCCGGCCCGGCCCCAGCGCCCCCGGAGCGGCCAGCTCCACAGCCCGGCCCGGCCCTTGGCCCGGAGCCCGAGCAGGAAGGAAGCCAGCGCCGCCGCGGCCAGGGGCCAGAGCAGCCATGCCTGATGGGGGCCGAAAAAACCGGGGCGCGGCGCCGGCCAGGTCACCCGGCTACCATTCGCCGGAGGATTCGCGCAGGATCTGGGCCACCCGCTCTGCGTCCTCGGGCCGGTCCACCTCGGGCGAGTCGAAAGCCACCTGCACGCAGCGCACCGCGTGGCCGTGCTCCAGGGCCCGGAGCTGCTCCAGTTTCTCGATCTCCTCCAGGCGGCCGGTGGGCAGCCCGGCGAAGACGTCCAGGAACGAGCGCCGGAAGATGTAGACGCCCAGGTGCTTGTAGTAGGTGGTGGCGCCGCGGTCGCGGTTGCAGGGCACCGGCGAGCGCGAGAAATACAGCGCGTTGTTTTTGGCGTCCATCACCGTCTTGACGTGGTTGGGGTCGGGTATCTCCTCGGGCCGGGTGATCTCCACCACCGGGGTGGCCAGACCCAGGGCCGGCTCGGCCAGGAGCGGCCGGGCGGTGAGGTTGATCACCTCCGGCGGCAGGAGCGGCTGGTCGCCCTGCACGTTGACCACCAAGTCGTGGGCGGGCAGCTTGAGCGCCGCGGCCGCAGCCGCCACCCGGTCGCTGCCGCTGCGCAGCACGCTCTCGGTCATCACCACCCGGCCGCCAAAGGCCTCCACGGCCCTGGCGATGCGCTCGTCGTCGGTGGCCGCCACCACGGTGGCCACGCCCTCGGCCCGGCCGGCCCGGTCCATGACGTGCTGGATCATGGGCTTGCCGTTGATCATGACCAGGGGCTTGCCCGGAAAGCGGGTGGAGCCGTAGCGGGCCGGGATGATGACGTGCAGGGCCATTGTCGCCTCTATCCTGTCACTGGGTGCAACAGAGGGTATTTTATACCAAGGTGCGGTTGAAGATGAAACTTTGAGCCCCCTCAGCCTCCCCTATCCCCCGCCAGGCGGGGGCGGGGGTGAAGAGAAAAGGCCCGGGGCTTGCCGCCCGGCCTAATCTCTTGCCCCTCTCTCCCAGGTTATGGGGGAGAGGGCGGGGTGAGGGGGCTTTACCGGTGCGAGCGCAGGTCGGGGTTAAGTCGCTACAGCCTGTCGGCCACCGCCTGGGCAAAGGCCGAGCAGGAGACCTCGCTGGCGCCGGGGATGAGCCGGGCCAGGTCATAGGTGACCCGGCCGGCGGCGATGGCCCGGCCGATGGCCGGCGCGATCAGGTCCGCGGCCTCCGACCAGCCGATGTGCTCCAGGAGCATCACCCCGCTCAGCACCACCGAGCCGGGGTTCACCTTGTCCTGGCCGGCGTACTTGGGGGCCGAGCCGTGGGTGGCCTCGAAGACCGCGGCCCGGTCGCCGATGTTGGCCCCCGGCGCCATGCCCAGCCCGCCCACCTGGGCGGCCAGGGCGTCGGACATGTAGTCGCCGTTGAGGTTGGGCATGGCCAGCACCGCGAACTCGGCGGGCCGCAGGAGCGCCTGCTGGAACATGTTGTCGGCGATGCGGTCCTTGATGACCACCTGGCCGGGGCCGGGCTCCTGGTCCTCGGCCACCACCCGGCCGGCGTATTCGTCGCGGGCCAGCTCATAGCCCCAGTCGCGGAAGGCGCCCTCGGTGAACTTCTGGATGTTGCCCTTGTGCACCATGGTCACGCTGGCGCGACCCTTGGCGATGGCGTAGTCGATGGCGCGGCGGATCAGGCGTTTGCAGCCCAGCTCGCTCATGCTCTTGATGCCGATGGCCGCCTCGGGGGCGATGTCGGTGCCCAGCTCCTGGTTCATGAAGCCGATGAGCTTTTTGGCCTCGGCCGAGCCGGCCCGCCACTCGATGCCGGCGTAGACGTCCTCGGTGTTCTCGCGGAAGACCACCATGTCCACCTGCTCCGGGTGCTTGACCGGGCTGGGCACGCCGGGGATGTAACGCACCGGCCGGATGCAGGCGTAGAGGTCCAGGCGCTGGCGCAGGGCCACGTTGATGGAGCGGAAGCCGCCGCCCACCGGGGTGGTGAGCGGGCCCTTGATGGCCACCTTGAGATCGGCGATGGCGTCCACGGTGCGATCGGGCAGGAGAGCCTGGCCCGCGGCCAGGGCCTTTTCGCCGGCCAGCAGCTCGACCCAGGCGATGGCGCGCCGGCCGCCGTAGGCCTTGGCCACCGCCGCGTCCAGGATCAGCCGGGAGGCGCGCCAGATGTCCGGGCCGGTGCCGTCGCCCTCGATGAAGCCCACCGCCGGGCGCTGGGGCACCTGGAGGCGTCCCTGCACGTCCTGGGTGATGGGCTCCGCCCCGGCGGGCAGGTCTTGCATGATGTCGGTGAGGTAACTCACTGGTCTTGGCGCTCCGCGGCAAGTTCCTGTTGGTATTGGTCCAGAAAATCCTGGTGGGTGGCCGCCGGGTCCAGGCCGGGGCAGATGAGCTTGGCTTCATTGAAGGCCCCGGCGTCCTTGATGAGGCCCGGGAAAAAGGGCCAGGCCCGGCAGATGGCCGGCTTGGCCGGGTGGATCAGGCAGCCTTCCGGCCCCAGCAACGCGCAGCGGCCGTCGGCCCCGCAGCGGATGGACCAGCGGCCGGCCTTGGCTTCGCAATAGCGGGCCGTGAACGCGTCCGGCGCGAGACCCAGGATCGCGGCGGCCGCCGGCACCTCGGCCTCGGCCAGGGTGATGCCACCCTCACCGGTGCAGCATTGATTGCAGCGCTGGCAGACAAAGGCCGGTCGGCTCATGCATCCTTCCCCCAGGCGATGGCCAGGAAGTTACACCGGCCGTCCAAGCCGCGCAACCGCTTCCGAATCTAGGGCTTGGCCCCGATCAGGGGGAAAAGGTTGCGCTTGAGAAAGTCGATCACGTCGTCGGCGTCGCGCTGGGCCCGGTTCCAGAGCCGGCCCCGGATGCGCTCCTTGGGGTCCAGGAGCCGGCGCTCGTCCATGGGCAGCTTGAGCCGGTCGCACCAGTCGCCGGGCAGGTCGGTGGGGAGCTTGTCCTCCATCTCGCGCATCACCGCCCAGGCCAGGGCCCAGCCCCGGGCCACATTGATCACGTGGTAGCCGCCGCCGCCCAGGGCGATCCACTTGCCCATGGCCAGGTCGCGGATGATCTTGAGCACCTGGCCGAAGCCCTGGGTGGTCAGGTTCAGGTTGGCCAGGGGGTCGGAGAGGAAGGTGTCCACCCCGAGCTGGGTCATGATGTAGTCGGGCTGGAAGGCCTCGATCACCGGCGGCACGATCTGCTCGAAGCATTGCAGGTAGATGTCGTCGTCGGTGTCGGGCCACAGCGGCACGTTGACCGAGTAGCCCCGGCCGTTGCCGCGGCCCATCTCCTCCACCGAGCCAGTGCCGGGGAAAAGCGTGGCCGGGTGCTGGTGCAGGCTGATGGTCAGCACCTGGTCGCTGTCGTAGAAGGCCCACTGCACGCCGTCGCCGTGGTGGGCGTCGATGTCGATGTAGGCCACCCGCTTGCCCAGGGCCACCAGGTGCTTGATGCCCACGGCCAGGTCGTTGATGTAGCAGAACCCGCTGGCCCGGCCGGCCATGGCGTGGTGCATGCCGCCGGCCATGTTGAAGGCCACCGGGTAGCCGGCCTGGGCCACCAGGTCCGAGGCCTGGATGGTGGCCCCGGTCGACAGCGCGGCCAGCTCGTAGAGGCCGGGGAAGACCGGGTTGTCCTCCATGCCCAGGCCGTAGGCGAGCTGGTACTCGTCGTTGTCCTCCTCGTGGCTCAGCTTGGCCAGCACCTCCAGGTAGCGGCGGTCGTGGAAGGCGCACATCTGGGCCAGGCTGGCCGGCTGGATCACCACCGGCGGCAGGTCCAGGCCGCAGAGCTTGATCAGCTCGTGGGCCAGGCCCAGCCGCCACACCCGCAAGGGGTGGGTGGGTCCGTAATCAAAACGTAACAGCTCCTCTGAATAGAGGTAAGCCGGGGCCGGGGGCGGCAGAGGCTCAGCCATGGCGACACCCAGTGGATTGTGATGGGCAAGGTGCGGATTCAGGTTGGCAAGATAGCATCCTTGGCGCACCCCTGGCAAGCAGCTTGCGCCGATTGTTGCAAGGCGCAACTGTTTGACAGTATAAGCAATCGCTGGTAAGCTCCACATCCAGCCTAAATCCCGGATCAGTCACCGAATTTGGGGGAGGGTTGGCCATGAACCTTATGGGGAGGGTGGACGCCGACCTGAAGGCAGCCCTGAAATCCCGCGACGAAAAAACCACCTCCTGCCTGCGCCTGGTCAAGAACGCCCTGAAGAACAAAGAGAAGGACCTGCTGCGTCCCCTGGAGGACGAGGAGGCCCTGGCGGTGCTCAAGACCCTGGCCAAGCAGCGCCGGGAGAGCATCGAGCAGTTCAGCCAGGGCGGGCGCGAGGACCTGGCCGCGGCCGAGGCCGGCGAGCTGGCCATCATCGAAGGCTACCTGCCGGCCCAGTTGGACGAGGCGGCCATCAACGCCATCCTGGACCAGGTGATCGCCGAGGTGCAGCCCCAGGGTCCCAAGGACATGGGGCGGGTGATGAAAGCGGCCATGGCCCGGCTGGGGGCCACGGCCGATGGCAAGCTGGTCAACGCCCTGGTCCGCCAGCGGCTATAGGCCGGGGAGATCAGCCCTACGCCCTCCATGACCCCCGATACCGACACCCAGAGCGCCTCCGGCACCCCCGGTCCGGCCGCGGCCTGCGACCCGCAGACCCTGGCCGTGCTGGAGTTCGGCCGCCTGCTGGAGCTGGTGGCGGGTCAGGCCCACGGCGGCCTGGGCCGGCGCCGGGTGCTGGCGCTCGCCCCCACCTCCGACATCGCCACCGTGCTGCGCCGCCAGCGCCGCCTCAGCGAAATCCGCGCGCTCATCGCCGAGCAGGGCCGGCCCGGCCTGGACGGCCTGGACGACCTGAGCCCGGTTTTCAATCGCCTGGGCGCGGACGGGTCCTACCTGGTGCCCGAGGAGCTGGAGTTCGTGGCCGACTTCCTGGGCGCGGTGGGCCGCGCGGCCGAATTTTTGGCCGCCGGGGCCCTGCGCATGGAGGAGGTCAACCGGCTCTACAACCGCGTCACGCCCCTGCCGGAGGTCGCCCGGCGCATCCGCCAGATCGTGGGGCCGGGCCACTCGGTGGCCACCAACGCCTCGCCGGAGCTGGGCCGCCTGCGCCGGGAGCTGATGCGCCAGCGCGAGAGCCTGCGCGGCCAGCTCATGGCCCTGGTGGGGCGCGAGGACCTGGGCGCGGTCTTCAGCGACCAGATCGTGACCCAGCGCGACGAGCGCTTCGTGGTGCCGGTGCGCAACGACGCCCGCGGCCGGGTGCAGGGCATCATCCACGACACCAGCGGCAGCGGGGCCACCTACTTCATGGAGCCCCTGGAGGCCATCGAGGGCAACAACCAGTTGGCCCTGTTGCGCCGCCAGGAGCGCGAGGAGGAGGAGCGCATCCTCATCGAGGCCGCCCGCGCGCTGGCCAGCAATCTCCAGGTGCTCTGGGAGGACCTGGAGGCCATGGCCATGCTGGACTGCCTCCTGGCCCAGGCCGCCTTCTGCGAGGCCCTGGACTGCGTGGAGCCCAGGCTCAACCAGCGCGGCGAGATCGACCTGGCGCAGGCCCGGCATCCGCTGTTGGCCTGGCGGTCGCGCGCGGGCCGGGGCCTGGCCGCGCCCATCAACCTGGGCCTCACGCCCGAGGCCCGCATCCTGGTCATCAGCGGGGCCAACGCCGGCGGCAAGACCGCCACGCTCAAGACCGTGGGCCTCATCACCGCCATGGCCATGAGCGGCCTGCACGTGCCGGCCGCGGCCGGCAGCCGCCTGGCCGTCTTCGGCCGGGTCATGGCCGAGATCGGCGACGAGCAGGATCTCACCGGCGACAAGTCCACCTTCACCGCCCACGCCGGCCGCCTGGCCTGGATGGTGGGCCAGGCCGGGCCGGACACCCTGGCGCTGATCGACGAGCTGGGCAACGGCACCGACCCCGGCGAGGGCGCGGCGCTGGGCATCGCGGTGCTGGACTGGCTCAAGGAGCGCCGGGCCAGCGTGCTGGTGACCACCCACTTCCACCGCCTCAAGGCCTACGCCGCCACCAGCGAGGGGGTGGAGAACGTCTCGGTGGCCTTCGACCCGGTCACCGGCCGGCCCACCTACCAGCTCCACTACGGCCTGCCCGGCTTTTCCGACGCGCTCACCGTCAGCGGCTCGCTGGGCTTCCCGCCGGCGCTCATCGCCGCCGCCCGCCGCCAGGTGGACCAGGCCGAGGAGCAGACCGTGGCCCTGATGCGCCAGGTGGAGGCCGCCCGCCAGCAGGCCGCGGCGGCGAGAGCCGCGGCCGACGCCGACCGCCTGGCCGCCCGCGAGGAGCGGGAGCAGGCCCGGCGCGAGATGGCCGCGGCCAAGAAGGAGCGGGCCGGGGCCCTGGCCGAGGGCAAGCGCCGGGTGCGCGAGGTCGCCAAGCGCCTGGAGCGC
>JAZDHW010000310.1:0-3408 GCA_043805555.1 Pseudomonadota bacterium
GGAGAAAAGGCGGGAAGAGAAGAAGCGGGACCGGCGGCACGTCGGCCCTTCTTTTTATTCATGTCGATTTAATTATGAATTACTGGTCATTGCGAGGCGCGTGGCGGCGAAGCAATCGCGCCGAGCCGCCTGCCCGTTGCATTTCTGGTCATTGCGAGGAGCCCGCATGGCGGCGCGGCAATCTCTTCGCCTGCCGGCCGTTGCCTCCTCGCTCCACCTGGGGGGGGGGGGCGGTGCGGAGCCCCCCCGAAAAAACTCGGGCCGCCGGGGGTTGCCCGGCGGCCCGTCATGCGGCGCGTGCGCGGGGCCTACAGCCCCGGCGACTTCTTGGGGATGGCCCGTTGCGGCTTGAGGGTGAAGGCCACCACGTGGCTGGTGCCCTTGGTCATGACGCCTTCCAGCTCGCGCTGGCCCACGGCCATGACCAGGGCCGGCCGGCCCACGTTGCCCACGTCGGCGATGGTGTAGTCGGGCAAATAGCCGCTGATGTTGGGCGTGCGCCAGTACTCGATCAGGCTGAGCCCGTTCCAGTACAGGCCGTAGATGGTGCCCTGGTAGAACATGCGCATCTTTTCCAGGATGCCGTCGGCGCGGTCGCGGTTGCGCACCATCACCACCTCCTGGCGGCCGTCCTTGTCCAGGTCGGTCAGCACCAGGCGGGCCGGCAGATACCACCAGTCCTCCTCCCAGCCCGAACCGGCGATGTTCTGGAAGGGGATGAACTTGCCGGTGGCGCCGTAGGCCTCGGCGCTCATCCAGGTCTGTTCCTGGCGGTCGTTGAAGATGCGCAGGGAATAGCTGGGGCCCACGCAGATGGTGTAGGGCCGGCCCGAGCCGTTCAAGTCGGCCAGGACGAAATTGAAGATGTAGGTGAACTTGTTGGGCGGCATTTCCTTGTCGGTCACGAAGTCCTTGCCGTCCCACTTCATGTAATAGATGGGCCCGGCAAAGGGCGTGTCGATGGCGGTGCGCTGGCCGAAGAGGATCTTGCCCGGCCCGGTGGGGTTGTCCTGCACCCGATAGAAGATGTTCCGGGGCCCGCTGACCATCTTCAGGCCGCCCTCGACCCATTCCAGCACGAAGCTCGAAGCCAGCTTGTTGTTGAAGTTGCTGACGAAAATCTGGGGCCGCCCCCGGTGGGCTATGTCGGCCACGTCCACGAACAGATACTCGCCCGAGGGCCCGTTCTTGAACTCGCTGACCATGGCGAAGTGCTCGCCGGCCAGGCGGTAGACCCTGAGGGTGTCGGTGGTCAGCATCAGCAGCTCGTTCTTGCCGTCGCCGTCGATGTCGGCCACGGCGATGGACTCCACCGGCTGGTTGATGCGGGGGCTGCGCCAGTAGCGGTCGGAGTCGATGCCCGACAGGGTGCGCAAAAACAGCGGGTTCAGGGGGCTGATGTTTTCGGGCAGGGCGTCCAGGGAGGTGGGGTCGGTGGCGGTGTTCACCGGCGCCGCCTCCTCGGCGGGCTTTTCGCCCAAGAGGCGCTTGGCCTGGGCCTGGGCCTTTTTCTGGGCGGCCACGGCCTCGGGGCGCTCGAAGATCTCGGCGTTGATGCGCTGGGCGAAATCATTGATGCGCGGGATCACCGCGTCCTGGTCGCTGGTCTGCACAAAGGCGGTCAGGGGATCGCCGCCCTCGGCGCGCACCACCCGGGCGTCCACGCTCACCGCCTGGCCCAGCATGGTGATGGAGCCGAAGACCACCACCTGGGCCGAGAGATCCTTGGCCAGTTGGCGGGCCTTGTCCTCGTTCAGGGGCGGCTTGACGTGGGCGGCGGCCGGGGCCACCAGGTCCGGTTCGATCACGATCACGTGGTCGGGCCAGGCCAGGCGGCTGGCCAGCATGTCGCGCACGCCCTTGACCAGAAAGGATATATCTTCCTTGGAGTTGGCGGTGAAGGGCAGGATGACCACCCGGCTGATGCCGGCGGCGGCCGGGGCCGGGGCCGGGGCGGCGGTGGCCAAGATCGGGCAGGCCAGCAGAACCAGGCAGGCCAGACCCAGAACGGCCCGCCGGAAAAGGCTGTTGCGCATTGATCTCCTCCGGGCCCGTCCGCGCCATAATCGCGGGGGGGTGGTTGGCTTTTATGGTGTTGGAGGCTAACATGCACCCCCAGGCCTGTCAAGGCGGGCCCGGTGGGGCTTGCCTTGACAAAACCGCGGGTTGACCCGCAAAATTGCTTTTGGACGCCGGGGACGGCCCGGCGGCCGGTTTGTTACACCCGCCAATGATCCGGAGACGTCATGGACTGTCCCCACTGCAACCAGGCCCTGCCCAGCCAGACCTGCCCGGCTTGCGAGCGCCCGGCGCTCACCGGCGCAGGCTATTGCCACCACTGCGGCCACCAACTTCCGGCCCCGGAGGCCGAGCCGCCCAAACTGCTAACCTGCGCCTCCTGCGGCCACAAGGCCCTGCCCGCGGCCAACTACTGCCCCGGCTGCGGCCATGAGCTCATGGCCGGCCCGGCCGAGGGCGCGCCGGAGCTGGAATCCGGCGAGCGCGTGGCCTGCTCCGACGGCATGTGCATCGGCATCATCGGCCCGGACGGCCGCTGCACCGAGTGCGGCAAGCCCTACCAGCCCGAGGGCGGGGAGTAGGCGCCGTGTACGAACTCATGGTCACCGGCCGCTTTGCCGCGGCCCACTCCCTGCGCAACTTCAAGGGCCGCTGCGAGGCCCTGCACGGGCACAACTGGCGGGTGGAGGTGGTGGTCGCCGGCAGCGAGCTGGATCAGGCCGACCTGCTCATGGACTTCGGCGAGCTGAAAAAGCTTATGCGCGCGGCCCTGGAGGAGCTGGACCACTGCCACCTGAACGAGAAGAGCCCCTTCAACCAGGTCAACCCCTCCAGCGAGATGATCGCCAAGCACCTGTACGGGCGCATCGCGGCCGGGCTGCCGCCCCAGGTGAGCATGGCCCGGGTCTCGGCCTGGGAATCCGACGACAGCCGCGCCACCTACCTGGGCCCGCGCTAAGCGCGCCGCCCGGGGGCCGGGCCGGTTTGACAAGCCCTTTGGGCCGGGACTAAGATTGCGGCCCTGGGCCCTGGGACCCTTTGGGAGGAGGAACCCCCATGTGCGATTGCTGCGGCCAGAAGGGCCACCATCATGACCACGACCATGACCACGACCACGGTCATGACCACGACCATGACCACGATCACGGGCATCACCATCACCACGACCACGACCATCCCCACGATCATCACCACGGCCCGGTCTTCAGCGTGATCGAGCCTGCGCCCATAGCCGGCAAGAAGGCCGACGCCTAGGTGTCTGTCGGAAAAAGCCGTCCATGGCTTTTCCCGACGCTAACTTGCCGGAAGTGAATTCCGGCAAGTTACGCAAATTGCTCGCCCCCGTTGGGGGCTACCAATTTGGCGGGCCATCCATGGCCCGCCTGGGAG
>JAZDHW010000311.1:0-6274 GCA_043805555.1 Pseudomonadota bacterium
CTCTGCGACGACTGCCGCCGCCGCCTGGACGTGAACCCGTTGCGGGTGCTGGACTGCAAGGCCGAGGGCTGCCAGCAGGCCGCCGCCGGCGCGCCGTCCATCCTGGAATTTCTCTGCGGCGACTGCCAGGCGCATTTTGACGAGGTCAAGCGCCTCCTGGCCCTGGCCGGGGTGGCCCACGCGATCAATCCCCGCCTGGTGCGCGGCCTGGATTATTATGTGCGCACCACCTTCGAGGCCGTGGCCGGCGACCTGGGGGCCCAGAACGCCGTGGCCGGCGGCGGCCGCTACGACGGCCTGGTCCAGCGCCTGGGCGGACCGGCCCAGGCCTGCATCGGCTTCGGGGCCGGCATCGAGCGCCTGGCGCTTCTGATCGACGACCGGCCAGAGTGGCAGGCCGGACCGGATCTGTTCATCGCGGCCATGGGCCCGGCGGCCCGGGATTGGGCCTTTGCCTGCGCCCAGGTCCTGCGCGCCCGCGGCCTGCGGGCGGAGATGACCGGCGAGGACAAGAGCCTCAAGGCCCAGATGCGCCGGGCCGACAAGCTGGGCGCGGTGCGGGTGCTGATCGTGGGCGAGGCCGAGATGGCCGGCCAGGTGGCGGTGTTGAAGGAGATGACCGACCGTTTTGCCGAAAAGGGCGGCCAACGGGAGATCGCCCTGGGCGACCCCGCCGCCCTGGCCGAGCTTTTGGAGGCTACTGGCGGTCGGGAGGCTTAGGCGGCCGGCAGGTTGGTCGGCACCGTCCCGCAGCCTGATTTCCAAGAGGCGGGGTTCACCCCCACCCGCCAAGGCCGGGGGAATCATCAAGACGGGCGGGGATAAACCCCGCCCCTACATAGAAAATGCCCTCTAGTTGTCATTGCGAGGAGCGTAAGCGACGCGGCAATCTCCCCTTTCCATGAAATGAAAAAGGCGCAAGAGATTGCTTCGCTGCGCTCGCAATGACAGGTTATCGTTAGATTTATAGCCAAGCGACTAGCTTAGGAGTTTTACCTTGGCCGCGAAATTCATCACCGACATCAAGCGCAGCCACGGCTGCGGCGAGTTGGGCAAGGACCTCGTCGGCAGCGAAGTGGTGCTGATGGGCTGGGCCATGCGCCGCCGCGACCACGGCGGGCTGATCTTCGTGGACCTGCGCGACCGCACCGGCATCTGCCAGGTGGTCTTCAACCCCGAGCACGCCGGCGGCGCCCACGAGGCGGCCCACGCCATCCGCAGCGAGTTCTGCATCGCGCTGAAGGGCCTGGTGCGCCCGCGGCCCGAGGGCCAGGAGAACGAGAAGATCCCCACCGGGTGGATCGAGGTCTTCGTGGAGGATTTCGAGATCCTCAACCCCAGCCAGACCCCGCCCTTCATGCTGGAGGAGTGGATCGAGGTGGGCGAGAACGCCCGCCTGCGCCACCGCTACCTGGATCTGCGCCGGCCGGAGATGTACCGCAACCTCCTGCTGCGCCACCAGGCCGCCCAGGCCGCCCGGTCCTTCCTCAACGGCCAGGGCTTCCTGGAGGTGGAGACGCCCTTCCTCACCCGATCCACCCCCGAGGGCGCGCGTGACTTTTTGGTGCCAAGCCGGCTCTCGCGGGGCTCGTTCTACGCCCTGCCCCAGTCGCCCCAGCTTTTCAAGCAGCTCCTCATGGTCGGCGGCATCGAGCGCTACTACCAGATCGCCCGCTGCTTCCGCGACGAGGACCTGCGCGCCGACCGCCAGCCCGAGTTCACCCAGATCGACCTGGAGATGAGCTTTATCAGCGAGGACGACGTGATGGGCCTCACCGAGGGACTGGTGGGGGCCATCTGCGCGGCCATGGGCCGGCAGATGCCCCAAAGCCTGCCCCGGCTGACCTATGCCGAGGCCATCAGCCGTTTCGGGCTGGACGCCCCGGACCTGCGCTTCGGCCTGGAGCTCATTGACGTGGTGGACCTGGTGGCCGACGCCGAGTTCAAGCTCTTCCGCGAGGCGGCCGCGAAAAAGCTCTCAGTCAAGGCCATCAACGGCAAGGGCATGGCCAGCCTCTCGCGCAAGGACCTGGACGACCTGACCGCCTTCGTGGCCGGCTACGGGGCCAAGGGCCTGGCCTGGGTGAAGATCAAGGAAGGCCTGGAATGGCAGTCGCCCATCGCCAAATTCTTCAGCGCCGGGCACCAAAAGGCCATAAATGAGCGTCTCGGGGCCGCGGAAGGCGATATTTTCTTCTTCGGGGCCGACGCAGCGGCCGTGGTGCTCGAGTGCCTGGGCCGCCTGCGCCTGGAGCTTTCGCGCCGCTTCGGCCTGGCTAAGCCCGACGAGTTGTGCTTCTGCTGGGTGACCGACTTCCCCATGCTGGAGTGGGACGCCGAGGAGAAACGCTTCAACGCCATGCACCATCCCTTCACCTCGCCGCGGCCCGAGGACCTGGAGCTTCTGACCACCGATCCCGGCCGGGTGCTGGCCCGGGCCTATGACATCGTGCTCAACGGCACCGAGGTGGGCGGCGGCAGCATCCGCATCCATCGCCAGGACGTGCAGGAAAAGGTCTTCGCCGCCCTGAACATCGACGCGGACCAGGCCCAGGAAAAGTTCGGTTTCCTGATGGAGGCCCTCTCTTACGGCGCGCCGCCCCACGGCGGCCTGGCGGTGGGTTTCGACCGTTTGGTGGCCATCCTGGCCGGCCAGAGCAGCATCCGGGAGGTTATCGCCTTCCCCAAGACCCAGAAGGGCGCCTGCCCGCTCACCGCTGCGCCGGGCAAAGTGGACCAGGTGCAGTTGCTTGAACTGGGCCTACGGGTGGAACGCCCCAGTTAGCCCCACTTTTTCCCCTTGCAAACCGGTTGACAGTCAGTAATATACGTGCCTAATATTGATGATGAAGCGATGACTGGGAAGATTAGCGAAAAGACACCGTTGGCTGGTTGATCGGAATGACCGCGGGCCATTAGTGCCGTGCCGAGGTCAAGCGGACTGCATTTGGCGTAACTGGGAAGGAGGGTTTCTGAATGAGGAAGCTGGTGAAGGTGTTTCCCTGGATAGCCGTGGTCATCGCGCTGGGCCTGCTCAGCGGGTGCGCGGCGGTATGCGGCGTTGATGAGCAGCCCAAAGTGGCTCCGCCTCCTCCGCCGAAGAAGTGGGAGGGCGCTCCCAAGCCCATGACCGAGGCCCCGGCCCCGGCCCCGGCCCTGCCCACCACCTACACGGTTGAGAAGTGCGACGATCTGTGGAGCATCTCTGCCAAGCCGCAGATCTATCAGGATCCGTTGCTGTGGCCCTGCATCTTCAACGCTAACAAGGACAAGATCAAGAACGCCAACAAGCTGAAGGTTGGCATGGTCCTGTCCATCCCGCGCAACTTGACCGACGCCCAGAAGGCGGACTGCCGCAAGCAGGCGGCCAAGTTCCCGAAGTACGTGGTCCCCAAGGGCGCCAAGCGTTACTGCCCGCCCAAGTAGGGATCGGCTGGGGATGGCAACGCGCCACCCGCGGCGCCTCCCCGAGTGCCTAGTTTAAAATCGGGGAGGGAGCATCCCGGCCGGGGTGCTCCCTCCTTTGATTTTCGGGCCGGCCCGCCGGCCGCGGCCGGGCGGCAATCGTCATCCGCCCGTCCTCGCCGCCGCCATCAGCCGCCGCTATACTTGGCGTTGGCGGTCGGCGGCCGCAAGGCCTCGCTCCCCATGGGCGTCTTTCATCCGCAGCAGACGCCCGCGAGCTATCACCCCTGCCAGAGAGAAATGCCATGTCTAAGTGGAATCCACACCGCCGGTTGCTGGATCATGTGCACCAGGAGCATTTCATGCGCCTGGACGAAAACACCGATCCGCAGTTATTCCGCAATGTTTTCCCCTACAACGAGGTCTGCCGCATAGACTTCGATCACAAGATGCAGCCTCTGGACCCGCCGGAGGAGATGTTTATCACCGACACCACCTTCCGGGACGGCCAACAGGCCCGCCCACCGTATAAGGTGGATCAAATCGTAAACTTATTCGACATGATGCACCGGCTCTCCGGCCCCAAGGGGATCATCCGCCAGTGTGAGTTCTTCCTCTACAGCCAGCGCGACCGCGAGGCCGTGGACAAATGCCGGGCCCTGGGCCACCGCTTCCCGGAGATCACGGGGTGGGTGCGGGCCAACCAGGAGGAACTCAAGAGCGTCAAGGAGATGAATATCAAGGAGACCGGCATCCTCACCTCGGTGAGCGATTATCACATCTTCCTGAAACTGGGTCTGGACCGCAAGGCCTGCCTGGAAAAGTACCTGGCGGTGGTCAAGGCCGCCCTGGACCTGGGCGTGGTGCCGCGCTGCCACATGGAGGACGCCACCCGGGCCGACATCTACGGGTTTGTGGTGCCCTTTGCCATCGAGCTGACCAAGCTGCGCGAGGAGAGCGGGGTTCCTATCAAGGTGCGCCTGTGCGACACCATGGGCTACGGCGTCAGCTATCCCGGCGCGGCCCTGCCCCGCTCGGTGCCCAAGCTGGTGCGGGCGCTGATCGAGGACGCCGGCACCCCTGGCAAGTACCTGGAATGGCACGGCCACAACGATTTCTACAAGGTGCTGATCAACGCCACCACGGCCTGGCTCTACGGCTGCGCCGGGGTCAACGGCTCGCTCTTGGGCTTTGGCGAGCGCACCGGCAACACCCCGGTGGAGGCCCTGGTCATCGAGTACATGGCCCTGCGCGGCAAGGACGACGGCATGGACCCGCGGGTCATCTCCGAGATCGCCGAGTACTTCGAGCACGAGATCGGCTACCGCATCCCGCCGGCCACGCCCTTCGTGGGCCGCGACTTCAACAGCACCAGCGCCGGCATCCACGCCGACGGCCTGATCAAGAACCCGGAGATCTACAACATCTTCGACACCGAGCTGATCCTCAACCGGCCCTACACCATCGCCATCACGGATAAATCCGGCGCGGCCGGCATCGCCCACTGGGTGAACCAACGCCTGAAGCTGGAGGAGGAGCGCCGGGTGGACAAGCGCCACCCCGGCGTGCAGAAGATCACCAAGTGGGTCAAGGAACAGTACGACGTCGGCCGGCTCACCACCATCGGCAACTCCGAGCTGGAGGTGGTGGCCCGCAAGTACCTGCCGCAGCTCTTTATGAGCGAGTTCGACCGCTTGAAGGACCGGGCCAAGCACCTGGCCCTGTCGCTGGGCGCCGAGCTCATCAGCCGCCCGGAGCTGCAGACCATGGCCCCGGCCCTAATCGAGCCGGTGCTGGAGGAATTTTTGGAGAAGAACCCCTTCATCCAGTTCCTCTACGTGGTCAACACCAACGGCTACAAGGTCACCCGCAACATCACCCACATCACCGACAAGGCCAAGTACGGCCGGGCCAGCCTGGAGGTGGACTTCAGCGACCGCGACTGGTTCGTGGAGCCCATGAAGGACGGCAAGGTGCATGTGAGCGAGTTCTACACCAGCAAGATCACCGGCGCGCTGTGCATCACCGTCAGCGGCCCGGTGCGTGACGACGACGAGCAGATCGTGGGCGTCTTGGGCGCGGACATCCGGTTCGAGGACCTGGCCAAGATGGACGCTGAGGACGGCGACCAGGAGTAGCAACAGCCCACAGCCGGGCCGGCGGGCGCGGGGCCGGATTGATGCCGGCCCAGAGTATGGCTGTGGAAAACGGGCGGACGCTTACTCACTTACTTGCTTGACAGCCGGGGAGGTCCGTTTTATGCTTCCCTGGCATTTGTGGACCGAAAAATCAAGCGCCGGCCGGGGGTTGGTGCCCCGCCAGGCCGGCCAGTCAAGAGGAGGATTCTACCTTGGCCGAAATCAAAGCACCTATGGGCGGTAAGGTCATCAAGGTTTCCGTGAACGTGGGCGACAAGATCTCCGAGGACGACGAGGTGGCCGTGCTCGAGGCCATGAAGATGGAAATGCCCATCCTGTCCGAGGAGGACGGCACCGTAGCCGAGGTCAAGGTGAGCGCCGGCCAGACCGTGGAGGCCGAGCAGGTCCTGGTGGTCCTCAGCTAGGCTGCCGGGGGGCAGCCCCCAAGAAGATGACAAGCGCGGGCCGAGGGCGGCTTTAGATGGCCGCCTCCGGCCCGCGCCTTTTTTGGCCCGGACGCGAACCCGGTGATTCACATCGGTTTCTGCCACGGCATCGGTTTATGCTATAACCGTCTTTATGGCCGCCGCAGTGGGGACGGCGGCTGGTTTCGAGCCATTTCCCCGGAACCACCACCAACAGGCCGGCCGACACCGCGCCAGCGCCGGGCGCCCAGGCCCGGCCCGGGCTCACGCCCGGCCGCGGGGGCCGCAGCGACCCGGTCCGCTCCG
>JAZDHW010000312.1:0-5660 GCA_043805555.1 Pseudomonadota bacterium
CTTTCTCCTCTTGGAACTTGCCAAAAGTGAATTTTGGCAAGTTCTCGGAATGGCGCCAAAAATTAATTTGGCGCCATTCCGGGCGGGCCGTCCATGGCCCGCTCGGAAGCCTGTCGGAGGATTACTCCGACAGGCTCCTAGCTGGCCGGCAGGGCAGGGCGGTGACCCGCCAGAGCGCCCGGCGGGCGCAATGACCTCTTTAACCCTTGCCTTTGGTCAGTTGGCGGGGATAAGCTTGGGCCCTACGGGCGACCAAACCCGGCCTGTTCCAGGGCGCAGCTTGCATCCACCGGGAATGGGCCAGGAGGGGCCGGATTGGTGCCGGGCTGAATTGGCATTTGCGGCGGTCAAGGGTCCGCTAATCCCTCGTAACCCAGGATCAGGAGAGGAATCATGACCAAGACCAAGGTCTTGATTGTGGACGACGAGAAGGAGAACATCCGCTATCTGACGACCATCCTGGAAGAGAACGGCTTCCGCGGTATCTTCTCCGCCGCCGACGGCGAGGAGGGCCTCAAGCAGGTGAAGGCCGTGATGCCGGGCCTGATCGTGCTGGACGTGCGCATGCCCAAGAAGAGCGGCATCCAGGTATTCAACGAGCTGCGCAAGATATGGAAGTACAAGGACATCCCGGTGATCATCCTCACGGGCGAGGGCGACTTCCTCAAGCAACTCACCGCCCTGCGCGAGTTCCATGAGGGCGGCGAGCTGACCACCGACAAGCCCACCGAAGAGGTCCTGGGCAAGTTCATCCATTCCCAGCCCGAGGCTTTTTTAGAAAAACCCATCGCCCCAGAGGCCTTCATGGCCGCCGTGCGCAAGGTGCTGGAAAAATAACCGGCGGCCGCCGGCTGTCCGGTCGCGTTGCAGCCCCCTGCCCAGGGGGCTGTTTTCATTCCCCATGGGTTTGATACCCCGGAGCTTGCTGCGGGGTGGTTCATTTGGCAGGTCGCGCGCTTCCTGGCCAGCCTGCGCGGGCAGACCGAGCAGGGTTTGGCCGCGGTCCTGGTCCCAGCACTCCAGGCGCGGCCAGCGCCTACCGCCAGGGTTTGCCGCCTTTCATCCGCGCCATGGACGCCTTTCGACGGCCGCCAGGCCGGAGCCCGCCAGGGCGGGCTCCGGTCGCGCCGGGACGGTTGCTACCTGATCAGGCCACGCTCCTTGAAGAACTTCTCGGCCGCGGGATGCCAGGGGATCGACATGCCCTTCACCGAGTTTTCCGGGGTGATCTTGGTGAACTGGGTGTGGATCTTGTCCAGCTCGTCCTTGTGGTCGAAGACCGCCTTCAGGATGTCGGTGACCAGCTGGTCGCTCATGTCCTGGTGCACCAGGAAGATGCCCATATAGCCCAGGGTGTGGTGGGGATTGTCCTGGCCCTTGTAGGTGCCGGCGGCGATGGTGCGGGCGAAGTAGGCCGGGAACTCCCGGTTGATCTTGTCTGCCACCTCGGGCTCGATGTCCAAAAACCGGATGTCGCGCTGGGTGGCCAGGTCCATCAGGGTGGGAGCCGGGGTGCCCAGGCAGGTGATGCCGGCGTCGATGTTGCCGTCCTTCAGCGACTCGGTGGTCTCGGTGGCCGAGAGGAACTGCTCGTCGATGTCGTCATAGGTGAGCCCGTAGATCTTGAGCATGTACCGGGACATGGCCTCGGTGCCGCTGCCCGGCGGGCCCACCGCCACCCGCTTGCCTTTCAGGTCCTTGATGCTTTTGATAGGGCTGTCGGCCAGCACGAAGAACTGGATGTCGATGGGGTAGGTGGACATGAGGCCCCTGATCACCGTCACCGGCTTGCCGTTGAAAGCTTCCTGGCCATGGTAGGCCTGGAAGGCGGCGTCGGGCATGGACAGGGCCAGGGCGTCCTGTTTTTTCACGACCGCACGGATGTTCTCGATGGAGGCGCCCGCAGGATGGGCCGCGGCCTGGTAGCCCTTGACGTACTTGTTGATCATGTTGGCCACGCCGCCGCCCAGGGGATACCAGGTGCCGCCGGTGGAGGCGGTGCCGATGGCCAGGCGGGTGTCGGCCGCGGAGGCCGGCCAGGCTAGGGCCGCCAGCAAGGCCGCGGCCATGATCATCAGCGTCGCTCTCCTCAGAAGGCTCTTTCGCATCTTTCCCTCCCTTTGCACATGGATGGGTGTGCATCGGCGCGCGGTCGGGATCCCTCCGCCCCCATCGCGCCACCAATGTTGAATCCGGCCCAGAGCGGCCAGGCGGCCCCGGGGAGCGCCGCCGCGGACTGGATTTGCCTAGGAGCCTGTCGGAGTAATCCTCCGACAGGCTTCCGGGCGGGCCATGGACGGCCCGCCCGGAATGGCGCCAAATGAATTTTTGGCGCCATTCCGAGAACTTGCCAAAATTCACTTTTGGCAAGTTCCAAGAGGAGAAAGCCATGGATGGCTTTCTCCGATACGCACCTAGGCCACGGCCACCGGGCGCACCGGGCTGGCGGTGCCTCCCCTAATCTTCAGGGGCGAGACCATGAACAGAAACTCATAGGTCTGGTCCCGGGCCAACTCGTCCAGGTGCATGGCCTCGATGATGTGGATGCCGTTGTTCACCAGCAGCACCTGGTGCACCGACAGGGCCGGGCTGGGGGTGCGCTCCAGGGCCACGGTGTCCCCGCCCACGTGGGCCACGCCCTTGGCGGCCAGGAGTTCGGCCCCGTCCGGGACCAGGCCCGGGCAGCCGCCGTGGTGGGCGATGTACTGGCGGGCGTCAGCGAAGTAGCGTATCCAGCCGGTGCGGATCAGGACTGCGTCGCCCTGGTGGATCTCCACGCCCTCGCGCCGGCAGGCGGCCGCGATGTCCGCGGCCCCCACGCCGTGGTCGTTGGCCAGGCAGTCGAGGCCGTGCAGGCCGGCGATGTCCAAGAGCACGCCCCGGCAGACCACCGGGGCCACCTGGTCGATGCCGCCTTTGACCATGCCCTGGTAACCCTGCCAGGGGGTGATGTCGCCCACGCCGTAGACCTGGTTGTTGACGGCGATGTGGGCGTGAGCGTCCATGTGGGTGCCGGTGTGGCCGCCGGTGGTGAACAGGCAGTTGGCCGCCGAGACCCCCTCGGCGTAGACCATGTCGCCATGCACCTTGGTCAGCGAGAAGGCAAAGGGCGGATGGTTGGGGTGGTGGGGCATGCCCACGTAGTAGTCCATGCCCAGGTCGTAGACCTTGCCGGTCTTCACCAGTCCGCTGATGGTTTTGGGGTCCATGGGAGGCGTTTACCTTTCCGGTCTGGATTTCTTTTGGGCGGCGCCGGGTCTTGGGCCGGTCGCCGGGAGCCTGGGCCGGCCTTCCGGGCCTGGTCAGGCCTCGGAGAGCAGGTGGTGGGCGATGACCAGCTTCTGGATCTCGGAGGTGCCTTCATAGATGCGCAGGGCCCGGATCTCCCGGAACAGTCGCTCCGGCGCGGAGCCCTTGCTCACCCCCAACCCGCCGTGCAGCTGCACCGCCATGTCCGCCACCCGGAAGGCGGCCTCGGTGGCATAGAGCTTGGCCATGGAGGACTTCTTGGCCACCTCGGGGTAGCCCCGGTCCTTGGCGATGGCCGCCCGGTAGACCAGGCCCCGGGCCGCGTCCATCTCGGTGGCCATCTCCGCCAGTTTCAGGCGGGTGGTCTGGAAATCTGAGAGCGCCTGGCCGAACTGGCGGCGGTGCTTGGTGTAGGCCAGGGAGGCGTCGAGAGCCGCCTGCCCGATGCCCAAGGCGGCCGCACCCACGGTCACCCGGAACAGCTCCAGGGTCTGCATGGCCAGTTGATAGCCGCGGCCGGCCGGGCCCAGCAGGTTCTCGTCCGGCACGAAGAGGTTGTCGTATTTCAGGCGGGCCAGGTCGTGGGGGGCGATGACGGCCAAGCGCTCGGCCACCGATAAACCAGCCATGCCCTTGTCCAGGATGAAGGCCGACAGCGCGCGCGGGCTCTCCGGGGTCGGGGTGCCCACGAAGGTGACCAGGATGTCGGCCGAGTAGCCGTTGGAGATGAAGACCTTTTCGCCGTTCAGCACCCAGCCGCCGTCCACCTTCTCGGCCCGGGACTCGATGCCGTTGACGTCGCTGCCGGCGTTGGGCTCGGTGAGGGCGAAGGTGGTCAGCAGCTCGCCGCGGCAGACCCGGTCCAGGTATTTCTCTTTTTGGGCCTGGTTGCCGGCCAGGGCGATGGGATAGCTGCCCAGGCCCTGCATGGCCAGGGTCACGTCCGCGGCGCAGAACACCCCGGCGAAGGACTCCCGGGCCAGGCACAGCGGCAGGGCCTTCACCCCGGCCCCGCCCAGCTCGGCCGGGCGCAGCAGCTCAAAAAGGCCGGCCCCGGCCATGGCGGCCACCATGTCACGGGGGGCTTCGTCGGTCTCGCCCAGGCGGGCGGCCAGGGGGGCCAGGACCGCGGCCGCGAACTCTCCGCAACGATCCTTGAATTTCAGTTCCTCGGCGTTGAGCATGAAATCCATGCGCGTCTCCCGGCGGGGCTCACTCCCGCGGCAGTTGTTTCTTGAGAATCTTGCCGGTGGGGTTCTTGGGCAGCTCCGGCAGGAACCTGATCTGGGGGATCTTGTAGGGTGCCAGGCTGGCGCGGCAGTGGGCCCGGATGGCATCCGCGTCAGCCGATACGCCCTCTTTCAGGCTGACGTAGGCCAGGGGAGCCTCGCCCTTGGCCGGGTCGGGGACCCCGATTACCGCGGCCTCGCTCACCCCGGGGAAGGTGTAGAGCACCTCCTCGATCTCCCGGGGATAGATGTTGTAGCCGGCGGTGATGATCAGGTCCTGCTCGCGGCCGGCGATGAAGAAATAGCCCTCCTCGTCGCGATAGGCGTGGTCGCCGGTGTAGAACCAGCCCTCGCGGATGCGTTCGGCGGTCACCTCCGGCAGGTTGTGATAGCCGGCGGTGCGGTTGGGGCCCCGGAAGATCAGCTGCCCCACCTGGCCGGCCGGCTGATCCCGCCCGGTTTCGTCCACGATCCGGGCGTCCACGCCCGCGGCCACGATGCCGATGGAGCCGGATTTGCGCACCCCGTAGACCGGGTCGCAGACCACCAGGCCGGTGGATTCGGTGAGGCCGTAGGCCTCCAGCACGTGGGCCCCGAACTTCCCGGTCCACTGGCGCATCAGGTCCATGGGCATGATGGCCCCGCCCGAGAGCCCCATGCGCAGGGATGAGACATCGTGGCGCGCCGGGTCCAGGGTGTTCAGCAGGTAGGAGAACATGGTGGGCACGCCCGGGAACCAGGTGACCCGGTGTTCAGCGATGGCCGTGAGCACCGCCTCGCTGTTGAAGGCCGGCAGCACCACCACCGTACCGCCGGAGGCCAGGCTGCCCAGAAAGGGGCTGGCGATGCAGAATATATGCACCATGGGCAGGGCCGCCAGGGCCACGTCGCCGGGGCGTAGCCCGAAGTTCTGGGCGATGTTGGCCCCGCCGAAGTAGAGGTTGCGATGGGTGAGCACCACGCCCTTGGGCTTGCCGGTGGTGCCGGAGGTGTAGAAGGTGAAGGCCGGGGTGTCGGGGGTGAAGCCGCCGGGCAGGGGGCCGTGGCCATCGCCGCCGCCGGCTTCGCCCAGGGCCTGGGTCAGGGACTGGTCCTCCCGCCGGACCACGATGCGGGGGGGCCGCGCCAGTTGGGCCACCGGTTCAGCCGCCTTATCGGCCAGGCTTTCATGGGCCACTAGCA
>JAZDHW010000313.1:0-9834 GCA_043805555.1 Pseudomonadota bacterium
AACCAAGCCCCCGCCGGTAGGAAGAAGGCACTTTCTCGTTCCCGGCGGGGGCGGCGCGAAGATAAACCTTGGGGGCCCATCCCCGGCAAGCGCCAGCATAGCACCCCCCGGCCCCGGGCGGCAACGGCCCTGGCCCCGGCCGCCGGGCTGTTATATGCTATCGTCATGGAAATCCCCGCCCCCCGCCCCGTGCGCCTTTTGCCCGATGCCGTGGCCAACCAGATCGCTGCCGGCGAGGTGGTGGAGCGCCCGGCCAGCGTGCTCAAGGAGCTGATGGAGAATGCCCTGGACGCCGGCGCCGGCCGCGTCGCGGTTAACGTGGAAGCCGGCGGCCGCCGCCTGATCCGGGTGGTGGACGACGGCTGCGGCATGGGCCCGGACGACCTGCTCCTGGCCCTGGAGCGCCACGCCACCAGCAAACTCATGACCAGCGACGACCTGGCGCGGGTGGCCACCCTGGGCTTCCGCGGCGAGGCCCTGCCCTCCATCGCGGCGGTGAGCCGGCTCACCCTGCGCTCGCGGCCCCACGAGGCCGAGACCGGCTATCAGGCCCGCATGGAAGGCGGATCTTTACGCGAAAACGGGCCGGCCGGCTGCCCGCCCGGCACGGTGGTGGAGGTGGCCGACCTGTTCTACAACCTGCCCGCCCGGCGCAAGTTCCTGAAAAGCCCGGCTACCGAGGCCGGCCACCTGGGCCAGGCCTTCCTGCGCCTGGCCCTGGCCCGGCCCGAGGTGGCCCTGCGCTACAGCGTGGCCAACCAGGCCCTCTACGACCCGCCGGCCGTGGCCGAGCTGCCGCTGCGGGCGGCGGCGCTCCTGGGCCGGGAGAGCGTGGCCCAGATGACGCCGGTGGCGGCCACGGTGGGCCCGCTGACGCTGACCGGCCTGGCCGGGCTGCCCAGCCTGAGCCGGCCCCAGGCCGACCAGGTCTTCACCTACGTCAACCGCCGCCACGTGCGCGACCGCCTGCTGCTCTCGGCCGTGGGCCAGGCCTACCGCGGGCTCATGCCCGACGGCCGCCGGCCGGTCTTGGTGCTGATGATCGGCCTGGACCCGGAGCTGGTGGACGTGAACGTGCACCCGGCCAAGGTGGAGGTGCGCTTCCGGGCGGCCCAGGAGGTGCACCAGGCCCTGGTGGAGGGCCTGCGCCGGGCCCTGGCCGGCGCAGGCGGCCTGACCCGCCCGGCCCCGGCCGCCCCGGCGGAACCTACCGCGCCTGAGCCACCTTTTGGCCCAGCCCCGGCCTACGCGCCCCCCGCGCCGGACTGGCCCCCGCCGCCGCCGGCTTGGCCCACGCCCAAGGGCGTGGTGCGCGACCCGGCCTGGGCCGCCGAACCGGCCAGGCAACCAACCAATCAGCAGGTGTGGACGCCGCCGGCCTCACCTCCGGCCGCGCCAGCCGCCCTGCCAGGGGGAGCCTGGCCCCGGCCCACCGGCCCGGAGGCCGCCCCGGCCCCGCGCCCGCTCTTCACCCCGGCCGGCGAGCTGACCGTCATCGGCCAGCTCCACGGGCTCTACATCCTTTGTTCTTCGCCCGAGGGCCTGGTCATCATCGATCAGCACGCAGCCCACGAGCGCCTGACCTACGAGGCCATGAAGCGCGCGGCCAAGGCCGGCCCGGCCCCGCGCCAGGGCCTTCTTATGCCGGCCACCCTGGAGCTGACGCCCATGGAGGCGGCCGGCGCGCAGGCCCAGGCCCCGGCCTGGGCCCGCCTGGGCCTGGAGATCGCGCCCTTTGGCGGACGCACCTGGAGCGTCGGCGCGGTGCCGCTGGCCTGGGCCGGGCTGGACCCGGCCCCCCTGGTGCGCGACATCCTGAGCGAGCTGACCGCCAGCGGCCTGCCCCCGGACACCCCGGAGTTCCAAGAGACCGCCCTGCGCGCCCTGGCCTGCCGGGCCAGCGTCAAGCAGGGCCAGCGCCTGTCCGCGGCCGAGCTGGAGGACCTGGTCAGGCGGGTGGCCGCCCTGCCCCCGCCGGTCACCTGCCCCCACGGCCGGCCGGTCATGCTGCTGCTCAGCCGGCGCGATATGCTGCGCGGGTTCAAACGCGGCCTGGAGCCGGCCTGATGCCCGCCCCCGCCGCCTTGCCCGCGCCGGCCTTCCCGCCATTGGTTCTCCTGGTGGGCCCCACCGCCGTGGGCAAGACTGCCGCCGCGGTGGCCATCTGCCGGGCCTTGGGCGCGGAGGTGGTCAACGCCGACAGCGTGCAGGTCTATCGCGGCCTGGACCTCGGCTCGGCCAAGCCCACCCCGGCCGAGCGCGCCCAGGCCCCCCACCACCTGGTGGACGTGGCCGAGCCCGATGAACACATGAGCGCCGCCCGCTGGGCCGATCTGGCCCAGGCCGCCATCGCGGAGATAGACGCCCGCGGCGCACGCGCCCTGGTGGCCGGCGGCACCGGGCTCTACCTCAAGGCGCTCGTCTTCGGCCTGGCCCCGGCCCCGCCGGTGGATCAGGCCCTGCGCGCCCAGCTCGCCGCCGATTGGCAGGCCCAGGGCGGCCCGGCCCTGCACGCGCGCCTGGCCGGGCTGGACCCCATGAGCGCCGCCCGCCTGCACCCGGCCGACCGCCAGCGGGTGCTCAGGGCGTTGGAGTTTGCGCTCCAGACCGGCGAGCCCATCAGCCGCCGCCAGGCCGGCCACGGCTTCAGCGCCCCGCGCTACGCCTGCCTGCCCCTGGGCCTGGAGCGGCCCCGGCCCGAGCTGAACCAGCGCATCGAGGCCCGCTGCCGGGCCATGTGGCGGGATGGCCTTCTGGACGAGGTGCGGGGCCTCATCGCCGCCGGCGTCCCGCCCCAGGCCCACAGCCTGGCCAGCCTGGGCTATCGCCAGGCGGTGGCCGCGCTGACTGGCCGCCAGACCGAGGAAGCAGCCCTGGCCGACATGATCCGCCTGACCAAGGCCTATGCCAAGCGCCAGCTCACTTGGTTCCGGGGGCTCATGGGTATAGACTGGTATCATCCTGACGATCTGCCCGGCCTGGTGGGCCGGGCGCGCGAGTTTTGGAACCTGGAGGCATGACCGCCATGCGCCCCTGGCTGGGCCTCGTCGCCCTGTTGCTGCTGCTGGCCCCCCTGGCCCCCCTGGCCGCCTGGGCCGGGGAGGCCCCCGCGCCGCTCACCCTGCTCAGCCTGGGCCGCGCCCCGGCCGCCCTGGCCAACGAAGCGGCCGCCCGCGAGGCGGCGGTGCAGGACGCCCTGCGCCGGGGGGTGACCCAGGCCGCCCTGGATCTGGGCGACCCGGCCCTGGTACGCCCCGGCCTGGAGGCCCTGGAGAACCAGGTGCTGGCCAAGTACGCCAGCTTTGTCAGCGCCTACACCCCCCAGAACCAGGTGCGCGGCCCGGCCGGCGCGGCGGTGCTGGTCTCGCTGAACATCAACCGCGCCGCCCTGACCAAGGCCCTGGCCGCGGCCGGCCTGGTCAACCTGCCCATCCGGCTGCCGGCCATCCTGGTCCTGGTCAGCCAGGAGGCCGCCCCCGGCGCGGCCCCGGTCTTCTGGTGGGCCGAAGGCGTGGCCAGCCCAACCCTGCCCGCGGCCATGGTCAAGGTGGCCCGGGCCCACAACCTGCCCCTGGTGGAGCCGGCCGGCTTCGCGCCCAAGATCCCGCCCACCGAGCGCCAGGCGGTGCTAGCCGAGGCCCAGGCCGCGGCTTTGGGCAAGGCGGCCGGGGCCGGCCTGGTGGTGCTGGGCCGGCTGCGGCCCCATGCGGCCGAGGCCGCCGGCGCGCCGCCCCTGGCCCAGCTCATGGCCCTGGACCCCAACAGCGGCCAGGTGCTGGCCACCGAGGAGACCGAGGCCCCGGTGCTGCCGGCCGGACCGGAGGCCCAGGAAAAGGCCGCCGCCCTGGCCGAGGCGGCCCTGACCCGGCTCTTGCGCCAGGCCGCCGCCAACCTGCCCGAGGGCGCGGTCACCGAGACCCTGCTGCCGGTGGAGATCGCCGGGCTGCGCAGCCTGGGCGACCTGGTGCGCTTCGAGGCCGCGGTGCGTAAGATCACCTCCCTGGTGGTGGAGGTGCGGCGCGAGTCCATCGGCGGCGGCAAAGCCGGGCTGAAGGTGAAGCTGCGCGGCGGATCCGAGCGCCTGGCCCAGGAGCTCATGGCCGCCAATTACGGCGATTTCCTGGTCAACGTGGTGCAGAGCGGGCCGGAGGGCGTCAAGCTGGTCCTGGTGCCCAAGACCCAATAGCCGGGGCCGGGCCGGGGGAGCTATCCTCCCCGGCTGGCGAACGAAAAAACCCAGGCGCCATGCAAGGCCCCGCCTTGACAGGCCCCTGGGCGGCTGGTAAAAGGTGGTTTCGGTTTCAGGCACGTAGCTCAGGGGGAGAGCGCTACCCTGACACGGTAGAGGTCATGGGTTCAAATCCCATCGTGCCTACCAAACCCGGCCCGCACCGAGTTTGGCCCCCGGCCAGCGGCGGCAACGCCCCGGAAGGGCCCCGGAGCGGGTTGCGGGGGATATTTTTGCTTTTGTGGGAGACACTTAGCCGTACATGACCGCGCTGGAACACATAGCCCAGGCCGATGCCAAGTCTGCCCGCCTGGCGGTGGCCGCCCGGGTGGACGGCCGCCTGGTGGACCTGGCCGCGCCGGTGGGCGAGGGCCAGGCGGTGGAGCCGGTGCTGCCCGACAGCCGGGACGCCCTGGACGTGCTGCGCCATTCCACCGCCCACATCATGGCCGAGGCGGTCAAGGCCCTCTTCCCCGGGGTCAAGGTGGCCATCGGCCCGGCCATCGCCGACGGCTTCTACTACGATTTCGACTATGAGCGCGCCTTCACGCCCGAGGACCTGCCGGCCATCGAGCAGAAGATGCTTGAACTCGTCAGGGCCAACCTGCCTTTCGCCTGCCGCATGGTGCCCAAGGCCGAGGCCCTGGCCCTGTACCAGGCCGCCGGCGAGCCCTACAAGGTGGAGCTGATCGAGGCCCTGGACGCCGAGGCGGTGAGCATCTACCGCCAGGGCGACTTCAGCGACCTCTGCCGCGGCCCCCACCTGCCGGCCAGCGGCCGGGTGGGCGCCTTCAAGCTGCTCTCGGTGGCCGGGGCCTATTGGCGCGGCGACGAAAACAACCAGATGCTTTCGCGCATCTACGGCACCGCGTTTTTCGACAAGAAGGAGCTCAAGGAGCACCTGCGCCTCTTGGAGGAAGCCAAGAAGCGCGACCACCGCAAGCTGGGCCGGGAGCTGGAGCTGTTCTCCTTCCACGAGGACGCCGGGGCCGGCCTGGTGATCTGGCACCCCCGCGGCATGCTGCTGCGCTACCTCATCGAGGAGTTCGAGCGCCAGGAGCACCTGAAGCGCGGCTACCAGATGGTGCAGGGCCCGCAGATCCTGAAACGGGAATTGTGGGAGCGCTCGGGCCACTTCGACCACTACCGCGAAAACATGTACTTCACCGAGGTCGAAGGCGGGGCCTACGGCATCAAGCCCATGAACTGCCTGGCCCACATGCTCATCTACAAGTCCAAGCTGCGCTCCTACCGCGACCTGCCCCTGCGATATTTCGAGCTGGGCACCGTGCACCGCCACGAGAAATCCGGCGTGCTGCACGGGCTGACCCGGGTGCGGGCCTTCACCCAGGACGACGCCCACATCATCTGCACCCCGGAGCAGGTGAACGACGAAATCCTGGGCGTGATGCGCTTTGTCACCGACGTGATGGGCATCTTCGGCTTCGACTACAAGCTGGAGCTTTCCACCCGGCCGGAGAAAAGCATCGGCAGCGACGCGGACTGGGAGCAGGCCACGGCCGCGCTGACCAACGCCCTCATGCAGTCCGGCCGCGAGTACGAGATCAACGCCGGAGACGGCGCCTTCTACGGCCCCAAGATCGACGTCAAGCTCACCGACGCCCTGAAGCGCGAGTGGCAGTGCGCCACCATCCAGTGCGACTTCACCCTGCCCGAGCGCTTCGACCTGACCTACGTGGACAGCGAGGGCAACCACCGCCGGCCGGTGATGCTGCACCGGGTCATCCTGGGCTCCATCGAGCGCTTCATCGGGGTGCTCATCGAGCACTTCGCCGGGGCCTTCCCGGTCTGGCTGGCCCCGGAGCAGGCCCGGGTGCTCACGGTGACCGAGCGCGGCGAGGACTGGGCCCGCGAGGCGACCGAGGCCCTGCGCGCCGCCGGGGTGCGGGCCGAGGCCGATCTGCGCAACGAAAAGCTCTCGGCCAAGGTGCGCGAGGCCCAGTTGATGAAGGTGCCCTACATGCTCATCGTGGGCGACCGCGAGGTGAGCGAGCGCCAGGTGACCCCCCGGCTGCGCAGCGGCGAGAACCTGCCGGCCATGGGCGTGGACGCTTTTGTCCAGAGAGTTCTGGAACAAACCCGCAGCCGCCGGGATTAGCGGCGCGGCCGCCGGCCGGGGGATGGCCGGCGCGCCCCGGACAGCCAACCCCAACTTTGGGAGGTTATGGCCATAGCCAAGCAGACGACGGATCGGGTGAGGGTCAACCAGCTCATCAGAGTGCCCCTGGTGCGTTTGGTGGGAGCAGACGGCGAACAAGTGGGCATCGTGCCCATAGACCAGGCTCTGCGCCAGGCTGCCGAGGCGGGCTTGGACCTGGTGGAGGTGGCGCCCAACGCCGAACCACCAGTCTGCCGGATCATGGACTACGGCAAGTTCAAGTTCCAGCAGGCCAAGAAGGCCCAGGAAGCCAAGAAGAAGCAGACCCTGACCCAGGTCAAGGAGATCAAGCTGCGGCCCAAGATCGAGGACCACGACCTGGCAGTGAAGATGCGTAACGTCATACGCTTCTTGGAGGAGCACAACCGGGTCAAGGTCACGGTGCAGTTCCGGGGCCGCGAGATCGCCTACGCCGAGGCCGGCCGCCGTCTCCTGGAGAGGGTGGCGGTGGAGGTCGCGGAACTGGGGACGGTGGACGGCACGCCCAAGATGGAGGGGCGCTTCCTGTCCATCTTCCTGGCGCCCAAGTAAGCGGTCGGTTGCACCAATCCAACGCGGCAGGTCCGGCCCGCCGCGGTCAGAGGCCACGCATGGGGCGTGGCGGGGAGATCATCATGCCCAAGCTGAAAAGCAACCGCGCGGCAGCCAAGCGCTTCAAGGCCACCGGCAGCGGCCGGGTCAAGCGCGGCAAGGCCTACGCCAGCCACATCCTGACCAGCAAGAGCCGCAAGCGCAAGCGGGGCCTGCGCAAGAACGACCTGGTCGACCACACCAACGAGAGGCAGATCCACCGCCTGCTGCCCTATCTGTAGGCGCCGGTCCCAAGCTTCGGGAGAGACGAACCATGCCCAGAGCACGTCGCGGGTTCAAGGCCCGCCAACGCCGCAACAAGGTACTGAAACTGGCCAAGGGCTTCGTGGGCGGCCGGCGCAAGCTTTTCCGCACCGCGGTGGAGACCGTCCAGCGCGCCATGTCCTTCGCCTACCGCGACCGCAAGGTCAAGAAGCGCGAGTTCCGCAAGCTGTGGGTGGTGCGCATCAACGCCGCTGCCCGTGAAAACGGCGTCTCCTATTCGCGCCTCATCGACGGCCTCAACAAGGCCTCGGTGGCCCTGGACCGCAAGATCCTGGCCGAGCTGGCCGTCAGCGACGCCACCACCTTCGCGGCCCTGACCGGTCTGGCCAAGGGCGCCTAAAGCCCCCTGGCGCGCCGAGCTGCGGCCCTTTGGCTTTGACAGGCCCCCGCGGTCAGTTCCGCGCGGGGCCTGTCGGCTTGCCGGGACCCTGGCCGCGCCGGCGCATCCTGTGCTAGGCTTAAGTAGCCAGCGGCCGGGGCTGATTCCGGCGCGGCCCAGCGGGGAGAGGGGATGGAAACGCCTGCGCTCCCGAACAAGCCGTACTTCCGCATCGGCGAGGTGGCCGAGCTCCTTGGGGTGGAGACCCACGTCCTGCGCTATTGGGAGAACGAGTTCCCCCACCTGAGCCCCACCCGCGCCCCCAGCGGCCAGCGCCTCTACCGCCGGCCGGACGTGGCCAAGCTGCTCATCATCCGCGGCTTGCCCTACGCCGAGGGCTACACCATCGCCGGGGCCCGGCGCAAGCTGGAGGAGCTGGATTCGGCCGAGGCCCCCGCCGTTGCTCCGGCCCAGGCCTCGCTGTTCAGCCCGGCGGCCCCCGCCGCACCGGCCGCGGCGATTGCCGCCAGCGCCGCGGAGCCCGTCCCGGCCGAGGCCGCCTTTGCCCCGCCCCAGCCCGAGGTGGTGGGCGAGGTGCTCACCGAGCTCAAGGACCTGCTGCGCATCCTGTCCTGAGGACCCCGGCCGTCCGGCCGCGCGCGATTCCCCCACACCTGGCACGGAGCATCGTCATGAACTGGCTGCTGCTGGCGGTCGCCGGCGTCTTCGAGGTGGTCTGGGCCCTGGCCATGAAGGCCAGCCAGGGCTTCACCCGGCCCTGGCCCAGCCTCATCACCCTGGCGGCCATGATGGTGAGCGTGGGGCTGTTGGCCCTGGCGCTGAAGGGCCTGCCGGTGGGCAGCGCCTACGCGGTCTGGACCGGCATCGGCGCGGCGGGCACGGCGCTCATGGGCATCCTGGTCTTCGGCGAGCCGGCCAGCGCCTGGCGCCTGGCCTCAGTGGGCCTCATCGTGGCCGGCATCGTGGGGCTCAAGCTGGACGCGGCGCCATAGGCTGCCGCGCGGAGGCGGGGGCGGGTCTAGATGGGCCGGGCGATGACGCTGACCTTCTTGTCCAGGAATTTGCCGTAGAGCCGCACCGAGCGCTCCAGGTAGTCGGAGAACGGCACCCCGTGCTCCTCGGCCTTCCGGCGGGCCTTTTCCAGCATGGCCCCGTCCATGACCACCACCGTGGCCACCCGGAGCCGGGGCGGGCGCTTGTCCCTGTCCTTGTCGCTCATGCCTGGGTCTGTCCTTGGTCTGTTAAAATAGCGCCGTCGTGTTGTTTACCACCGGCCAGCGGCCGGCCTTTCGTTGTGGAGTAAGTTTACCATGGAACTGATCTTCCTGGGCACGGGCGGTGCCTGGGGCCTGCCCGAGCACACCTGCCCCTGCGCCACCTGCCGCCATTTGCGCGCCAGCGGCCAGGCCCGCACCCGCGCCGGCCTGTGGGTGGAGGCCGGGGCGCGGCTGCTCATGGACTGCGGCCCGGACGTCCGGGCCCAGCTCATGCGCCACCACCTGCCCCGGCCCGACGCGGTGCTCATCAGCCACGAGCACGGCGACCACTACCTGGGCCTGGACGAGCTGCTCTGTTATCGCCGGGCCGTGGCCAGCCGGGATTGGCAACCCATCCCGGTCTACGCCCACCCGGACGCCTGGCCCGCCATCAACGCCCGCTTCGGCTACCTGGCCCCCAGCCTGATCGAGCCGCGCCCGGCCATCCCCGGCCAACCCCTCGGCGGCGCGCCCTTTGGGCCGGGGCTCAGCGCGACGCCGGTCAAGACCGACCACGGCCCCATCCCCCGTGGCTCGGTGGGCTACGTCGTCACCTCAGACGGCTTCAGCCTGGGCTACACCAGCGACCTCAGCGGCCTGCCCGACCCCATGGGCTTCGCCGGCCTGGACGCCCTGGTCTGCCAGTGCCACTTCCTCAACGAGCCCAGGGTCAACCGGGCCAACCACCTGAGCCTGCAACGGGCCCTGCCGCTCTTGCAGGCCTGGCGGCCGGGCCGGGTCTTCTTCACCCACCTCTCCTGCCAGGACTTCATCCCCGGCGACGAGCCGGCCAACGCCATGCTGAAAAAGTACGCGCCGGACCAGCCGCTCACCGCCCCGGACGGCGCGCCCTACCCCATCCCCCACGACCAGCAGCAGTGGCAGGAACTGGTGGAGCAGGTGCTGGCCGAGGCTGGCCTTGAGATGCCCGCCACGGTGGCCCACGACGGGCTGCTGGTGGGGCTGGAGGCATGAG
>JAZDHW010000314.1:0-2084 GCA_043805555.1 Pseudomonadota bacterium
GGTCAGGGCCTTTGCCGCCGGCCCGGCCACCGCGCCCTGGCCGGCCGCCGCGCCCTGGCCGGCCGCCGCGGCCTTTTGCATCAGAGGCCGGCATTGCAGCACCAGCACCCCGCCGTCCGGGGCAATGGCCCACTCGATGTCCTGGGGCCCGCCGTAATAGTCCTCCAGGGTCAGCGCGACGCGGGTCAGCACCATGATCTGCTCATCGCTCAAGGACGGCGCGCCGGCCAGATCGCCGGTCAGGTCCAGGCGGCAGACGCCCTCGCCGGGGTAGCAGATGAACTTCTGGTCCTTGCGGGCGATGACCCGCCGGCGGATGGCCGGCGGCCCGGCCCGGTCCACCACAAAGAGATCCACCGGCGTGGCCCCGTCCACCACGCTCTTGGGCAGGCCCCAGACGCTGTTGATGTGCACGCTCTCGTCGCGGATATCAAGCGCGTTGCGGGTATAGGTGACCCCGCCGGCCACCGCGTCCACCATGGCCATGCATCCCACGCACATGGCCACGTCCTCGTCGCGCACGCCCCGGCTCAGGCGGTAGAAGACCGCTTGCAGGCTGTACTTGCTGGCCACGATCTCCTTGTAGGATTGCAGCAGGTGCTCGGCGGTGACGTTGAGCTGGCTCTGGTACTGGCCGGCGAAGGAGAGCCCGGCGTCGTCCTCGCCCAGGGCGCTAGAGCGCAGCGAGACCGTGACTCCGGGCCTGGTGCGGGCCTGCAAATCGCGGTGGGCGGCCTCTATGGCCGCGGCCAGGTCGGCGGGCACCTCGGCCTTGATGATAAGCTGCTGCACCGCCGAGCTGAGGGCGAAAAGCTGGTCCATGCGCTCGAACCCGGCGGTCTGGATGCGGCGGTCGATCTCGGCCTGGAGGTCGTTGTGGGCAAAGAGCCGCTGGTAGGCCAGGGCGGTGATGACAAAGCCCTCGGGCACATGGAGGCCCACCCGGTTCTTGACTTCGCCCAGGTTGGCCATCTTGGCCCCCACCTGGTCGGTGAGGTTGCGGTCCACCTCGGCCAGGGTCAGCACGTACTTGTCTCCCCTGAGCGGCTTGTGCTCGGCCAGGACCAGGTTGATGCTGTCGTTGATCTGGTGGAAGCGCTCAAAAAGGCCGGGATAGCGCCCCGGCGCCAGGGCGTCCATGTTCTTGACCATGGTGAAGACGTTGACGCCCGCCGCGGTGCAGTTGGCCCGCACGAAGCGCATGCCGAAAGGCCGGCCCCCGCGCAGGGTGGCCTCCATCTCGCCCATGATCTCCAGGGCCTTGTTGTTGGCGGCCAAAAGGAGCTTGAAGCTGTGGTAGCGGGCCTTGAAGGCTCCGCGCAGCTCCTCCTCCTGCTCCGGGTCCAGGGCCGGACCATCGGCGCGCAAGATCAGGCGCTTGAGGCTCTGCCAGAGTTTGGCCATGCTGAGTTCCTATTGCAGGGCGCTGACGCGCCGGCCAAGTCCGTCAAGGTGGTGTACGAGGGTCGCGCCATCCTGTACCTGATCAAGCGGCGAGCTGCTTGACCGCCTCGATCTCCTCTCCCAGTTCTTGCCGGCCAGCCTGGGCCTGATCCAAGGCCTCGGCCGACATGTACCTGCGGGCCACGGCCCACTCGTCGTTCTGCTCGGCCAGCACCGCGCCCACCAGCCTGACGATGGCGGGGCGGTTGGGAAAGATGCCTACTACATCGGTGCGGCGCCTAATCTCTCGGTTAAGCCGCTCCTGGGGGTTATTGGACCACACCTGCCGCCAAACCGCCTTGGGGAAGGCGCTGAATGCCAGGATGTCCTCGGCCGCCTCGGCCAGCAGCTTGGCCGCCTCGCCGAAACGCTTCTCCAGTTGCTCCACCACCCGGCCATGCTGGGCCCAGACCTCATCCGCGTCCGGCTGGGCAAAGATCGAGCGCACCAAGGTGGCCACCAGGTCTTGGGCGCTCTTGGGCACCCTGGTGAGCAGATTACGCATGAAATGGGTGCGGCACCTCTGCCAGGCCGCGCCGGGAAACACCGAGGCCAGGGCCGCCTTGAGGCCCAGGTGGTCATCGGAGATGGTCAGTTTCACCCCTGAAAGGCCCCGCGCCACCAGGCCGCGCAAGAAGGCC
>JAZDHW010000315.1:0-3248 GCA_043805555.1 Pseudomonadota bacterium
ACCATAGCTTCGTCGTGCTCTTCATTCGCAATCTGGTTTCAATCCGCTTCCGTTAGCGGCATCCCCCTAAACAAAGTGTGGGGTGACGGGTACTTTAACGGCACTCTGTTTCAATCCGCTTCCGATAGCGGCATCCCCCTAAACCCACCCTATCATAGGGTCTTGACTTGACGGAAGAAAAAAGCCATGATTCCACAGGGTGGCATTCACAAGCGATACAAGCTGGCCCCGCAGGGCCTCCCGTACCACCTGCTCATGCCAATTATCCCTTATAATTAAGGTATTATCCCATTTCCACAGGGTCATGAAAAACCTCTTCGCCCAGATGACCAGCCCCGAGGCCTTGCTCCAGGCCTGGGAAAAGGTGCGCGCCAACCAGGGCGCGGCCGGCGGTGACGGCCAAACCATCGCCAGCTTCGATCGCAACCTGACGCCCAACCTGGACAAGCTACGCGCCAGCCTGCTGGAGGGCAGCTACCGGCCCGGGCCCCTACGCCGGGTGGACATCCCCAAGAAGTCCGGCGGCCTGCGCACCCTGGCCATTCCCCCGGTGCGCGACCGTGTGGCCCAGACCGCCATGACCCAGGCCTTGACTCCCATCCTGGAACCGGAAATGGAGGATTGCAGCTTCGCCTACCGCCCCGGCCGCTCGGTGGCCATGGCCGTGCACCGGGTCTCGCGGCACTACCGCGAGGGCTTCCGCTGGGTGGTAGACGGCGACATCGACGACTATTTCGATAGCGTACCCCATGACCGCCTTCTTGCGCTCCTGGGAAAATATTGCACCGATGCCCGGGTGTTGGACCTAGTGGCCCTTTGGCTGCGCGCCCACTGCCAGCAAGGCCGGGGCCTGCCCCAGGGCTCGCCACTCTCACCGCTGCTGGCCAACCTTTACCTGGACGAGGTGGACGAGGCCATCGCCGGCTTTGGTGTGCGGTTGGTGCGTTTCGCCGATGATTTCGTGGTGCTCTGCAAGGGCCGCCAAAAGGCCGGCCAGGCACTGGAGCGCATCGCGGAACTGCTGCGCGAGCGCGGCCTGACCTTGCACCCCGAAAAGACCCGCCTGGTTTCCTTTGACCAGGGCTTCAAGTTCCTGGGCCATCTGTTTGTCCGCTCCCTGGCCCTGAAAAAGGAGGAATGGGAGGGAGAAGTCCGCCTGGCCGAGCAGGCCGCCAGCGAGGCCTGCCCCGAGACCACCCGGCCGGAGACGGCGCCGGCCACTGACTCGGCTGAACCGGGCCCATCATCCCTGGCAGCCGCCCCGACGGGCCCGGACCAGGCCAAACAGACCCTGCCCGCGCAATCCCCCGAGACCGGCCAGGCGCTTGACCAAGAGGAGCCCGGCATCGAGGCCGGCGGCCTGGCGCCGCGCCTGCGGGTGCTCTACGTGGTGGGCAAGGGGCGCTGCCTGGACCTGCGCAACCGGTCTTTTTCGGTGCGGGCCTGCGCCGGCGAGGACTCTCCGGAGCTTTTGGCGGTGCAGCCGGGCCGGGTGGATCGGGTGGAGTTGTGGCCCGAGACCACCATCACCCCGGCCGCCCAGCGCGAGGCGCTCAAGGCCGGCGTGCAGGTGGCCTACCTGGATGGCTGGGGCCGCACTCTGGGCACCCTGGAGCCTCCACCGCCGGACAAGGCCGGCTATCACCTGGCCCAGGCAACACTGGTCCTGGACCCGGCCCGCCGCCTGGAGTTGGCCCGGCTTATCGTGGCCGGCCGGGTGCGCAACCAGCGCGCTCTGTTGCGCCGCTTGAATCGCAGGCGTGGCGACCCCGGGATTGGCGTCGCGGCCAAGTCCTTGGGCCGGGTGCTGATCCGCCTGGCCGGGGCCGCCAGCGTCGAGGAGTTGATGGGCCACGAGGGCGAGGCGGCCCGCCACTACTGGCAGGCCCTGGCCCAGACCCTGGACCCGGCCTGGGAGTTCGTCGGCCGCAACCGCCGGCCGCCCCGCGACCCGATCAACGCCGTGATCTCCTTGGCCGCCGCCATCCTCTATCGCGACATCCTGCGCCTGCTCACCCGCCACGGCCTGCACCCCGGCTTCGGGGCCCTGCACGGCTCCTTGGATGGCCACCAGGGCACCGCCTCGGACCTGGTGGAGGAGTTCCGCGCCCCGCTGTCGGAGGGGCTGGCCGTCTACCTGGCCAACAACCGCATGCTGCGGGCCGAGATGTTCGACCATGACCCCGAGGGCGGCTGCCTGGCCAATGGCGAGGGCCGCCGAGTGGTGGTGGGCGGCTATGAGGCCTGGCTGGACCGCCCGGTGCGCTCCCCGCGCACGGGCGAAAAGGTGAAGTGGCGCGGGCTGCTGGAAGAGCAGGTCCTGGCCTATCGCCGCCACGCCCTGGGCCAGGAGACCTACCGCCCCTACCTCATGGACTATTAGCCGGGAGGCCGCCCATGGCCAGCGCGGTGATGTTGACCGTGTTTTGCTACGACCTGGAGGAAAGCCGCGACCGCCGGCGGGTGTCCACTTTGTTGCAGACCCAGGCGGTGCGGGTGCAGAAAAGCGTTTTCGAGGCCTGGCTGCCCGAAGATGTGGCCGTGCGTCTTTCGGAGAAGGCGGCGGCCATGCTGGGTCCCAACGACAGCTTAAGGGTCTACAGCATCAGCGCCGATGGCTACCGCCGCACCAAGGCCTATGGCGCCTCGGCTCTATTGGGACCGGAAAACTACTATCTGGTGTGAGATAAGCCGGCCGTAGCGCTGGCTATCCAGCCGATAAAACCCGCCGGAACTTAGTAGCTAAGCGAGCTTGATTCGGCTAGGATTCATGCCGGCCAAGTCAAAAACCAGTCCCGACCGCTTCACGAAATCCTGATAACCTTTAAGAGTCATGAAAGAAGAAGGCGAGGACGATTACGCCCTCGCCTTTCGCTTATCCGCTTCCGATAGCGGCATCCCCTCAAACCCAATACGTGCGCAGCCAAACGGAAAATATCTGTTTGTTTCAATCCGCTTCCGATAGCGGCATCCCCTCAAACTCGGCCTGTGAAGAGGATGAGGGGAAGGACTTTTATTTCAATCCGCTTCCGATAGCGGCATCCCCTCAAACAGAGTACCCGAGATTTGTTGGTACCGGGATCATTCAGTTTCAATCCGCTTCCGATAGCGGCATCCCCTCAAACCTGGGCGAGACCCTGGGCAGCACCTACAAGGCCAGTGTTCAATCCGCTTCCGATAGCGGCATCCCCTCAAACGGTGGACGTGGGGTGGTCTACAGCTAAAAAAGATGTGAGTTCACTCCGCTT
>JAZDHW010000316.1:0-3098 GCA_043805555.1 Pseudomonadota bacterium
TCCTAGGCGGGCCATGGATGGCCCGCCAAATTGGTAGCCCCCAACGGGGGCGAGCAATTTGCGTAACTTGCCGGAATTCACTTCCGGCAAGTTAGCGTCGGGAAAAGCCATGGACGGCTTTTTCCGACAGACACCTAGGCCTTGCGGATGGCCTCCTCCAGCTCCTCAAAACCGGGGCGCTCGCTCAGGGGGATGGCCCGCCGGGCGAACTCCAGGGCCACCGCCGGGGCCGAGCCGGTCACGGTGGCCAACAGACCCACCTTGACCACCTCCAGCATGCCCATGCGCTCGTGGTGGTGGTGCTCCAGGGCCGCGGCCAGGGGGCCCACGAAGCCGTAGCACATCAGCACGCCCAGGAAGGTGCCCACCAGGGCCGCGCCGATGGAGTGGCCCAGCACCGCCGGCGGCTCGTTGATCTTGCCCATGGTCAGCACCACCCCCAGCACCGCGGCCACGATGCCCAGGCCGGGCAGGCTGTCGGCCACCCGGTTCACCCCGGCCGCCGGCTGCATGCCCTCTTTGTGCTGGGAGTCCAGGTCGGTGTCCATCACCTCGGCGAACTGGGCCGGCTCCATGCCGGTGGAGATGTAGACCTTGAAGTTGTCGCACAAGAACCCCAGCACCGAGGCGTTGGCCAGCACGCCGGGATACTTCTGCAATATGGGGCTCTCCTGGGGCTTGTTGACGTGGCCCTCCACCGCGATGAGGCCTTCGCGCCGGGCCATGCGGAACAGCTCGTTCATGGCCAGCAAGAGCTCCATGTAGCCCTGCTTGCCATGGTCCTTGGCGGTGAAGACCCCGAGCAGCCCCTTGGCGCTGGCGATGAGGACCTTCTTGGGGGCGGAGATGGCGAAGGCCCCCAGGGCCGCGCCGAAGATGATGACCACCTCGGCCGGCTGGAACAGCACACTGAAATTGCCGCCTTCCATCAGGTAGCCGCCGGCCACCGCCAGCAGCACCACGCCAATACCGATGATCGCAAACATGCGCGCTTCCCCGGGCTAGTGAGGGACGCCGGGCGTCCGGTGAGGGGCAGGGCAGGTGGGCCGATGCAAGTGCTCTACCAAAAAGGCGCAAAGGCGGGCGGCGTCCCTGGCTGGGGCGGGCCGCGGCCGGCAAGGGGAATGGGAGCGCGGGGTTGGCCAAGCCGACCGCCGGGCGGGACGGGCATGGGGCCGGCCTCTGCGCTCATGTTAACCCAGGCCGGTCGGGGCGGCCAGCTTGCAATCTCAAAGGTTCGTCCGCGCTAATTTGCATCCTGCAAGGCCGCCGCCCGCCGGTCCGGTCCGGGGCGCGCTCCTATCACCCAATGCGCACAATCAAAACCCAGTTCCGCTGTTGCACCGGCCGGCTTGGCACGTTTCTGGCTCAAGGGCAGAACTGGTCAGACCAACTGGCCTATGACCGGCCCGGCCGGTCGGCCGGCCCGCCGGGCCGGTGCCAAGAACCCCAACCTGGCAGCGAGCAATGAAAAAGTTCCTGGCCTGCATAGACGGATTCAACGAGGTGTTCGGGCGCTGGGTGGCGCTGTTGATCCTGCCCCTGATCTACGTGGTCATGCACGAGGTCATCGCGCGCAAGGTCTTCAACGCGCCCACGGCCTGGGCCTTCGAGGTCACGGTCTATCTCTACGGCGCGCACTTCATGCTGGGCATGGCCTACACCCTGCTCTACGACCGCCACGTGCGCATCGACATCATCGTCCTGCAACTGCCCCAGCGCGTCCAGGCCTGGCTGCGGTGCATAACTTTCGTAATCATTTTCGCGCCCTTCGTGGGAGCGCTCACCTGGGCCGCCATCCTTTACGCCGGCGACTCCTGGGCCCAGTGGGAGCACAGTTGGAGCGCCTGGAAGCCGCCGCTCTACCCCTACAAGACCGTGATGCCCGTGGCCCTGATCCTGCTGCTGGTGCAGGGGGTGTCCAACTTTGTCAAGGACGTCCAGAAGCTGAGGGGACAGAACTGATGGATCCGGAGACCCTGGCGCTGGTGATGTTCGCCACCTTGTTCCTCACCCTGTTCCTGGGCCACCCCCTGGCTTTCTCCCTGGGCGCCATGGCCCTGTTCTTCGGCCTGATCGGCTGGGGCGGCTCCATGGAGGCCTTGCTGACCCTTTTTGCCAACAAGACCTACGGGGTGATGGACGAGTACGTGCTGGTGGCCATTCCCCTGTTCATCTACATGGCCCAGATCCTGGACAGCTCCGGCGTGGCCGAGAAGCTTTTCAACACCATGTACGTGATCCTGGGCCCCATCCGGGGCGGCCTGGCCCTGGCCGTGATCGTGGTCTCCACCATCTTCGCCGCCAGCGCCGGCGTGGTGGGGGCCACCGAGGTGGCCATCGGCCTGTTGGCCGTGCCGGCCATGCTCCGGCGCGGCTACAACGTCTCGCTCACGGCCGGGTGCATCTGCGCCGGCGGCACGCTGGGCATCATCATCCCGCCCTCGGTGATGCTGGTGGTCTACGGCTCCATGGCTGGCCTAAGCGTGGGCCAGCTCTACGCCGCGGCCATGGCCCCGGGCCTCTTGCTGGCCGGGCTATACATCGTCTACATCTTCATCCGCTGCGGGCTGCGGCCCGACGACGGCCCGCCCATGCCGCGCGAGGAGCGCACCTACAGCGTCGGCCAGCAGGTATCGCTCTTTTTCACCTCGCTGTTTCCCATCATGGCCCTGGTCTTCGTGGTGCTGGGCTCCATCGTGCTGGCCATCGCCACCCCCACCGAGGCCGCCGGCCTGGGCTGCGCGGGCGCGTTCATCCTGGCGGCCATGTACCGCAAGCTGACCTGGCGGGCAATCTACGAGGCGGCCATCAGCACCCTCAAGACCACCTGCATGGTCATGACGCTGTTCTTGGGCGGCAACGCCTTCCAGTCGGTCTTCCTGGGCCTGGGCGGCGGCGACGCCATCAGCGGGCTTTTGCTGGGCATGGAGCTGAACCGCTACGTGGTGCTGTTCATCATGATGGGCATCCTGTTCTTCCTGGGCATGTTCATCGACTGGCTGGGCATCCTGCTCATCACCCTGCCCATCTTCATCCCCATCGCCACCGAGCTGGACTTCCATCCCCTGTGGTTCGCCACCCTGGTCTGCGTGAAC
>JAZDHW010000317.1:0-6132 GCA_043805555.1 Pseudomonadota bacterium
CACCGAAACCCTCATCGTCTCCACCGACCAGGTGGCCGCCGACGCCCGCGCCAGCCTGCTCCTGGGCCGCACCCCGGCCGACCTGCCCTTCATCGCCAAGGCCGCCAGCCTGGGCCTGGGAACCAGCGACTGGCAAAGCCTCGCCCCCAAGGAGGTGTCCCTTGGCTAGACGTTGGGGCGGTGGGGAGCGTGAGCGGGGGGAAACTTTCGGGACAGAAAGTTTCCCCCCGGACCCCCCTTCAAAGACCTTTAGGCAATGGCGCTGCGCGCCATTGCCACGGTCTCTGAAGAGGGATACGGAAGCAACTTCTGGCCAGCCAGTGGTCCGCCATCCAAGGGCGCAAGCAATCTGGACAGCAAGCGTTCCCCCGGCGCGCTTTCCCAAGAATTTTGTGGGTGGCGAATTTGCGGGGGCGGCGCAGCCGCACCCCAAATTCGCCACCCAGATAAAGTTCTTTGGGAAGGGGTCCGGGGAAACCCTTTCTTTCAAGAAAGGGTTTCCCCGTCTTGAGGTCCGGCCATGCGCATAACCACGGTGCGGCGCGTGAGCCAGGGGTTTTTCCTGGCGTTGTTCCTGTGGTTGTGCGTGGTGTCCACCTTGGGCGAGCGCTTTTGGCAGTTGCGGGGTTGGCCGGTCAACTGGTTCCTGGAGCTGGACCCCCTGGCGGCGCTGGGCAGCCTGGTGGCCAGCGGCAGCCTGTACGCGGGCATGGCCTGGGCGCTGGTGACCATCGGGCTGACGCTGGTGCTGGGGCGCTTCTTCTGCGGATGGCTGTGCCCGTTCGGCACCATGCACCATTTCCTGGGCTGGCTGGGCCGGCGCGGCAAAGGGGCCAAGGCCAGTGAGGCCCTGAACCAGCCCCATCCGGCCCAGGCGGTGAAGTATTACGTGCTGCTCTTTATGCTGGCCGCGGCGGGCGCGGACCTGCTGCCGCGCCTGGCCGCGGGCGCGGGCTGGTGGCTGGTGGCCCTGGTGATCGTGGCCGTGGTGGCCCTGGCCGTGCGGCGGCTGGCCAGCAAGCCCCGCAGCGCGGCGCTGGTGGGCCTGGCCTGGGCGGCGGCGCTGGCGGCCCTGGCCCTGTGGTCGGCCCCAGGGGAGATCAAGGGCGCGTCGTTGCAGACCGGCTTGCTGGACCCCATTCCCCTGGCCCAGCGCTCGCTGAACTTGGTCCTGCTGCCGTTGGTGGATGCCGCGGCTGGCAAGCTGGCGGTGGCCCCCAGGCTATACCAGGGCGCGGGGCTGATTGCGGCGGTGTTTTTGACGGCGCTGCTCCTGAACTTCTGGCGGCCACGCTTCTTCTGCCGCTTCGTCTGCCCGGCCGGGGCCTTGATGGGCCTCTTGGGCCACTGGGCGCTTTTCCGGGTGGGGCGGACCGAACAAAAGTGCCGGGCCTGCCAGCTCTGCGAGAGCGACTGCGAGGGGGCCTGCGCGCCCTTTCACGGCCTGCGCCAGAGCGAGTGCGTGCTGTGCATGAACTGCCTGCCGGCCTGCCGCGACGGCCTGGTGACCTACGCGCCCCAGCGCTCGGCCGGCGGCGAGGCCCCCAGCCCGGACATCGGCCGGCGGGGCGTGGTGCTCTCCCTGGTGGCGGGCGTCACGGCGGTCCCGGCCCTGCGCCTGGGCGGGCTGGTGGGGCCGGCCTGGTCGCCGGGGCTGATCCGGCCGCCGGGGGCCCTGGCCGAGCCGCTGTTCTTGGAGCGCTGCCTCAAGTGCGGCCAGTGCATGCGAGTCTGCCCCACCAACGTCATCCAGCCGGCCGGCTGGGAACACGGCCTGGAGGCCCTGTGGACGCCGGGGCTGCACATGCGCATCGGCACCAGCGGCTGCCAGCTCAACTGCGTGGCCTGCGGCCAGATCTGCCCCACCGCCGCCATCCGGCCCATCAGCCTGGCCGAGAAGCGCGGCCAGGGCGAGTTCGCCGCGGCCGGGCCCATCCGCCTGGGCACGGCCTTTGTGGACCGCGGCCGCTGCCTGCCCTGGGCCATGGACCGGCCCTGCATCGTCTGCCAGGAGAATTGCCCGGTCAGCCCCAAGGCCATCACCACCCGCGAGCACTTTGCGGTGCGCCAGAGCGTGACCGTCGCCGAGATAAGGGGCCGCCGCCTGGGCGTGCCGGGGGCGGATTTCAAGCCCGGCGCGTTCGGCACCGGCGACTACTTCGCCCAGGCTCCGGGCCGGCCCGAGACCCGGCGGCGCATCGCCAATAACCCCAGCGACGCCCTGGAGCTGCAACCCGGACCGGGTTGGCTGCCCCAGCCCGGCGAAAAGGTGGAGCTGGTGGTGCGCCTGCAGCAGCCGGTGGTGGATCTGGCCCGCTGCATCGGCTGCGGTGTCTGCGAGCATGAATGTCCGGTGAGCGGGCAACGGGCCATCCGGGTCACGGCCGAGAACGAGAGCCGCAGCGCCAAACGTTCACTGTTGTTGTAAGCCCGACCCGGTAAAATAATAAGTAAACAGCCTCTAAGAAGGAGTGCTTGCCATGCCGACCCAGAAGGGTTCCTCGCGCCGTGACTTCATGAAACACGTGGCCGTGGCCGGGGCGGGCTCGCTGCTTTTGGCCAACGCCCCCGCTTCCGTGGCCGCGGCCGCCGACGCGCCGGCCGCCGGGACCATGCCCCAGCGCACCTTCGGCCGCAGCGGGGTCAAGGTGCCCATCCTGTCCCTGGGCACCATGTGGGACACCCCCACCAACCAGATCGTGCTCAAGCAGGCCATGAACCTGGGCGTGACCTATTGGGACACCGCCGACAGCTATGAGGGCGGCCGCAGCGAGGAAGGCATCGGGATGTATTTCAAGAAGTACCCCGAGGCCCGGGCCAAGGTCTTCCTGGTCACCAAGAGCTACAGCCCCGAGCACACCGTGGCCAAGATGGACGAGCACCTGGCCCAGTCGCTTACCCGCATGAACACCAGCTACATCGACATGTACTACGTGCATTCGATCACCGACATCAAGGAGTTCGACCGGCCCGAGATCCGGGCCTGGGCCGAGAAGGCCAAGGCCTCGGGCAAGATCAAGCTCTTCGGCTTCTCCACCCACCGCAACATGGAGGACTGCCTGGCCGCGGCGGCCAAGCTCCCCTGGGTGGACGGCATCCTGCACACCTACAACTTCCGCATCCTGCACACCCAGCAGATGAAGGACGCGGTACAGGCCTGCCATGACGCCGGCGTCGGGCTCACGGCCATGAAGACCATGGGCGGCGGGCCGGTGAGCCCCGGGGGCGGCGAGGAGAACGCCCTGGCCGAGCGGTTCCTGAAGCAGGGCTTCTCACCCGAGCAGGTCAAGCTGAAGGCGGTCTGGACCGACCCGCGCCTGGCCAGCCTGTGCAGCCAGATGCCCAACATCGCCCAGCTCAGCGCCAACGCGGCCGCGGCCATGGACAAGACCAAGCTCAGCGCCACGGACCTGGACTACCTGCGCCAATACGCTTCAGCCACGTCCTGCGACTACTGCGCCGGCTGCGCCGGGCTCTGCGAGGGCGTGCTGGGGGCCAACGTGCCGGTGGGCGAGGTGATGCGGGCCATGATGTACGCCCGCTCCTACGGCGATTTGCAGCGGGCGCGCGAACTTTACGCCCAGTTGCCAGCCGCAGCCCTGGCCAGCCTGGGCGCGGCCGAGCTGGCCCAGGCCGAGGCCAGGTGCCCCCAGGGCCTGGCCATCGCCAGCCTGTTGGGCCAGGCCCGGGAGATGTTGGCTTAAGGCGTAGTTATCGATGGCGGGCGGTTGCCAGGCGGCGGGTTTTTGTTATAATAGGCAGCCGTTGCTGGTTCCCGCCAAGGTCGGCCGGCACATCCCGCGCCCGTAGCTCAGCTGGACAGAGCGCCGGACTACGAATCCGTAGGCCGGGTGTTCGAATCACCCCGGGCGCACCAAGAAAAACAGGGGCTTAGGTCGTGTGGCCTAAGCCCCTGCCGTTTATGCAAGCTCTTTTGTCCTCACCCTGTCCCCATTTTTTTGCCTACGGCGCTTTGTCAGGGATTGGCTCCCTCTTGCAGGCGGATATGCGGGAAGCTACTTGAAAGATATAGGGCACCGGGACCAGGGTTGCCAAAATTAGGGCTTGGCGCGCCCGCCGTTGACTCTCATACCAGCACCTTGCTAAGGTCGGAAGCAGGAAGGGGAGCGATATGCTGCAATGAAGTTCCCCCGATCTTGTGGACACCTTGAAAGGGTCGGATAATGGCCCAGGAAGTGTTCCATGGCTTTGAAAAACAGGGCTCGGAACAAGGCCGAGGTTCTGTGCTGGTTGGCGTAGGACAGAATGGACCTTTTGGGCGCCGCACTCACCCCCAGGTGGGATAGCTTGCCCAGGCAGCAGGATAGCCCCTGGCAAATTTCCCTAAGGGAGTCGACCTTGGCCAGATGGCAGAAGAGCATGGCCACGAACTGGGTCCAACAGGGGAATCCCTTGGTCCTGACCTCGGCGCCGTGCAGCTTGACCAGGGCGGCGAACTCGGTGCGGGGGAAGTGATGCAGCAGTTGACTGAACAGGCTGGCTACTCGTTCCATGGCCTTGCCCTCTCTTGGTCGCGGTATTGTTTGCTTTTCGCAGAACCACACTACCACGCTGAGATGATGGTATCTCGCTTCGATCACTTAGCCAGCTTGTGAGAATCTATCTTGGACAACACCGCCTAGGAATGGGAATCCCCAGAATCCATGCTCCTGACCGCGATTGGCCAAGGATCCCAACCCATCCCCTGAGACAAGATTTGGGGGAAGGTCAAAGGTCAGCAGGCGCGACTGTAACGTAGTCTTTGGTATCAGGTCCGTAGGTAGGTCACGTAGCAGCATAACAGAAGAAGGATACCAGCCTAACAGTATTGAAAGATCATTAAGTACAACTAACTTACGGATAGAGAGGGATTAATTATGAACATTAACAATGTTGTTAAAATTGAAGATTGGGTAAGGAATATACTGGTTGACCCCTTAGGGAAAGAAGATCTAATTAAATCAGATGATGGTAATTATTTGATCACATCATATGGAAGAAAATATCCTATTGTTGATGGTATTTATGATCTTAGACTGCTAAATAACTATACGACGTCTGATCAAAAACGATGGATGATGGGGCAAATTGAATTCCAAAAGTATTCTGCTTCAGAAGCAAGCCACTATGATTATAATAAAGAAAAACTTGGAGTAGAGGAAGTATATGCCGTGATGCCCATAAAGGGTAGTTGCCTGGATATTGGAGGACATCAAGGACGGTTGCGAGCGTTTTTACAGCCTAACCAAAAATATGTGTCATGTGATCCATTTCTAGGAGTGTTTAATAATGTTAGCGAAAAAATAATTCAAGCTTACCCCTTTATAACCGATCCTTTAAACTTTTTAGCATGTGACGCAGAGTTTTTGCCATTCAAATCTTGTTCATTTGATACGGTTCATATGCGATCAGTTATTGATCACTTTTTAAACCCTGAGTTAGCGATAAACGAAGCATATAGAGTGCTAAATCAGGATGGTCAATTGATAGTTGGCTTATTTGTAATTGGAGGGAAAGATGGAAAATTAGCTTATAAAGAAATTATTAAAGAAAAAATTAGGGAGGTTCTTCCTAGTGTTGGAATTAAAAGGTATATAGATCATCATACTTGGCACCCAACATTTAATGAACTTAAAGAGATAATTTTACTGAACGGGTTTGAAATAATTGATGTGCTATGGCAGAGTATTCATTGTGATAAGGTGTGTTATATTAGGGCTAAGAAAAAAGATTTAATTCGAACAACCAAATTGATTTAAAATTTGCGCCTATCCGCATAAACCATCTAGTGCGTTGATTGGCGTCATACCCTGGGCGACCTCACTGTAGGTTATGGCTACCGTGATCACCGCTCTTTTGATTAGGTATTGAAAGAGATCGGTGATGATGGATCGGCGGTTGAAGCGATAATTCCACTTCTGCAAATATGCAGGCAGATGCTTGGGGTTGACTCCGTGGAAGGTTCCGTTGAGCCAGGACTTGAGATTGCTGAATTGAAGATGGACCAAGGGCAGGATGCGCTTGGCGTTGGCCGGGTTACCCTGGACCGTGGGCTCATGTTTGAAGTCTTGTCCGGGAGTGAAGTAGCCGGACCAGCCATCGGTGAGCATATTGGTTCCGGGACTCAGGCTG
>JAZDHW010000318.1:0-9566 GCA_043805555.1 Pseudomonadota bacterium
CGCGCCCGTCGCCCCGGTGGTGGACAATGCCGCTGCCAAGGCCGAGGCCGAGGCCAAGGCCAAGGCGGATGCCGAAGCCAAGGCCCAGGCCGATGCGGCTGCCAAGGCCAAGGCGGAGGCCGAGGCCAAGGCCAAGGCCGAGGCGGAAGCCAAGGCCAAGGCGGAGGCCGAAGCCAAGGCCAAAGCCGAAGCCAAGGCCAAGGAAATGGCCGACCTCAACGAACTCAGGCGCAAGCGCACCGAGGAGCGCCTGAAGCACCTGGCCGAGCAGGCCGCCCACAAGGCCGCCTCCGGTCTGCCCGAGGGCGCCACCCCCGGCAAGGACCGCGAACTCGGCGTGGCCGGCCCCGACGCGGCCTACATCTACAAGACCCTGGACCGTTGGTCGCTGCGCGGCCCGGGCCACCTGCGCTAGCCAAGCGCGAGTTAGGCAACCAACGCTGGCCTGAATCCAGCGTGATGTATTCCGAGAGGGGGAACCAGCCAACCCCAAATTAAGAGGAGGAACCTCTGATGTCGGCAGAAGAGATCAAGGCCAAGGCTGAGGCGAAGCCCAAGACCGTGGACCCCAAAGAGGCCTCGGTAGACTTCGCGACCGTCGAGATGCTTAAGAAGGCCGCCATCGACGGCTGCGAGACCATCTTCGACCGCGCCATTACCATGAAACCCTGCAACATCGGCGAACAGGGCACCTGCTGCAAGAACTGCTCCCAGGGCCCCTGCCGCCTGCCGCTGACCAAGAAGCAGGCCGAGGGCAAGGACGACCGCAAGGGCCTGTGCGGGGCCACCCCGGAGACCATCGCGGCCCGCAACTTCGCCCGCATGGTCGCCGCCGGCGCCGCCGCCCACTCCGACCACGGCCGCGGCGTGGCCGAGGTCTTCCTGGCCGCCGCCCGCCGGGAAACCGAGGACTACGGCATCAAGGACACCGAGAAGCTCCTGGAGATCGCCCCTGACTTCGACGTCGCCACCACCTACGTGGTCGACGGCGAGGAGAAGGAGCGCGACATCTATGACATCGCCGCCGAGGTGGGCGAGAAGGCCCTGGCCCAGTGGGGCCAGCAGGACGGCGAGATCTACTACGCCAAGCGCGCCCCCGAAGCCCGCTACGAGCTGTGGAAGAAGCTGGACGTGGTGCCGCGGGGCATCGACCGCGAGATCGTGGAGATCATGCACCGCACCCACATGGGCGTGGACCAGGACTACAAAAACATCATCAAGCAGTGCTCCCGCGCGGCCCTGGCCGATGGCTGGGCCGGCTCGATGATCGCCACCGACCTGCAGGACGTCATGTTCGGCACGCCCTACCCCATCCAGGGCGAGATCAACCTGGGCGTGCTGAAGGCCGACCACGTCAACATCATCGTCCACGGCCACGAGCCGCTCCTGAGCGAGATGATCGTGGTGGCCAGCCAGGATCCGGAGATGATCTCCTACGCGGCCACCAAGGGCGCCAAGGGCATCGTGCTGGCCGGCATGTGCTGCACCGCCAACGAGATCCTGGTCCGCCACGGCCTGCCCATCGCCGGCAACTACCTCCAGCAGGAGCTGGCCATCGTCACCGGCGCGGTGGACGCCATGGTGGTGGACGTGCAGTGCATCATGGAGAACATCGCCAACGTGGCGATGTGCTACCACACCAAGATCATCACCACCAACCCGCGCGCCATGATTGAGTCCGGCGATACGGTGCACATCGAGTTCGACGAGCACCACGCGCTGGACGACGCCAAGAAGATCGTCAAGGAGGCGGTGGACAACTACGCCAACCGCAAGGCCATGCCGCTGATCCCCAAGTACAAGGAGAAGATGGTCGTCGGCTTCAGCTATGAGGCCATCAACTACCATCTGGGCGGCACCTTCCGCGGCTCCTACACCCCCCTCAACGACAACATCATCAACGGCCGCATCCGCGGCATCGGCGGCGTGGTGGGCTGCAACAACGCCCGCGTCAAGCACGACTCCGATCACCTGATCATCGTCAAGGAGCTGTTGAAGCACGACGTCATCGTGCTGACCACCGGCTGCAACGCCATGGCCTGCGGCAAGGCCGGCCTCTTGACCCCCGAGTCGGCCAAGGTCTACTGCGGCCCCGGCCTGGCCGAGGTCTGCGAGACCGTCGGCATCCCGCCGGTGCTGCACATGGGCTCCTGCGTGGACAACAGCCGCATCCTCATGGCCGCCACCCAGGTGGTCAAGGCCGGCGGCCTGGGCAAGGACATCAGCGACCTGCCCGCGGCCGGTTCGGCGCCGGAGTGGATGAGCGAGAAGGCCATCAGCATCGGACACTACTTCGTGGCCTCCGGCGTCTACACCGTCTTCGGCGTGGGCCTGCCGGTCACCGGCGCCCCGCGCTTCCAGAAGCACCTGTTCGAGGAGCTGGAGGGCATCTACGGCGGCATGTGGGATCTGGTCACGGACCCCTACGAGCACGCCCACAAGATGATCGCCCATATCGACAAGAAGCGTAAGGCCCTGGGCCTGGACAAGGCCAAGGAGCGCGTGCTTATGGACATGGCCGACCGGCAGAAGCTGGACGCCGCCTAAAAGCCGGCGAGCATCGCCTTCTAGAAAGGAGGACCCAATCCAATGTCCAAATTAGTCGCTTTTGCCGCCATCCAGGGCGCTTACAATATCGTCAGCAAGGCCGAGGGCATTTACAAGCGGGCCTTGGAGCAGTACGGCCCCGAGCAGAAGCTTGAATTCCCCAACACCGCCTACTACCTGCCCATCATCTACTCGCTGCTGGGCATCCCGATCAAGAACCTGGGCGACGCCAAGAAGGCCATGGACGTGACCCGCCGGCTGCTGCCCCCCCACGTGAAGAACTTCAACAACCTGCCCTACCTGGGACCGCTGTTGGACGCGGGCATGGCGGCCCTTTTTGCCGAGGAGATCGTCGAGGCCATCCGCTACGTCGACGACCCCAACTTCTACTACACCTCGGAAGTGTGCGACGTGGAGTCCGGCAAGATCTGGCTGGGCGCCGCCGAGGACACCATCTTCCGTAAGCGCGGCGTGGAGTTCGTGGACGGCTCCGCCCCCGGCTTCGCCGCCATCGTCGGCGCCGCCCCCACCCCGGAGATCGCCAAGGAGATCGCCGAGGAGTACCAGCGCCGCAACCTGTACGTGTTCATGTGCGCCAACCAGGCCGGCACCACCTTCACCGAGCAGCTCATCGAGGCCGGCGTGCAGGTGGGCTGGAACACCCGCCTGGTGCCGTTTGGCCCGGACATCAGCGCGGCCGTCTTCGCCCTGGGCTTCGCCAACCGCGCGGCCATGGCCTTCGGCGGCGTGAAGCCGGGCGACTACAAGAAGATGCTGCTGTACAACAAGGACCGCATCTTCGCCTTCGTCAACGCCCTGGGCGAGGTCAACGCCGAGTGGGCGGCCAACGCCGCCGGCTGCGTCAACTGGGGCTTCCCGACCATCGCCGACACCGACATCCCCGAGATCCTGCCCACCGGCGTGTGCACCTACGAGCACGTCGTGGCCAACGTGGGCCATCACGAGATGGTGCAGAAATCGGTGGAGGTCCGCGGCCTGAAGACCACCGTGACCAAGGTGGACGTGCCGGTCTCCTACGGCCCGGCCTTCGAGGGCGAGCGCATCCGCAAGGACGACCTGTTCGTCGAGATGGGCGGCGGCAAGACCCAGGCCACCGAGCTGGTGGAGATGGCGGACATGGACGCCATCGAGGACAACAAGATCACCGTGGTGGGCCAGACCCTGAAGGACCTGGGCGACAAGGGCGGCCGGCTGCCGCTGGGCATCTTCGTGCAGGTGGCCGGGCGCAAGATGCAGCCCGACTTCGAGCCCATCCTGGAGCGCCAGATCCACCACCTGATCAACTACGCCCAGGGCGTCATGCACATCGGCCAGCGCGACATCGCCTGGATCCGCATGGGCCGCCCGGCGGTGGACAAGGGCTTCGAGCTCAAGCACATCGGCCAGATCCTGCACGACATGTTCCACAAGGACTTCGGCAGCATCCTGGACAAGGTGCAGGTGACCCTGTTCACCGACAAGGCCGACGTCGACAAGTTCACCGACAAGGCCCGCGCCGCCTACAAGACCCGCGACGCCCGCGTGGAGAACATGACCGACGAGTCCGTGGAGACCTACTACTCCTGCACCCTGTGCCAGTCCTTCGCCCCCAGCCACGTCTGCGTGGTCAGCCCGGAGCGCACCGGCCTGTGCGGCGCCTACAACTGGATGGACTGCAAGGCCTCCTTTGAGATCAACCCCACCGGCCCCAACCAGCCCATCGAGAAGGGCGAGTGCCTGGATCCGAAGCTGGGCATGTGGAAGGGCGTCAACGACTTCGTCTTCAAGGCCTCGCGCCAGAAGATCGAACGCTACAACTTCTACTCCATCGTGTACGAGCCCATGACCACCTGCGGCTGCTGCGAGTGCATCGCGGCGATGTTGCCCGGCTGCAACGGCGTCATGACCGTGCATCGCGACTACACCGGGGAGACCCCCTGCGGCATGAAGTTCACCACCCTGGCCGGCGTCATGGGTGGCGGCGCTTCCTCGCCCGGCTTCGTGGGCCACTCCAAGTACAACGTCATCCAGCGCAAGTACCTGGTCGGCGACGGCGGCCTCTTGCGCATGGTGTGGATGCCCAAGTCCCTGAAGGAAGAGCTGCGCGAGAACCTGGAGCGCCGCGGCAAGGAGCTGGGCATCCCCGACCTGATCGACAAGATCGCCGACGAGACCGTGGGCACCGACGAGGCCACCGTGATGGAGTTCCTGCAGAAGGTGGGGCACCCCGCCCTGACCCTGGACCCCATCGTCGGCTAAGCCAGTAATCCGGAGGGGCCCCCCGCCCGCGGGGGCCCCTCCGTCAATCGCCTAATGTGGTGATCCGCGGGCCCCCTGGGAAGGAGTGGAGCATGGCCCTTACCGGCATTCAGATTTTCAAACTGTTGCCCAAAACCAACTGCGGGGAGTGCGGGGTGCCCACCTGCCTGGCCTTCGCCATGAACTTGGCCGCGGGCAAGGCAGAGCTGGATTCCTGCCCCTACGTCTCCGAAGAGTCCCGCGAGCAGCTGGCCGAGGCCAGCGCGCCCCCCATCCGCCCGGTGGCCATCGGCAGCGGCGCCACCGCGCTCAAGGTGGGCGGCGAGACGGTGCTTTTCCGTCATGAGAAGACCTTCTACAATCCCTGCGCCTTCGCCGGCACCATCAAGGACACCGACGCCGACGCGGCCGCCAAGGCCAAGCGCTGGGCCTCCTACCAGTGGGAGCGCGTGGGGGTCACCCTGCGTCCCGAGCTGGCTTTCGTGGAGTGCGCCTCCGGCGACGCCGCCAAGTTCAAGGCCGCCGTGCAGGCGGTGGTGGACAACAGCGACCTGTCCCTGATTCTGGCCTGCGAGGACCCGGCCATCCTGGGCCCGGTGGCTGAGGCCTTCAAGGCCAAGAAGCCCCTGCTCTATGCCGCCACCAACGCCAACGCCGACAAGATGGCCAAGATCGCCGGCGACACCGGCTGCCCGCTGGTGGTCAAGGGCGCGGACCTGGACGAGGTCATGGAGCTCACGGGCGAGCTGACCGCGGCCGGCCTGAAGGACCTGGTCATCGACTCCGGCGCCCGCGACCTGGCCGGCATCTTCGCCGACAACGTGGGCACCCGCCGCGCCGCGCTCTCCGCCGGCAACCGCGCCCTGGGCTTCCCGACCATCAACTTCGCCTGCGCCACCAGCGACGACCTGGCCGAGCAGACGGTGGCCGCGGCCCTGATGGTGGCCAAGTACGCCGGCATCATCGTCATGAGCGACCTGACCGCCGAGAACATCTTCCCGCTTCTGCTGGAGCGCCTGAACATCTACACCGACCCGCAGCGGCCCATGACCGTGACCCAGGGCATCTACGAGATCGGCGGCCCCGGCCCGGACAGCCCGGTGGCGGTGACCACCAACTTCTCGCTGACCTACTTCATCGTCAGCGGCGAGATCGAGTCCAGCCGGGTGCCCACCTGGTTGCTGATCAAGGACACCGAGGGCCTGTCGGTCATGACCGCCTGGGCCGCCGGCAAGTTCTCCGGCGACGACGTGGGCATGTTCGTCAAGAAGAGCGGCATCGACGAGAAGGTGAACCACAAGTCCATCATCATCCCCGGTTACGCCGCGGCCATCGCGGGCGACCTGGAAGAGGAGCTGCCGGGCTGGAGCGTGAAGATCGGCCCCCGCGAGGCCGCGCACCTGGCCAAGTTCCTCAAAGAGTGGAAGGCCTAAAAGGCTGTCCGCGGAAGGGCCGGGGCCGGCCTTGGCCCTTCCGCGTCCCAACCTTCGCCAACCGCGCGCCTGCGATTTTTCACTGCCCGCCCCCGGGGCAAGGGAAAATCGCAGACCTGATTAAGGCAGTGACCCGGGGGTGGCCCGGCCGCCCTTGACAGACGAGGCAACTGGCTATTATTGGAGGGGGTGCGGGGAAACCCCTTTTGCACGCCAAAAAGGGCTCCCCCGCGCTCCGCTCACACCAGAGAGGTGGGAAGCATGCAACTTATTGGTGAGAACCTGAACGTTATCAAGAAGGTCATCGGCCAGGCCTTCAAAGACCGCAACCCGGAGCCCATCCAGAAGCTGGCCCTGGAAGAGAAAGAGGCCGGGATGGACTGGATCGACATCAACCTGGGACCGGCGCGCAAGGGCGGCCCCGAGTTGATGGAGTGGGTGGTCAAGACGGTCCAGGAGGTCGTGTCCGACATCCCCTTGGCCCTGGACACCTCCAACATCGAGGCCATCGAGGCCGGCCTGGCCGTGCACAAGGGCAAGGCCCTGGTCAACTCGGTCATGGCCCGTCCCGAGCGCTACACGGTGATGCTGCCCATCGTGGCCAAGTACGGCGCCGACATGGTGGCCCTCTTGTGGGGCCCCGAGGGCCTGCCGCGCGACGAGAACGAGCGCGCCGCCCTGGCGGTGGAGCTTTGCTACGCGGCCAACGAGGCCGGCATCCCCAACGAGAACCTGTTTGTCGACCCCATCATCACCCCGGTCAACATCCAGCAGCCCCAGCTCATGAGCACCCTGGCCTTCACCCAGATGCTCCAGGACATCGCCCCCGGCGCGCGCTCCACCAACGGCCTCAGCAACATCAGCAACGGCACCCCGTGGCGTGAGCCCCTGAACCAGATCTACATGATCATGCTCGAGCGGGCCGGCATGTATTCCTGCATCGCCGACTTCGAGGACAAGCTGTTGGTCGACATCGCCCGCGGCCGCCGCCAGGACCTGGTGGAAGTGGTGCACAAGGTGCAGGACGGCGAGATCACCAGCGCGGACCAGGTGGAAGGCGACGAGGCCAAGCTGTTCGTGCGCGGGGCCAGGGTCATCCTGGGCCACAGCCTGTACAGCGACTCCTGGATGGACATGTAACTGGTGATTCTTCGTCGATTCGGTTACGGGAGCTAATTTTCCTTGCAACGGGGCAGGTTGATGCCCATAATTTTGCGGAAAGGGACAAGTGCCCTTGAGAAGAACACTAGGTTGAGACGGTGCCGAGCTGTGAGGTACCGAGCGTTTGGGTCTGGTGAAACTAGAGCGGAGAAGTTGCCGTGTTCATTTTTGAGGAACATGACTGGGCGTAAAGCACACTTCTAAATTTAAACATGAAGAGGGAGCCCATAGGGCTCCCTCTTCATGTATTGGGGGGATGGGTTATGCTGGTAGCATTTTTTAAGCTAAAGAAAGATGCGAATGTTTCTTGCGAGATTTCTAAATTTATCGATCGAATGTGGATTCATGATGAAGGGGACTTGACTTGCATTCGATCTTTTATCGTTCACGTATACCCTGAAAGTCCTGCGCCATTATCAGCGTTAAGAATTCTGGTACCCTATCGTGTGCTGAAGGAGGTAGAAGATATATCAGAAACCTGCCTAAACATGGAGTATCTGTTTAATAACAAAAATTTTTCCACTGGTGGCTATGATGTAAATAGAGTTGGTGTCAACCGAAATTATGGCATGGTAATGTATGACTACTTTAATACATCTGTATATAGTGATAATGCAGTGTCAGTTTATCCTGGCGAGTGAAAGCAGACCAAAGTAATAGCAATCGATTTTAAAGGCAATAACGTCTGCCCTGGTGAATTCAGATTGATCAGAATAAAGTATAAAATGGTAAACGTGTTAGAGAAATTATTTCCTTATGTTTTTAGTATTAAGCTACGATACTTACGTACAAAAGGCAGCGAAGAAGATTTAAACCTTCTTGACGTATATTCGCGTGAAATACCAATTAAAAAATTGTTTGATCAGCAGACACGCCAGGGAGGATTCGATGCATTTATGCATTTACCACCTGGCATGGAGGGCAGGAGGTTTAAGCCATTTAGTGAAACGACATCAAACCACCTTCCTGATGGCTCCGTAAGCGACAAGAACATGGAAAAACTAATTTGGCGGGCCAGAGCATGTGTTCCAGAGGAGATCGATTATCTCAGAGCAGGCCAGAATGTATTTACAGTTGAAGGCGTTTTGAATGATGCCGCCCGAATGCAAAATGAAATAAATGAATTAGCGAACGAAGCAAAATTTATCAATGGTAAAGTGGATTCATTGACATTAAATGTTGGTAGTTTATCCCAAAATGTTAGTTCGTTAGCGGAAACGGCAAAAACGACATTACAAGGTACCGCTTTGCTGGCAAAAAGCTCAAAGCAAGGACTTAGGATTGGAATTATCGCGTTACTTCTTGGATTAGCTTCTTTGTTTGTACCACTATGTACGTCGTCTATTAAAGAATTATCAATTTCGCAGTCATCAAAGGAGATGCTAGGTGGACAGGCATCACTAACACCAAAGAGAAATAAAGACAACCTTCCTGTTACTACGAGCAACAGTACGCCAATAAATGTTGGGACCCAGGGGAGATGAACGTTTCGGTCTAATGATGATAGTGATTCATAGATATTAATAAAACCAGACACCAGGCCTGGGCGATAGCCGGCGCGTGTATGAGGGGGCCGCTGGGGCTACAGCTTGGGTTGACTGACTTTTTGCGCCCGGCGTGCCCCCCGCCGGGCGGGTTGCGGCCCTGCGTCACCGTATTGCCAGGCCATTTCGTCAGTGCTATGCTGGTTTTGCTACCGGCGTGGGGTTGCGCCCGCCAACCCTGAACGTTGACCGAGACCACACTACGGAGGCAGTTGATATGTTGAGAAAATTCGGTCGATGGGGCATTGCGGCGGCCATGCTGGCCGCGCTGGCCCTCATGGCGGGCTGTGCCGCGACCACCACGGCCATTCGTTACAAGGACCTGGACGTCCAGACCAAGATGAGCAACACCATCTTCCTGGACCCGGTGGCCGCCGACAAGCGCACCATCTTCGTGCAGATGCGCAACACCAGCGACAAGCCCTTCGACATCCAGGGCGAGATCATGAGCGCCCTGATGGCCAAGGGCTACCGCCTGGTCAACGACCCGGCCCAGGCCCACTTCATCCTGCAGGGCAACGTGCTGGCCGTGGGCCGCACCGACCAGTCGGCCCTGGAGAACACCACCGGCCTGGGCTTCGGCGGCGTGGCCGCCGGTGCGGCGGCCGGCGCGCTCCTGGGC